>NZ_JBTNDI010000008.1:0-183086 GCF_054511075.1 Arthrobacter sp. TMS2-4
CCCCCCCCCCCCCCCCCCCCCCCCCCCCCCCCCCCCCCCCCCCCCCCCCCCCCCCCCCCCCCCCCCCCCCCCCCCCCCCCCCCCCCCCCCCCCCCCCCCCCCTCCCCCCCCCCCCCCCCCCCCCCTCCGGTGTGCTGGTGCGGGTGCCGGCCGGCGCCCGCGGGTGTCCTAGCCGGCTTGCGCCGTGCCGTCGTAGAACGGGTAGTCCGTGTATCCCTCGGCGCCGGTCGAGTAGAACGTGGCCGGGTTCGGCTCGTTCTCCGGCAGGTTCTCCTGCCACCGGCGGGCGAGGTCGGGGTTCGCGATGGCGGGACGGCCGACGACGACGGCGTCGCCCACCCCGTCCTCGAGGATGGCGATGGCCTCGTCACGGTTCGTGATCACGCCGAACCCGCTGTTGATCAGGACGGGACCGCCGAAGCGCGTCCGCAGATCCTGGACCAGTTCCCCCGTGGGATCGGCGTGGAGGACGCTGAGGTAGGCGAGCTTCAGCGGGCGGAGGGCGTCGACCAGCGTGCCGTAGGTCGCGTGGACGTCGGCTGCCTCCGTCTCGAGCGCGTCCTGGATGTTGTGCGCCGGCGAGATCCGCAGGCCGACCTTCTCCGCGCCGACCTCTGCCACGACGGCCGTGACGAGCTCGATCAGGAACTGTGCACGCTTCTCGGGTGATCCGCCGTAGGAGTCCTCGCGCAGGTTCGACTCGGGGGAGAGGAACTCGTGCAGCAGGTAGCCGTTGGCCCCGTGCAGTTCGACGCCGTCGAATCCTGCGACGTCGATGGCCTTCCGCGAGGCGGTGACGAACTCGTCGATGATGCCCGGAAGCTCCTCGGTGGTGAGGGCGTGCGGCACCGGGTACGGCTGCTTGCCCGTGCGGGTGCGCGTGACGCCGTCGATGGCGACGGCGCTGGGGGCCACCACCTCGTGCCCGCCGTTCGTGTCGGGATGGGTCACCCGGCCCGCGTGCATGACCTGCGCGACGATCCGCCCGCCGTCCGCGTGGACGGCGTCCGTGACCCGCTTCCAGCCCGCGAGCTGCTCGTCCTCGACCAGGCCCGGCTGGCCCGGGAAGCCCTGGCCGGCGTGGCTGGGGTAGGTTCCCTCGCTGACGATCAGGCCGAGGGAGGCGCGCTGCCGGTAGTGCTCGACGACGAGGTCGCCCGGGATGCCCGCGTCCCCCGAGCGGACCCGGGTGAGCGGCGCCATCACCACGCGGTTCGGGAGTTCGAGCGTGCCGAGCGTGAGGGGGGAGAACAGTTTCACGAGGTCCTACTTTCCGGTCGATGTCTACTGGCGGCAACCGGGGCCCACCGGGGCGTATTCCGGATGTGTGCTGCGTCACGGGCTCCGGATGCGGGGACGACGAAGCCCCGGGGTGTACCCGGGGCTTCGTCGTGCATCGCGCGGTGGGCGCTACTCGCTGTCCTGCTCGTCGATCGCGCTCAGCGGGGAACCTCCGCGGTTCGCGGGATCGTCGCTGGCGTCGACCTCGTCGTCCTCCATCATGCCGAAATCGACGTCGGCGGCGGCCTCGCCGAGCATCGGCTCCTCCGGTGGGTACTGCTCGTCGCCGTGCTCGTACCGGGCCTCGGCGGTCTCGGTGCGGAGGGTCTGGTCGCTGAGGATGCCTTCCTCGCCGACGATGGCGGCGCCGTTCTCATCGGCGACGGCGCCGGTCACCCCGGGTTCGTCCTGCAGCAGGGGGTCCTCCTGCCAGTGGTCGGGGTCGACCTCCGCGGCACCCTCGTAGCTGTCCGGCCGGCCCTCGAGGACCGGATCGAACGCTTCCGGTGCGAGCGCATCGTTCGGCACCTCGGGCTCTTCGTCCAGAATGGTCAGTTCCTCGTCGGGAAGGTTTTCGGTCATCGTCTCTGCCTTTCGTCGGTGCTGCGCATCAAAATCATCAGCCTACTGATGATCGGGTCCGGGCGACAGTTCGCACTGTGGCCCGGACCGTCGAGCACCTGCTGGGGTGGGTCGACCTAGACGTGGTCGCGCCAGCTGTGCCTGGGCTCGTACCCCAACGTCCGCCGGGCCCTGTCGATCGAGAGGAGCGTCTCGTGCTCGCCCACCTCGCGCGTCAGTTCCACCCCTGGGAACACCTCGGCCGCCAGCTCCGCGCTGGCACGGCTCATGACGGTGTCGGCGGCCGCAATGATGAAGCGGTCGAAGCCCGGCGCCGCGTTCTCGAGGGCCTTCGCCACGGCCTGGGCGCCGTCCCGGCCGTCGATGTAGCCCCACAGGTTCCACTTCCTGGCAGTGGCATCCGCGTCGAAGGACGGGAACTCGGCATAGTCCTCCGGGTCCATGACGTTCGAGAAGCGCAGCGCCGTGATGCTCAGCTGCGGATCCCAGCGCGTCAGCTCGATCGCCAGCTGCTCCTCGAGGTGCTTGACGAGGGAGTAGGTGCTCTCGGGCCGGGCCGGGTACTCCTCGTCGACCGGGATGTACGGGGGCGGGGTGTCGAACGGCAGCCCCAGCACGGTCTCACTGGAGGCGTACACGACCCGCTTGATGCCGGCCCGCCTGCAGGCCTGGAAGACGTTGTAGGTGGCGGTCATGTTGTTGTGGAAAGTCGCGGCGTCCGCCTGGAGACCGGGAGCCGGGATGGCCCCGAGGTGCACGACGGCGTCGAGGCCGGAGTGCCGGTCGTCGACACCGAGGAGCGCATCGAGGACCTGGCCGTAGTCCCGCAGGTCGATGCGAAGGAAGGTAGGGGTGCGCTCGCCGTGCTGGTCGAGTTCGAGGACGGAGTGCCCGGCCTCGCGCAGGCCGCGGACGACACTGCGTCCCAGCTTCCCGTTGGAACCCGTGACCGCGATGGTCAGGGGGCCGGTCGCCGCCGCCATCAGACGGGCCGCGTCTCGGGGGAGACGGTCTTCGCCACGTCCGTCTCGGCGAGGTCACCGATCGCGTCGTCGATCGCCGCCAGGACGTCGTCCTCGAGCGTCACGCCCGCGGCGACGGCGTTCGACTTCACCTGCTCGGGCCGGGAGGCGCCGATGATCGCGGAGGCGACGTTCTTGTTCTGCAGCACCCACGCGATCGCCAGCTGCGCCATCGTGAGACCCACACCGTCGGCGATCGGCGCGAGCTTCTGCACACCTGTGAGCACCTCGTCGCTCATCCAGCGCTTGATCATGTCCGCGCCGCCCTTGTCGTCCGAGGCCCGGGTGCCCTGCTCGGGCTGGGCACCCGGCGTGTACTTCCCGGTCAACACGCCCTGGGCGACGGGCGACCAGACGATCTGCGACAGCCCGAGTTCCTCGGACGTGGGGACGACGTCGCCCTCGATGACGCGCCACAGCATCGAGTACTGGGGCTGGTTGGAGATGAACTGGAAGCCCAGGTCCTTCGCGAGGGCGTGGCCGTCGCGGATCTGCTGGGCCGTCCACTCGCTGACCCCGATGTACAGGGCCTTGCCCTGGCGCACGATGTCAGCGAACGCCTGCATCGTCTCCTCGAGCGGCGTCTCGTAGTCGTATCGGTGCGCCTGATAGAGGTCGACGTAGTCCGTCTGCAGGCGCTGCAGGGACCCGTCGATCGACTCCATGATGTGCTTGCGGGACAGCCCGACGTCGTTGTGCCCCTTGGGTCCGGTGGGGCCCCAGACCTTCGTGAAGATCTCGAGCGACTGGCGCCGCTCGCCCCTGAGCGCTTCACCGAGGACGGTCTCCGCCGCGGTGTTCGCGTACACGTCCGCGGTGTCGAAGGTGGTGATGCCGACGTCGAGCGCCGCACGCACGCACTGGGTGGCGACGTCGTTCTCCACCTGCGATCCGTGGGTGAGCCAGTTGCCGTACGTGATTTCCGAGATCTTGAAGCCGCTGTTGCCGAGGTATCTGAAGTCCATAGCGCCGATGCTAGCCACCCCGACGGGGCGAGTACAGGAAAAACGGTTCCCGAGGCAACCAGTGCGTCATGCGACGCGAAGAGGTAGTGCGCAGCCGCTAGACTTGTGCGCGTCCTTCGGTAGCCCCCACCCGTGAATGAGGAATCTTGGTCGACTTCAGCGCTCGCTTCGCCACCGGGACGGAGCAGCGGGATTGGGATTCGCTCGTGACCGGGAACCCCGGCGGGGGCAACATGCTTTCCTCCCTCGCGTTCGCAGAGGTGAAATCCCACCACGGGTGGCGGCCGCGCTTCGTGGTCCTCGACGGTCCGGGATACACCACCCACACCCTCGTCCTGGAGAAGAAGGTCCCCGTCACCGGGGCGCTGTGGTACCTCATCAAGGGCCCGGCGGTCCCCGACGCCGACCATGTGCCCGCCGCGGCACGCGCCGTCGCCGACCTGGCCCGCAGGGAAGGGCACAACGTCTTCGCGATCAAGGTGGAACCGGACCTCGTGGACGGCCCGGAGGTGCGGGACACGCTGCAGGCTGCGGGACTCGTCAAGACCTTCAACCTGCAGCCCAACGACAGCACGGCCATCCTGGACACCACCCCGGACGCGAACCAGCTCCTCCGGAACCTCCACTCGCGCGGTCGCAACGCGGTCCGCAGGGCCATCCGTGAGGGCGTCGAGGTCCGGCGCATGGAGCCCACGCAGGAGACCTTCCAGGCCATGTACTCGCTCATGGCCCACATCGAGGACCGATCGGCCGCGCGCATGCGCTCGTTCGAGTACTACAGCCGCTTCTGGCAGAACTTCGTCGACGCCGGGCAGGGACGCTTCTATTTCGTGTACGAGGACGGGCAGCCCTCGGTCGGCGCGTTCGTGGTCAACTACGGCACGAAGGGCACCTACAAGGACGGCGGGTCCCGCCCGGGGAGGACCCAGTACGGGGACTCCCATCTCGTGCAGTGGCAGGCCATCACGGACCTCAAGGACGAGTTCGGGATCGTCGAGTACGACTTCTGCGGCACTCCGCCGAGCGACCGGCTGAAGGACAAGGACCATCCGCACCACGGCCTGGGACTGTTCAAGACGAGCTTCACCAAGACGGTGACGGATTACGCCGGGTGCTACGACCTCGTGGTCAGCGGGTGGAAATACCGTGTGTGGAACACGATCGGGGAGCGTGTGGCGCGTCAGATCTACTGGCGACGCACGCATCAGCCGTTCTACTGAGCAAGGGCCCGCGGAGGGCGCGGTGATCGACGCATGAAAGGCCGCTGTGAAAGACGGTTCGACCCCGGCGGATGGGCCCCGGCCCCCTGATCCGTCGCCCATGGCGGAGGCGCTCCCGGTGATCCGGCGGCCCTTCGACCCCTCCGACGACGAGAAGCGGCAACTGGCGGCCGGCACGGGAGGGACCGGCCGGAAGGGCAGGCCCGCGGCGCCACCGAAGCGTCCGCCGTCGGAACCCAGACCCCCCCGGGCGTCCCGTCAGCGGCAGCCCGTCACGAGGCCCACGGATGCGCTGCCCACGACGCCGCAGAGCGTACCGTCGTCGAGCCGGTCCAACGCGGCGGCCCGGAATGTGCTCCGCCGCCTCGTGCAGGGCGAGGCTCCGCCAACCCAGGCGATGAGCATCGTGGAGCGGCTGGCCGGCAGCCCCTACGCGAACCCGACGATCCAGGTCGGCGGGCCCGACGCCGGTGCACGCAAGGCCCTCGACTTCGCCCTGAACCTCGCCGAGACCATGTTCCGGTACGGTGCGGGCGCCCTCGAGGTCGAGACGAGCATCATCGCGGTCACGGCCGCTTTCGGCCTCGACCACATCGAGGTGGACATCACCAACCAGTCGGTGATCATCAACTACTCGGCGAAGGACCAGACGCCGACGACGGTGCTGCGGGTGGTCCGTTCGTGGACGAACAACTACGCGGGGCTCACGGCCATCCACCGGCTCGTCTCCGACATCGCCGACGGCGGGGTCTCCCGTACCGAGGCCGCCCAGCGGCTCGACGAGATCACCCACCGGCCCAAACCCTTCCCGCGCTGGATGGTGACCGCCGCGTTCGGCATCTTCTCCGCGGCCATCGTGGCTTTCGTCGGCGGGACCCTGCTCGGCTCGCTCGTCGGCTTCATCAGCTGCATCCTCGTCGACCTGGTCAGCCGCAAGCTGGGGGAGTGGCGCGTCCCGGAGTTCTTCTCCGTGGCCACCTCGGCCGCGCTGGTCACCCTTATCGCGATGCTGTTCTGGTGGCTCCAGGTGCCTATCACCCCCGCCCTGGTGGTGGTGGGCGGCATCCTGCTGCTCCTGCCGACCGGCCGGCTCGTCTCGGCCACCCAGGATGCCATCAACGGATTCCCGGTCACGGCCGCGGGCCGGTACCTCTCGGCGATCCTCGTCTTCGCGGCGCTCGTGGCCGGCATCGCCGTCGCCCTCGTCGCCGGATCGGCGATCGGGATCCCCGCGCTCGACGTCTTCGAGGCGACCGGCAGCCAGTATCCGTGGCCTGTGGTGGCGGTGTTGACGTTCGTTGCCGTGGCCATGATCTGCATTGCCGAGCAGACCGACGTGAAGCTCGTGATCCCCACGTCGCTCGTCGCCGTCGCCGGATACCTCCTCATGATCAGCGCCGTGGCGGCGGGCGTCGGGTACCGGCTGGCGCCCGCTCTCGCGGCCATCCTGATCGGTGGACTCTCGCGTGTCGTGGCCCTCCGGCTCGGCGCCCCGCAGCTCGTGGTCGCGGTTCCCGCCGTGCTGTTCCTCTACCCCGGCCTGTCCATCTTCCGCTCGATGTACATGCTGACCACCGAGTCCGAGATCATGTCCGACGGCGCGCTCGGCCTCTTCAACGCCCTGACGGTGGTGCTGGCGATCGCGGCGGGCGTGGTCCTCGGGGACAACCTGGCACGACCGTTCACGCGCAAGCTCAGCTCCGACGAGCGGCAGCGGAACAGGCGGCGGTAGTCGGGCGCCGCGCCGCCGCGGGGCGCGAGCAGCTGGGTGCGACGACGGCGGTGGCACCTCTGGACGGGCGCGGCGGCACCCGGGTGCGACGACCGGGCGACGCCTGGGTGCGCCCGATGCCCTCTGCGGCCCGACTAGGTACGCGTCCAGTCGATCGGGTCGGCGCCCTGCCGGGCCAGGAGGGCGTTGGTGCGTGTGAAGGGCCGGGAGCCGAAGAACCCGCGGGAGGCCGAGAGCGGGCTGGGATGCACCGACTCGACCGTGGGCGTGGTGCCGAGCAGCGGCTTGAGGCGGAGCGCGTCCTTGCCCCACAGGATGGCCACGAGCGGCCCGCCCCGCGCCACGAGCGCACGGATCGCGGCGTCGGTCACGTCCTCCCACCCCCACCCGCGATGCGACGCCGCCTCGCCGGCGCGGACGGTCAGCACGCGGTTCAGCAGGAGGACACCCTGATCGGCCCAGCCGGACAGATCGCCCGACGCCGGCGGTTGCGCGCCCGTGTCGGAGGCGAGCTCGCGGTAGATGTTCGCGAGGCTGCGGGGAATCGGCCGGGTCCGCGGATCGACGGCGAAGCTGAGCCCCACGGCGTGACCGACGGTCGGGTACGGGTCCTGCCCCACGATGACCACCCGCACGCTGTCCAGCGGAGTGACGAAGGCGCGAAGGATCAATGCCGCGTCCGGCAGGACCCGACGCCCGCCGTCGAGCTCCTCCGTGAGGGACGCCGCGAGGCGGTGGAGGACCGGCTCCACCGGTTCGAGCGCTTCCGCCCAGTCGGCGGACACGAGGTCCCCGATACGGGCGGGAGCAGCGAAGGGGAAGGCGGACATCCCCGGCGCCTGCGGGCCGTCGTTCCCCGGGCCGGTGGTATCGGCGCCGCCACCGGCAGGGTGGTCCGGAAGGTCGAACAGGGTGGGGTCGGCGGGAGTCATGACCCCATTCTCGCCCGGGCGGCCGGACCGTGCCGGTCGAATGACAGTGGTGTCATTCCCTACTACCATGGAGTGACAGTTGTGCCCGCTGAAGGAAGGCGACAGGGGAGATGGCCGAGCCACAGCGGCATTCGGACGACGCGACGTCCGGGACGGACGACCGGCTGGCCCTGGGCGACCGCGAGCAGCGGATGCTCGCCCTCGAACGCGAATGGTGGAAGTACTCCGGCGCCAAGGAACAGGCGATCCGCGATCTCTTCAGCATGTCGGCCACCCACTACTACCAGGCGCTCAACGCCCTCATCGACACCGAAGCGGCCCTCGCGCACGACCCGATGCTCGTCAAGAGGCTGCGACGCCTCCGGTCCACCCGGCAGAAGGCACGCTCGGCCCGCCGGCTCGGCGCGGACATCTAGTACGTCCCGCCATCTCCGACGAGCGAAGGACCACCCACGCCCATGACTGATCACCCGCGGGACGAATTCGACCGCGTCCCCGCATCGTCCGCACGCCAGGGGGTCCACCGCGAGCGGCTCGTCCCGGCACGGTCGAGCGGCCTCGGACTCAAGATCACCGTCGTGGTCCTGGCCCTCCTGATCGGTCTGGGTGCGTTGTTCCTCCTTCCCCGCCTCGGCCTCACGGGAGGGAGCGACGCAGTGACGCCGTCGTCAAGCCCCGCGGTCTCCGCGACGGAGGGCCGAGAGGCGACGACGGAGCCTTCGGGTACAGCCTCCGCCGGTCCGACGGGCGAGCCGAGCGGGACGGCGACCGCCGGAGCGTCCGCCGATCCGGCGGGGACGGCGGACCGGGCCCAGACCGTCAACGTCCTCAACGGCACGGGCTCGCCGGGACTGGCGACGGTGGCGGCAGGGCGGCTTGCCTCGGCCGGTTGGACGTCGGCTCTCCCCGGGAACTGGGCGGGTGCCCCCGTGGACGCTTCCGTCGTCTTCTACAACGGCGAGGATCAGCGAGCCGACGCGGAAGCCGTGGCCGAGGACCTCGACATCACGAATCTCGTCGAGAGCACCGATGTCTCGCCCGCGATCTCCGTGGTCCTCGGCCCCGGGTATCAGTAGCGATAGCGCCTCCGGCCCCGGTCCGGCGTTCTGCAGGGCCGGGGCGACAGGGTTGGTGGCCCCGCCGCCCCTCAGGGCGAACCCTCTGCGGTGCCTTCTGCTGGACCCGCAGTGAGACGCATCATGAGTCGACCGCCTGATGATGCGCCCGGGCCACGGGGCAAAGTCCCCTGACGCCCTCCGCTCGGGTGGCCGTCCGCACAGGTGCCCGTCGGACGCCCGTGATGCGGGTCCGGTCCCGGGGCTGTCCGCAGACGCAGCGGGTGAATCGAGCACCACCGGGCGGCCCGGGCGGGTTGCACTCATAGGGTGGGAGTGCTAATTATTGAGTTAGCACTCGCGCGCGCAGACTGCTAAGACTGTGCGTGGCGCGTGAAGCAGGCAAACCTCTGTGGTGGGGGCGGGGCAGGAGCGTGAAAGAGATCGTTCCGGCGTCGCCCGGCCGTCGCGGGCACCACACGCAGGCAAGCATTCACATGCTGAAATGCAACCGTCCCGAAAGGACCTAAGCCGTTATGGCCAAGATCATTTCTTTTGATGAAGAGGCCCGCCGCGGCCTCGAGCGGGGCCTCAACATCCTCGCTGACGCCGTCAAGGTGACCCTCGGCCCCCGTGGCCGCAATGTCGTGCTCGAGAAGAAATGGGGTGCCCCCACCATCACGAACGACGGCGTGTCCATCGCCAAGGAGATCGAACTCGACGATCCGTTCGAGAAGATCGGCGCGGAGCTCGTCAAGGAGGTCGCCAAGAAGACGGACGACGTCGCAGGCGACGGAACCACCACCGCTACCGTGCTCGCCCAGGCCCTGGTCAAGGAAGGCCTGCGCAACGTCGCGGCCGGTGCCGACCCCCTGAGCCTCAAGCGCGGCATCGAGAAGGCCGTGCAGGCCGTCACCGAGGAGCTGCTCGCTTCCGCCAAGGAGATCGAGACCAAGGAGCAGATCGCTGCCACGGCCTCCATCTCGGCCGGCGACAACGAGATCGGCGCCCTGATCGCCGAAGCCCTCGACAAGGTGGGCAAGGAAGGCGTCATCACCGTCGAGGAGTCCAACACCTTCGGGCTGGAGCTCGAACTCACCGAGGGCATGCGCTTCGACAAGGGCTACATCTCGGGCTACTTCGTCACTGACGCTGAGCGCCAGGAGACGGTCCTCGAGGATCCCTACATCCTCATCGTGAACTCGAAGATCAGCAACGTGAAGGATCTCGTCGCCGTCCTCGAGAAGGTCATGCAGTCGGGCAAGCCGCTGCTCATCATCGCCGAGGACATCGAGGGCGAAGCCCTCGCTACCCTCGTCGTCAACAAGATCCGCGGCACCTTCAAGTCCGTCGCCGTCAAGGCTCCGGGCTTCGGTGACCGTCGCAAGGCGCAGCTCGCCGACATCGCCATCCTCACCGGTGGTCAGGTCATCGCAGAGGAGGTCGGCCTCAAGCTCGAGACCGCCACCCTCGACCTGCTCGGCACGGCCCGCAAGGTCGTCGTCACCAAGGACGAGACCACCATCGTCGAGGGTGCCGGCGACGCCGACGCCATCGCCGGGCGCGTGGCCCAGATCCGTGCCGAGATCGACAACTCCGACTCCGACTACGACCGCGAGAAGCTGCAGGAGCGCCTGGCCAAGCTGGCCGGCGGCGTTGCAGTCATCAAGGCCGGCGCCGCAACGGAGGTCGAGCTCAAGGAGCGCAAGCACCGCATCGAGGACGCCGTCCGCAACGCGAAGGCGGCCGTCGAGGAAGGCATCGTCGCCGGTGGTGGCGTGGCCCTCATCCAGGCCGGCGCCAAGGCGTTCGCGAACCTCAAGCTCACGGGCGACGAGGCGACGGGCGCGAACATCGTCCGCGTCGCCATCGACGCACCGCTCAAGCAGATCGCCTTCAACGCGGGCCTCGAGCCCGGCGTCGTCGTCGACAAGGTCCGCGGCCTGCCCGCCGGCCACGGCCTGAACGCGGCCACCGGCGAGTACGAGGACCTCCTCGCCGCCGGAGTCAACGACCCCGTGAAGGTCACCCGCTCGGCCCTGCAGAACGCGGCGTCGATCGCTGGCCTGTTCCTCACCACCGAGGCCGTCGTGGCCGACAAGCCGGAGAAGGCAGCACCTGCCGGCGGCGGCGACGACATGGGCGGCATGGGCGGTATGGGCGGCTTCTAGTCCCCACCGCCTGCGCGGAACCCGCGCAGAGCACGCACACAGGGCGGCATTCCCGGACACGGGAGTGCCGCCCTCTGCATGCCTGGACACTCTGCAGTACACCGGGCGAAGGCGCCTGCTGCGCGTACCACCGATGCCGCCGTGCCGGTCCGGCGCCACCGGGCTCGGTATCGCCCGTTCGGTTCCGCTCGGTTCGGTTCCGCCCGACTCAGCTATGCCCGACTCAGCTATGCCCGACTCAGCTATGCCCGGCTCGGTTCCGCCCGGCTCAGCTATGCCCGGCTCGGTTCCGCCCGCTCAGGTCCGCCCGGCTCGGTTCCGCCCGGCTCAGCTATGCCCGGCTCGGTTCCGCCCGCTCAGGTCCGCCCGGTTCGGTTCCGCCCGGCTCAGCTCATGAACATCCGGGCGTTGCTCTGCTCGGCGTCGGCGTACTGCTGCGTGGCGACGGTCAGCGCCTGATTGATGCCGGTCAGCGATTCCTCGACCTGCTGCTGCGTGGCCCGCCACTGCAGGATGAGCTGCTGGAAATTGGTGGCCGCCTGCCCGGTCCAGAGGCCCTCGAGTTCACGCAATCCGGCCTGCATCGAGTTCACCTCCGCCTGCAGCCTCCCGATGGTGCCCTGGACCTGGCCGCTCTTGGCGGCCAGGCTGTCGGTGTCTACGTTGAAGAATGCCATGTCGTGCTCCCGTGTTCGCGCTTCCCTGACGTCGTCGACGCTAGGGCACGGAGCCGGACGATCAGCGGGCGTCCCCCCGTTTGTGGACAACGGGCTTCGTCGGCGGAGCCTGGGGAGGAGTGATGGGGTTCGGGGGGTCCTGGTGGTCGGAGTCGGGATTCCGGGGCACGACCGACGCCTCGTCCGCCGTGTCGTCCCGCACCGGTGCGTCCTCGTCGGCGGTCTCCCCCTCCAGGGGGACGTGCGGAAGGCGGATCGACAGGGTCGCGCCGCCGCCCCGCGTCTCCTCGAGCCTCACGGTGCCGTCGTGCTGTGCCACGAGAGCAGCGACGATCGCGAGGCCGAGACCCGTGCCGCCGGTCTCGCGGTGACGGGAGGTGTCTGCCCGGTAGAAGCGCTCGAAGACCTTCGCGGCGTCGTCCTCGGAGATCCCGGGACCGTGGTCGCGCACCTCGAGGACCGAGTCGCTGTGACCGTGCAGCACGGGCGCGACACCCACCGCGATCTCGATCGGCGATCCGGCGGGCGTGTACCGCAGCGCGTTGGTCATCAGGTTCGCGACGACCTGCCGGAGCCGGGCCTCATCGCCCCGGGTGGGGGCGGGGCCGGGGCTGCCGCCGTCGAGCCCGATGACGGAGATGGTGCGATCGGGCGCAGTGGCCCGC
This sequence comes from Arthrobacter sp. TMS2-4, assembly GCF_054511075.1. Classification (NCBI taxonomy): domain Bacteria; kingdom Bacillati; phylum Actinomycetota; class Actinomycetes; order Micrococcales; family Micrococcaceae; genus Arthrobacter; species Arthrobacter sp. TMS2-4. The sequence goes on from NZ_JBTNDI010000008.1 coordinate 12,303, forward strand.
GCGTCGAAGGCGGCATCGTGGCCGAGCACCGTGAGGTCCACGGGCTTCACGTCGGGGCGGCGCTGCTCGTCGATCCGTGCGAGCGTCAGCAGGTCCTCGACCAGCTGGCCCATGCGGATCGCCTCGCTCTCGATCCTGCCCATCGCCGCGGCGACGTCCTCGTCCTTCTGCAGGGCGCCGTGCCGGTACAGCTCCGAGTAGCCGCGGATGGTGACGAGTGGCGTCCGCAGTTCGTGGGACGCGTCGGCGACGAACCGCCGCATCTTGGTCTCCGACGCGGTCCGGGCGGCGAAGGCCCGCTCGATGTGCGCGAGCATCGCGTTGAGGGAGCGGGAGAGCCGTCCGATCTCGGAGGCAGGCCGTTCGACGGCGACGCGGCGGGACAGATCGCCGGTCGCGATCGCTGCTGCCGTCCGTTCCACGCGGGCGAGCGGGGCGAGCTGACGTTTCACCGTCACGAAGGCGATGAGTGAGGCAAGCGCCGTCGTGACGAGGCCGGAGGTGAAGATGATCTCCTTCGCCTCCTGCAGGGATTCGTTCACCGTGTTGAGCCGGGAGGCGATCGCCAGGTACCCGTCCGTATTGGCGAACCGGAAGACCCGCACGCGCCACTCCTGGCTGTCGGCGTCGGTGCTGGGCACGTCGAAACCGGCGCCGTCGAGGGCGATGATGCGTTCCTGCGTCATGCCCCCGAGATCGGGCACGTCGACGGCGTCGTCGGACTGGTTGGCCACGACCACGTCGCCGTCGCTGTCGAGCAGGGCGGCGTAGTACCGCAGCACGGCACCGTCCGCCTGGGGCTCGGTCGAGTAGATGTCGTTCGCGACGGTCCTGGCGTTGTTCCACAGGTCCTGGTCGACGCGGTCCACCAGCCCGTTACGCAGGAGGGAGACAGTGGCGAGGCCGGTGATGCCCACCGTGACGATCATCAGGAGCATGATGATCGCCACGAGCTGCGAGCGGAGGGACGCCGCGTTCCAACGCTTGATCAAGTCGCCGGTGCTACCGCTTGTCGGGGGTGCGCAGGAGATAGCCCACGCCGCGCTTGGTCTGGATCAGCGCGACGGCGTCGGGGTTCCGGTCGATCTTGCGCCGCAGGTAGGAGATGTAGGACTCGACGATCGACGCGTCGCCGTTGAAGTCGTACTCCCAGACGTGGTCCAGGATCTGGGCCTTGGACAGGACGCGGTTCGGGTTCATCATGAGGTACCGCAGGAGCTTGAACTCGGTGGGGGAGAGGTCGATCGTCTCTCCGTTGCGCCGGACCTCGTGTGCGTCGTCGTCGAGTTCCAGGTCGGCGACCCGGATCACGGCGTCGTCGTCCTCGAGCGGGTGGGTGCGGCGCAGGACGGCACGAATGCGCGCGACCACCTCGTCGAGGCTGAACGGCTTCGTGACGTAGTCGTCGCCGCCGACCGTGAGGCCCGTGACCTTGTCGTCGGTGTCGTCCCGCGCGGTCAGGAAGACGACGGGGAAGTGGCGGCCGGCGGCGCGGAGCCGCCGCGTGACGGTGAAGCCATCCATGTCGGGGAGCATGACGTCGAGGACGGCGAGGTCGGGATTGTGCGTCTCGGCGGCGGCGAGGGCGTCCCGGCCGTTGGCGGCGGCGACGACGTCGAAGCCGGCGAAGCGCAGCGACGTCGACAGGAGTTCGCGGATGTTCGGTTCGTCGTCGACGACCAGGAGTTTCGCTTCAGGGCCTGTTTTCTTCACTCCCCCAGTATCCTCATGCTGGCTGGGAATAGGCTGGACCGTCCCTGAAAGACTGCTTATCAGTCCCTGGGCTCCTTGTCCCCGATGCCCGCCGCGTCGAGGATGCGGTACGCGTAGCCCTGCTCCGCGAGGAAACGCTGGCGCTTCGCCGCGAAATCCTGGTCGAGGGTGTCCCGCGCCACGACGGTGTAGAACCGCGCCGCCCGGCCGTCGGCCTTCGGGCGGAGCAACCGGCCGAGGCGCTGGGCCTCCTCCTGGCGGGACCCGAACGAACCGGAGACCTGGATCGCGACGGACGCCTCCGGGAGGTCGATCGAGAAGTTCGCGACCTTCGACACGACGAGCACCGCGATCTCGCCGGTCCGGAAGGCGTCGAAGAGCCGTTGCCGCTCCTTCACGGGGGTCTCGCCCTTGATGACGGGGGCGTCCAGGCGTTCCGCGAGGTCGTCGAGCTGGTCGATGTACTGGCCGATGACGAGCAGTTGCTCGCCCTGGTGCACCGCAACGAGTTTCTCCACGACCCCGGACTTGGTGTCCGACGTCGCGCACAGGCGGTACTTGTCGCCGTCGTCGGCCATCGCGTATGCGACCCGCTCGTCCCGCGGCAGGTCGACGCGCACCTCCACGCAGTCTGCGGGGGCGATGTATCCCTGCGCCTCGATGTCCTTCCAGGGGGCGTCGTAGCGCTTGGGTCCGATGAGCGAGAAGACCTCGCCCTCGCGGCCGTCCTCGCGGACGAGCGTCGCGGTGAGGCCGAGCCGGCGGCGTGCCTGGAGGTCCGCCGTCATCTTGAAGATGGGCGCCGGGAGGAGGTGCACCTCGTCGTACACGACCAGGCCCCAGTCGTTGGCGTCGAGCAGTTCGAGGTGCGGGTACAGGCCGCCGCGCCGGGTCGTGAGGACCTGGTACGTCGCGATCGTCACGGGGCGGACCTCCTTCACGGCGCCGGAGTACTCGCCGATCTCCGCCTCCGTCAGGGACGTCCGCTTGATCAGCTCGTCCTTCCACTGCCGCGCGGACACCGTGTTGGTGACGAGGATCAGCGTGGTGGTCTGGCTCGTGGCCATCGCGGCGGCACCGACGAGGGTCTTGCCCGCGCCGCACGGCAGGACGACGACGCCGGAGCCGCCCGACCAGAAGTTCTCGACCGCGAGCCGCTGGTACGGGCGCAGGGTCCAGCCGTCCTCCTCGAGCACGATCGGGTGCGGCGTCCCGTCCACGTAACCCGCGAAGTCCTCCGCCGGCCAGCCCAGCTTGAGCAGGAGCTGCTTGAGCTGTCCGCGCTGGGAGGAGTGCACGACGACGGTCTCGCCGTCGATCCTGGGCCCGAGGAGGGGCTGGATCTTCTTCGCGTGCAGGACCTCCTCGAGGACGGGGTAGTCCGTGGTGCGCAGCACGAGCCCGTGCTGCGGGTCCTTCTCGAGCCGGAGGCGCCCGTAGCGGGACATCGTGTCCTCGATGTCGATCAGGAGGGCGTGCGGCACGGGGAACCGTGAGTACTTCAGGAGGGTGTCGAGGACACGCTCGGCGTCGAGGCCGGCGGCGCGCGCGTTCCAGAGCCCGAGGGGCGTGAGCCGGTAGCTGTGCACGTGCTCGGGTGCGCGCTCGAGCTCGGCGAACGCGGCGATCGCATGGCGCGCCTCGGTGGCCTGCTCATGGTCCACCTCGAGCAGGATGGTCTTGTCGCTCTGGACGATCAGCGGCCCGTCAGCCATCGGCGGCGCTCCCTTCGAGGATCTCCACGTCCATGACGCGGTGTAAGGACACGGTTTTCTCCACCTTTTTCTCGGGATCGAACACGCGCAGGCGTCCTCCCGACACCGAGATGGGAACAAGGACCTCGCGCACGTGATTCCCCTCGCTGTCGGCGGTGCCGAGCCGGATCGGGCTGCGCGACCGGATGGCCGCCCGCAGCGTCTCCAGTCCGAGGAGCGTCTCGCTGTCGGCGGCACCCCCCGGATCGGCGGAGCCCGGGCGGGGAGCGCGGAGGGCGGCCAGTTGCGCCGTGATCTCCTCCTCGGCGACCGACCACGGGTTGAGCCGGGAGCGGAGCTGGTCCGGTGCCACCCTGGCGGGAGGGGGAGTCCCGGCCGTCCCGCCGGGGACGGGCCCGACGGCGGTCGCGGCGTCCGAGGCCGGCGTGAAGCCGAGGTCCCGCAGGAGGCCGGTCAGTTCCTGGGCGGAGGCGGGGGAGACCAGCACGGTCGGCGCGATCTGCACGATGCCGAGCACCGCGGCGCGCGGGTCCGCCAGGACGGTGGCGGCGACGGCGTCATCCTCCGTGCGCAGGTAGCTGCCGGCACGACCGACGCGGAGGCTGCCGTACCGGGATGCCGTGTCCTCGACGAGATACGTCAGGGCCTGCGGGATCCCCGTCGCGGAGTGCGTGCGGAGGAACGCGAGGATGGAGGATGCGTCCTCCCCGGCGTCGAGGGCTGCACGGATGGAATCGGCGGAGAAGCGGTACGTCGTGGCCGGTCCCTGGCCTTCGGGCGTCGACAGGCGCAGGAGGCCCCGCGCCACCTCGGGCTGCAGGTAGCCGGGCGCGACGGCGGTGAGGTCGGCCTGCAGCACCACGTGCGAGACGGCATCGGGCAGGGAGTCCCGCACACCGCGGGTTGCATCCTCGAGGCGTCCCTGGGCGACGAGCCGGCCGGCCTCGGCGAATGCCCCGCCGCCCATCAGGCCGAGGGCGGCGGCCTCCGTCATCATTCCCGGGATCAGCCGGGCGAAGCGCCGGTGCAGGCGCGGCTGGTGCCAGGTGGCGTGCCCGACGACGGCCTCCTCGGTCAGGAGCGGGACGGCGGCCGCGCCGGTGCCCGTCGGAGTGTCGGCGGCCCCGGCAGTGTCCCCGGGGGTGTCCGACAGTTCGAGGGCGACGGCGAGGAACCGCTGGCGCACCATCGGCGCATCGGGCCGGGAAGCCTCCGCGGCGAGGGCGTTGACGGAGGTGCCATCCGGCAGCTTCGATCCGACGAGCGCCGGGGCACGGTCGACGGCGAGCCACCCCTCGACGAGCAGCTGCCACTGGGCGTCCCGGTCCAGGGCCTCCCAGGTGCCAGGTCGGGTTGTCTTCCATCGGGAGTCGTCCGGGTCGAGGACGAGGAGCCCGACGGCGGCCGCGAGTTCGAGCAGCCAGGCGGCCTCGCCGTCGCCGCACTGGACGGCCTCGCGGATGCGCCGCAGCTCGCGTACGCCCACCCCGCCGGAGCGGAGGGTGGAGACGGGGGAACCGGCGACGACGTCGAGCAGGGACCCCATGCGGCGCAGGGTCTCCGCGATCGCGCCGAAGGCCGCGTTGTCGCGCATTGGTGCGCGCGTGGTGCGCGCCACGGCGGTCGGCGGCTCCAGGTCGAGGGAGGCGAAGACGGCGTGGCCGCGGACGGCCCTGCCGACGCCGCGGGGGAGTTCGACGTGGAGGGCGTCCAGCGGTGCCAGCAGGCAGCGGTCCAGGAGCCACTGCACCGCGGGCTGGGCACCGCCGTCGCCCCCGGTCGCGGTCGATCCGACCGGGGTGTCACGGAGGCGCGCGAGCAGGGTCGCGGCTTCCTCGGGGGCGTCGGCCATGACGCGGTCCCACGCGTCCGGGTCCGCGGTGACGGCCTCGAGCACCCGCGCCGCGGCGGCCGACGTCTGCGCCTGGCTCCCGGAGCCGGGGTCGAGGACCGCGGCGGCGCGGACGAGCGCCGGACCGAACCGCGGGACGGACCGGGCAAGGGTCCGGAAGGAGCGGCCGAGACCCGCCGGATAGGGCGCCACGGCGTCGGCCATCGCCCCGACGGGACGAAAGCCCTCCGCCGCGGACCCGACCAGGAGGGCGCGCCGGGTGAGATCGGCGAGGATCGTCTCGACGGCGTCGGTGCTCTCCTGCGACAATGCGGCGGCGAGGCGGGACAGCGGCACCGCGGCGTCGTCGTCCTCGGTGAGGACCACGAGGGCTTCGAGGACCTGGAGCTGGGGCCGCGTGACGTTGTCCAGGGCCCGCTGCAGGCTCATACGCGAGGATGCCCGGGCGGCGAGCGCGGCGAAGTCCGGCACCGGGGGAAGGATGAGGTCGGGCCGGACGGTGAGGAGGCGGCGTACGTCGTCATCGCTCCGGAGGGCCAGCTGGTCGGCCAGTGCTCGGATCGCGGACATCACTCCAAGATTACCCGGCGGCGCCGACACCGGTCCGGGACCCGTGCCCGCCCGGTGTGCAGCGTCCGCCGGGCGTCGTCTCAGGACTTCCGGCGGAAGAGGGCGGACCGGATGAGCAGCGAGACCATGAGGAGGAAGGCGATCGGCAGGCAGAAGTAGCTGACGAGCACGAAACCGGGCCACACCGTGCCCTGCACGAAGGCCGTCGCGAGGATGGCCCCCAGGGACACCAGTCCGACCCCGGCGAAGACGACCGCGAGGACCACGACCAGGAACCACCCACCTGAGAGCCGTCCGTCAGCGCCCTCCGGCCCTGCTGTGATGTCGGGGTGGTCGGAGGCTGGGTTCGAGGCCGGTTCGTCAGGGGTCATAGCCGTCCCAGACTACAAGAACGGCGGGTGGGAGCCGGTGACGCTATACCCTAGGACACACAGACTTCCCGGCGGCAACAGCGCGCCCGGGTGCCAGGCGGCCTGCGTGGACCGGGCCAGGGCCGCCGCTGACACCGCCCGGTACGGCCAAGAAGAGGTAGACGACGTGCCCATCGGCAAAGTGAAGTGGTTCGACGCGGACAAGGGATTCGGATTCCTGGCCACGGACGACGGCAAGGAAGTGTTCCTGCACGCCTCGGCCCTGCCCGCGGGCGTGACCGAGGTCAAGGTGGGGGCGAAGCTGGAGTTTGGCGTCGCCGATGGTCGTCGCGGCCCGCAGGCCCTCTCCGCGCGCATCCTCGAGCAGGCCCCCTCCGTGGCCAAGGCCAGCCGGAAGAGCGCCGACGACATGGCCGTCATCACGGAGGACCTCATCAAGCTGCTCGACGGCGTCTCCAACGGTCTCCGCAAGGGGCGCTATCCGGAGAAGACGCACGCGACGAAGGTCGCGGCCGTCCTCCGCGCGGTTGCCGACGACCTCGACGCGTAGGCTTCGATCATGACCCCGAGCAATCTGGACGCCGTCGACGGTGCACCCTCGACCGCAACCGATGCGACACCCGACGGCGTCGGGACCGGTGCACCCGGCGTCGTCGAGGCCGCCCGCAAGCCGCGCGTGGCCCGACGCATCCCCAAGACCGACTCCGTCCTCGAAGCCGCCGTGGAGCGGGCGCGCCAGGGCGTGCTGGAGGTCGCCCCGGAAGCGCAGGTGGGCCGCCACGTGTCGGCCACGATCGACGGGGAGCGCCTGGTCACCCACCGGTTCGAGGCCTTCGTGCCCGGGTACGGCGGCTGGCAGTGGTACGCGAGCGTGGCCCGCGTGGCGCGGAGCAAGGACGTGACGGTGTGCGAGGTGGGGCTGCTCCCCTCCGAGGCTTCCCTGCTGGCGCCCGAGTGGCTGCCGTGGTCGGAGCGCGTGCGGCCCGAGGACTCGCAGCAGGAGGATGCAGCGCCCCAGGAGGGGGCTTCGCCGTCGGCTGCTGCCGGAGACGCCGCGGCCCCTGGGGGATCCGGCGCGGCCGACGGGGCCGGAAGGGCGGACGCGGGTGCCGGTGCGGGCACGGCCGACGCCGACGAGCCACCGGTGGCCGGGAAGGACGAGTCGGAGACCTCCGCCGCGGACCGGCCCCACGCCGAGTGATACCCCTGGGGTGCCGGACCGGACGGGGAGGCGCATGAGCACCTTCCGATCCCTCGGCATCCACAACTACAGGCTCTGGTTCGTCGGTGCCCTGATCTCGAACATCGGCACGTGGATGCAGCGGACCGCGCAGGACTGGCTGGTCTACGACATCCTCACCGAGCAGAACGCGTCGGCGCTCGGGATCGTCATGGCCCTGCAACTGGGGCCCCAGCTCGTCATCGCCCCGTGGGCGGGCCTCATCGCGGACACGGTCGACCGGCGGAAGCTCCTCGCCACCACGCAGGTGGCCATGGCGCTGCTGGGTGTCGGTCTCGGGCTGATGGTCCTCCTCGACGTGGCTGTCCTGTGGCACGTCTACGCCTTCGCCCTGGCGCTGGGCGTCGTCTCCGCCTTCGATGCCCCGGCCCGGCAGGTGTTCGTGTCGGACCTCGTACGCGACGAGTACCTCCCCAACGCCGTGGCGCTCAACAGTGCCTCCTTCAACGGGGCACGCCTCGTGGGCCCCGCCATCGCGGGGCTGCTCACCGCGGGCGTGGGGCCCGGCTGGGTGTTCATGATCAACGCCCTGACGTTCGGCGCCATGGTCTACGTGCTGCTCGTGATGCGCAGCTCCGAGCTGAACGCGCAACCCCGGCCGGCGCCGGGCAAGGGGCGCATCAGGGCGGGATTCCGCTACGTGCGGCACCGGCCGGACCTGATGATGGTTCTGCTCGCGATCTTCATCGTCGGCACCTTCGGACTGAACTTCGCCGTGTTCATCGCGGCCATGGCGCGCACCGAGTTCGGTCAGGGCGCAGGGGTCTTCGGGGTGCTGTCCTCGGTGATGGCCGTGGGCTCCGTCGCGGGCGCCCTGCTCTCCGCACGGCGCGACAGGCCGCGCCTGCGGTTCATCTTCGGAGCGGCTGCGGCGTTCGGGATCTCGTGCGCGCTGGCCGCGCTGGCCCCCACGCTGGTGCTCTTCGGAGTGGCGCTCGTGCCCGTGGGATTGTTCGCGCTCACGCTCATGACGAGCGCCAACGCCTACGTGCAGACCACCACGGAGCCGGCCATGCGCGGGCGCGTGATGGCCCTGTACTTCGCGATCTTCCTCGGGGGGACACCGCTCGGTGCGCCCGTGGTGGGTTGGGTCTCCGACATGTTCGGCCCGCGGTGGAGCCTCGGGGTCGCGGCGGCCTCGGGTCTGGTCGCCGCAGGTGCGGGGATCTTCTGGGCCTGGCGCTATCACGACGTGCGGCTGCGCTACGACCGCTCGGCGCCCCGGCGCCTGCGCATCGACCACGCGGCCGACACGCCCGACCCCGCTCCATAGGCCGGTGCGCCCGGGCTGGGTCCCGCCGTTCGCGCAGGCCGCTGCGGCGTGCTCCTACAGGAGGTGCTCGACCACGTGGTCGATGCACCCGATGAGGGCGGAGACGTCGTCGGGCTCGATCGCCACGAACGTGGCTACCCGGAGCTGGTTGCGCCCCAGCTTCCGGTACGGCTCGACGTCGACGATCCCGTTCGCGCGGAGGATGGCGGCGATGCGGGCGGCGTCCACGGAGTCGTCGAAGTCCACGGTCACGATCACGTTGGAGCGGTCCTCGGTCCGGGCCACGTACGGGCTCGCCACGGGGGAGGCATCCGCCCAGCGGTACAGCCGCCCCGCCGAGTCCGCCGTCCGCGCCGCGGCGAAGGGCAGGCCGCCCTGCGCGTTGAGCCACTGCACCTGGGCGTCCAGCGTCACGAGGGTCGCCAGCGACGGCGTGTTGTAGGTCTGGTTGAGGCGCGAGTTGTCGACGGCGGTCTGCAGGTTGAGGAAGTCCGGGACCCACCGGTCACTCGCGGCGATGCGTGCGGCACGCTCGAGCGCTGCGGGGGAGAACAGGCCGAGCCACAGTCCGCCGTCGGACGCGAAGTTCTTCTGCGGTGCGAAGTAGTACACGTCCGCCTGGGAGACGTCGACGTCGAGCCCGCCCGCTGCCGAGGTGGCATCGACGAGGACGAGCGCCCCGTCGTCGGCGCCCTCGACCCGCTGGACGGGTGCTGCCACGCCGGTGGAGGTCTCGTTCTGCGGCCAGGCGTAGACGTCGACCCCCGCCTCCGCCGTCGCGTCCGGTCGGGTTCCCGGCTCGCTCGTGAGAACACTGGAGGCGTCGAGGAACGGTGCCTTGGTCGTGGCGGACGCGAACTTGGAGCCGAACTCCCCGAAGGAGAGGTGCTGGGCCTTCCGCTCGACGAGCCCGAAGGTCGCGACATCCCAGAACGCCGTCGATCCGCCCACGCCCAGAACCACCTCGTACCCGTCGGGGGCGGTGAAGAAGCTACTGAGCCCCTCGCGGACGCGGCCCACGAGGTCACGGACCGGGGCCTGCCGGTGGGAGGTCCCGAGAAGGGAGGCGCCGGCGGCGACCAGGGCGTCGACCTGGCCGCTCCGGACCTTCGACGGACCCGCACCGAAGCGCCCGTCCGAGGGGAGGAGGTGTGCGGGAATGCGGGGCGATTCGCTCATGGGGGCTCCAGCTCTGGGGCGGCGGGGTATCGACCTCATTCTGCCCCAGCGGCTGACGGCCCTCCATTTGTTAACGCCGTCCGGGAGGCATGCCCCGGCCGACGGTCCCGACGTATCCAGGAATTGCCGGGCCCACGATGCCATGCGTTAACCTTGGGAGGCGTGGGGCGGAGCCGGGCTGATGGCCGCACCCCTCACCGGCGTGAGGCATCCAGCCGCGCACCCGCACCGCACCAAGGAGCTGAACCGCATGACGGACCTCATCGACACCACCGAGATGTACCTGCGGACCATCCTTGAGCTCGAGGAAGAGAACATCGTCGCGCTCCGTGCGCGCATCGCCGAGCGGCTGCGCCACTCCGGCCCCACCGTGTCCCAGACCATCGGCCGGATGGAACGCGACGGCCTCGTGGTCGTCTCCGGAGACCGGCACCTGGAGCTTACGGAGATCGGCCGACGCCGTGCCACCGGCGTCATGAGGAAGCATCGTCTCGCTGAGCGACTGCTGAGCGACGTGATCGGACTCGACTGGGCGTACGTGCACGACGAGGCATGCCGCTGGGAGCACGTCATGAGCGAGCGGGTGGAGCGCCGGCTGTACGAGCTCCTCGGCAAGCCCTCGGACTCCCCGTACGGTAACCCGATTCCGGGCCTGGCTGCGATCGGTGGCGTGGAGGCGGAGCAGTTCACTGACGGCGTCGTCACGCTGCTGTCCGCGATGGCCACCTATACCCCCGGCAGCCTGGTCACGCTCGCCCGCCTCGCAGAGCCCATCCAGGTGGATCCCGAACTCCTCACCCAGCTCGACGAGGGCGGACTGCGCCCGGGTGCACGACTCAGCCTCGAATCGGTGGGGGGCTACGTCTCGGTGCGCGTCCCCGGCGTCGAGGGGGCCCTCGAACTGCCGCCCGAGGTCGCCGCACACGTCTTCGTGTCACTCGAGGACTGACCGGAACACACGGGTCGTCACCAGAAACACACCATTTCGTGATCGGAATGTGACATACCTCGCGTCGTGCTGTAGCTTTCAACTCGTGCCGGACTCGCTACGAATCGGGCACTCTCCTGCGAATCGCCTAGCTCTGCCATCGCCGGGGGTCCGTCCGCACCATCGCATGGCAGAGGCGGGGGAACCAATTCTGGGTCTCTGACAAGAGATCCTCGGGGTTAAGTCGCTGTTTCCGCAGCGGCCGGGTGACTCCCATCCGAATCCGACAGCTCACCTCGCAGGCGTTGGGAGAGGCAATCCAACGTGTCCACATGCTCTTCACCGGGCCGCCACCGCGCGCCCCGAAACATCAGTCCGCTGTCCGGTCTGTCCGCCGCCGTCGCCTCCAACGCCGGATCCGTCGGCCGGCAGGCCGCCGTCATCGTCGCCGTATCGGGCCTGGTCCTGACCAGTGGGGTCGCTGCCAACGCCGCTGACGTCAAGCCGCAGCGGGATGTCAGGGTCTCCAACGTCTCATTGCCCTCCGCGCGGACCGCCGTCGTCGCCTCGAACACGACCGAGGTGTCCTTCGCCAGGACCCCGGTCAGGGTGAAGGCCAAGCCGGTCGTCGCCCCGAAGGCTCCGGTGCAGAAGGCTCCCGTCGTGGCAGCTCCGGTCGAGAAGGCACCCGTCGTCGAAGCCCCGGTTCCCGCAGCGCCCGTCGTCGCAGCACCCGTGGCCGAGGTCCCGGCGCCCGCCGTCGCAGCACCCGCGGTCGAGGTCCCGGCGCCCGCCGTCGCAGCACCCCCGGTCGTCGCCGCTCCCGCCGCTCCCGCCGCCGTCGCCGCTCCGGCGGTGGCAGCTCCGATCGCGGCGCCCGCCGCGCCCATCGCGCCGGCGCCCGTCGCGAAGACCCGCACGGCAACCGCCGTACCGGCGTCGACGCCCGCTCCCGCACCGTCCTCCGGCGTTGCGGCGACGATCGCCGCCGCGGCCAGGGGCCAGCTCGGCGTCGTGCAGGACTGCACCCGCCTGGCGAGCAACTCCCTCGCCGCAGCCGGGATCAACTTCCACGGCTGGCCGGCCGGCTACCTGTCCCTCGGCCGCACCGTGAGTGCCGGCGAAGCCATCCCCGGCGACCTGATCTACTATGCGGACGGCGGCATGGGCGCGGCCCACATCGCGGTCTACATCGGCGGCGGCCAGGCCGTCCACGGCGGATTCAACGGCAACACCACGGTCATCGCCCCGGCGGAGCTCGGCTCCGGCGGCGTGTACATCCGCGTGGGCGGCTGACCCCGAACGATCCCGCACAGGAGGACCGGCACGTTGTGCCGGTCCTCCTGTGCGTCGACCGCCGCGGGTGGCAGAAGGAGCAGCCCGTCGGCCCGGCGTTACGCGGACGGCCGGGTGCGGTTTACCCTTGCAGTGTCAATCCGAAGCTCTTCTCCCGATCCCCGGGATGGCAACCGGTTGCGGGGAACAGGTCAGCAATGGGGCACGTCGAATGCGCACTCTCGTTCTGAACGCAGGCTATGAACCGCTGGCGGTCGTCACCTTCCGCCGGGCGCTGGTCCTTGTGCTCACCGGGAAGGCGAGCGTCGTGGCGGAGGACGACGACCCGGTGGTCGGTCCTGCCGACGTCTTCGGGAGGCCGTCGGTGATCCTGCTCAACAGATACGTGAAGGTCCCCTATCGCCAGGACGTCGCTGCGACGCGGCGGGGCGTGCTGCGCCGTGACAACCACCTGTGCGCCTACTGCGGAAAGGCGGCATCCACCATCGACCACGTGATGCCGAGGTCGCGCGGCGGCGGCGACACCTGGGAGAACCTCGTGGCCTGCTGCCTCCGATGCAACAACGCCAAGGGCAACAAGACGCTCGCGAGCCTCGGCTGGTCCCTGAGGGTGGTTCCGCGTCCGCCCCGCGGCCCCCAGTGGCAGATCCGCGAACTGGAGAGGCCCGCTCCGCAGTGGAGCGAGTTCCTCGCGGAGACCGCCGCATGAGGGCGGACCGCCCGTCGTTCGACGCCGTGATCCTCGCCGGAGGGCGGTCATCCCGGCTCGGCGGCGTCCCGAAGGCCGGGCTGGTCGTCGACGGCGTGACCCTGCTCGAGCGGACGTGCGCGGCCCTCGCCGACGCCGGGCAGCTGGTGGTCGTAGGCCCCGAGGCCGACGGGTGGCGCGCGCTGCCGGGCTCGCCGTCGTTCGTGCGCGAGGAGCCGGCCTTCGCCGGCCCCGCAGCCGCTCTCGTCGCCGGCCTCCGCGCCGGGACGGGCCTCTGTGCGCCCTGGTGCGCCGTCGTCGCCTGTGACATGCCGCGCGTCGCCGAACTGGTCGACGTGCTGCTCGCCGAGGCCGCCGACGACGGCGACGCGTCGCTCGTGGCCGTGGACGGCGGCCGGGCCCAGCCGCTCGCGGCGCTCTACCGCACCGCTGACCTGGCGGCCGCGGTGGATGTCATCCTCGCCTCCGGGACCGCCGACAACCTGTCGATGCGCAGCCTCCTTGCTAGTGTGGAAACCAGACCTGTCCCGGTAGCACCGGGCACAACGCACGACGTCGACACCTGGGCTGATGCGAGGGTCCTGGGAGTCGACGTCCCCTAGCACCTCCCGGAGGGCTCATGGACGATCGCCAGAAGCTGCTGCACGAATGGACCGGACGGCTGCTCGCCGCCTTCGAGATCGACGGCACGGACGTGGACATCGACGCCGTGCTCGGCCTGGCGGGCAAGGCGGCCCACGGTGTGGTGCGCCCCGCCGCACCCCTGACGACGTTCGTGGTGGGCTATGCCGCCGGTCTGGCCGTCGGCAGCGGGCAGGCCGACGAGGACGTGGCCATGCGCTCGGCGCTGGCCGTCGCGGATGCCCTGTGCGCGGAGGCCGCGGCGGAAGGCGGCGCCGCATGATCGAGGGCGGCGCAGCAACCAATGTCGACTGGGCGACGGCCCGCACCATGGCCTACGGCGCCGGACGTCCCCTGCCGTTCCAGACCGTCCCGCTCGCTGACGCACTCGGGCAGACCCTCGCGGAGCCGGTGCACGCGCTGCAGTCCATCCCGCACTACGCGTCGTCCGCGATGGACGGCTGGGCGGTCAACGGCGAACCGCCCTGGACGCTCGTGACCCGCCCCGAACCGGAGGACCACCCGCGCGGCAGGCCGTCCCCGCACAGCGATTCGGGCGAGATCTCGCTCGCGCCGGGCGAGGCGACCTTCATCCTCACCGGGGGCGTGGTCCCGCAGGACACCGTCGGCATCCTCCGGACCGAACACGGCGCCGTTCGCGGAGCCATGCTCGACCGCAACGGGTCCGCGCGACCCGACGAGCCGTCACCCGGCGAGCACATCAGGCCCGCCGGTGAGGAAGCGGACGAGGGGTCCCTGGCGATCCCCGTCGGCGTCGTCCTCAACCCGGCCCAGATAGCCCTCGCCGCCGTCTGCGGCCACGACACCCTCGCCGTCCTGCGGGCCCCGCGCGTGTCGTTGCTGATGACCGGCGACGAGGTGATCGAGCACGGCCTGCCGCATGCGGGCCAGGTGCGTGACACCTTCGGCCCCCAGCTGCCCGGGTTCGTCGCGATGCTGGGCGGCCACGTCGACGTCGCAGGCCGCGCGAAGGACGACCTCGACGACGTCGTCGCGGCCATCAGCGCCGAGCCCACCGACGAGTTCTCCCTCGCCCGGGCGTCCGGCGACATACTCATCACGACGGGCGGGACCGGCAACTCGATGGCCGACCACATCCGCCGGGCACTCATGGAGGTCGGCGCAGAAATGCTCATCGACGGGATCGCCATGCGGCCCGGACACCCGACGCTGCTCGCCAGGCTGCCCGACGGGCGCTTCCTCGTGGGGCTCCCCGGCAACCCGCTGGCCGCGATGATGGCGATGATCACGGTTGCAGGCCCCCTGCTCGCGGGGCTTCGCGGATCGTCCCTGGACGAGCCCTCACCGGTGGCGACGGCCGACGCCTTCGATCCCCTGCCGGGAAGGAGCCGTCTTGTGCCTTACCGGATGGAGTCCGGACAGGCCGTGCCGAGCACCCACCAGCGCTCCGGGATGCTCCGCGGGCTCGCCTCGGCCGACGGCGTCATGGTGGTCCCGCCCGAAGGCTGCCGGGCCGGCGACCCGGTGCCGGCCCTGTCACTGCCCTGGGCGCCCGCAGGCCCACGGACATAGCCGGACGGCGTCCACGTTCCCGTGTCGAAGCCGACACACCAGTCACAGCCCGGGCCGACCAGCCTCTTCCCGGGGCCGAGGTAAGGAGAACCCGATGAACCGGGTCACGCAGCGCCGCCGCATCACCAAGTTCCGGGTAGGCGCGCAGACGGGACGTCGCGAGGACGTGCTCGCGGGCGAGGAGCCACTGGAGATCCGCCTCGACGGGAGGGCCTTCACCGTGACGATGCGTACGCCCGGCGACGACTTCGACCTCGTGGCGGGTTTCCTCGTCTCCGAGGGCGTGGTCTGGGAGCCGGGCCAGCTGCCGAGCCTGCGGTACTGCGCGGGCGTGGACGACAACGGGCAGCAGACCTTCAACGTGGTCGAGGCACAGCTGCGCCCCGGCGTCGAACTGCCGGATACCGCCATGGAGCGCCACGTCTACACCTCGAGCTCGTGCGGGATCTGCGGCACCGCGTCGATCGACGCCGTCAGGAAGTCCTCCCGGTTCGACCTGCACACCGACGCATCCCCGGTGGACCTCGGGATCCTCGCCTCCCTGCCGGACCGCCTGCGCGAGAGCCAGAAGCTGTTCGACCGCACCGGCGGCGTACACGCCGCCGGGCTCTTCACCGCAGAGGGGGAGCTCCTGTGCCTCCGGGAGGACGTGGGACGGCACAACGCCGTCGACAAGGTGGTGGGCTGGGCCCTGCGCGAGGGCATGCTGCCGCTGCGCGGAACCATTCTGCAGGTCTCCGGGCGGGCCTCCTTCGAGCTCGTGCAGAAGGCGCAGCTCGCCGGCATCCCGGTCCTCGCAGCGGTGAGCGCGCCGTCGTCGCTCGCGGCCGACCTCGCGGACGACGCCGGGCTCACGCTCGTGGGCTTCAGCCGCGGCACGACGCTGAACTGCTACTCCCACCCGGACCGTATCGCGGCCTGACCACGGGTGCGGCGTCGTGCCCGCGTCAGCCGTCGACGCCGCATGCCGGGGCGCGACACCCCGGCATCTCCGGTGCCGGCGGCATCGCGCTGAGCAGGATACCGCCGAACACCGACCTAGAAGGGGTGAAGCAGGCGCTGCACGAACCGGCGCGTCCGCTCCTCGCGGGGGTTGCGTAGCACCTGATCGGGATGGCCGTGCTCGACGACGACCCCGCCGTCCATGAACACGACCTCGTCCGCGACCTCACGGGCGAAGGCCAGTTCGTGGGTCACGATCACCATGGTCCACTTCTCCTCGGCGAGTTCCTTGATGACGGCGAGTACCTCGCCGACCAGTTCGGGATCCAGGGCGGACGTGGGCTCGTCGAACAGGAGCAGGTCCGGTTGCAGGGCCAGGGCCCGGACGATCCCGACGCGCTGCTGCTGCCCGCCGGACAGGTTGAACGGGTAGTCGTCCCGCTTCTCCGCGAGTCCCACGCGGGCGAGCAGCCGTTCGGCATCCGCGACGGCTTCCCTCCGGGGCCGTTTCTGTACCTGCACGGGACCCTCGATGATGTTCTCCAGCACGGTCATGTGCGGGAACAGGTTGTAGTTCTGGAAGACCATCGCGCTCCGGTCGCGCAGCGACAGGGCCGCCTTCGCCGGGACCTTGGCGCCGAAGTCGACCGAGGGGCCGCCGCGGAAGGCGACCCTGCCGCCGTCGGGCGTCTCCAGCCCGTTCAGGCAGCGCAGCACGGTGGTCTTGCCGGATCCGGAGGGGCCCACGAGGGCCACGACCTGCCCACTGTCGACGCGCAGGTCGATCGAGGAGAGCACCCGGTTGGTCCCGAAGGACTTCTCCAGGTCCGTGACCTGCAACAGGGGGCCCTCGGTGGCAGGCCGATGCAGGGGATCAGCGGGCGACATAGCGGTCCAATCGCTTCTCGAGTGCGGACTGGCCGCCGGACAGGACGAGGCAGAACACCCAGTAGATCGCCGCGGCCTCGAGATAGAGCAGCATGAACTGCTGCGAGTAGGCGGCGATCTGCTGTGCTTCGCGGAACAGTTCCGTCACGAGGATCAGTGATGCCAGGGAGGTGTCCTTGACGAGGCTGATGAACGTGTTGGACAGCGGCGGCACGGAGACGCGCGCCGCCTGCGGCAGGATGACACGGCGCAGGGTCAGCGTGCGGGACATGCCGATGGTGTGGCCCGCCTCCCACTGGCCCTTGGGCACGGACAGGATGGCGGCGCGGAGGATCTCTGCGGCGTAGCCTGCCACGTTCAGCGAGAACGCGATGATGGCGCTGGGCCACGGATCGATGGTCAACCCGATCGAGGGCAGGCCGTAGAAGATGACGAACAGCTGCACCAGCAGGGGCGTGCCCCGGATGACCGACACGTAGAAGCGCGCGATCCCGGACAGGACGGGATTCCCGCTGATCCGCATGAGTGCGACCACGAGCGCGAGCACGAGTCCGATCGCGAAGGACGCGAGCGAGAGCGGGATTGTGCCCGTCAGACCACCCGAGAGCATGGGCCAGAACGAGGTGCGCAGCAGCTCCCAGTCCATCAGGACGTGCTCCGGGTCGGTGCGGACCGCCTATCCGGCCGTGGTGCCGGGGTCACTGGCTGACGTCGGAGCCGAAGTACTTCCCGGAGATCTCGGCCAGGGTCCCGTCGGCGCGCAGCTCCTCGAGCGCCGCATCGATGGCGTCCACCAGCTCGGTGCTGCCCTTGCGCACGGCGACGGCGCTCTGCGAGGTCTCATCCGTGGTGGCGGCGACCTTGATGCCCTCGTTGTTGTTGGTGTTCTGGTAGTCGAGGTACGTCAGCTCGTCATTGATCGTCGCGTCCACGCGGCCCTGCTCGAGGAGCGTGACGGCCTGGGCCCAGCCTTCCACCGCCTCGACGTTCGCGCCGCTCTCCTTGGCGAGCTCGTTCCAGTTGCTGGTCAGCGACTGCGCCGTGGTCTTGCCGGCCAGGTCCTCGAAGGACGTGATGTCGCCGTTGTCCGCGGTGGTGACGATGACGCCGGAGCTGACCGTGTAGGGCGTGGAGAAGTCGTAGGTCTCCTTGCGATCGTCCGTGATGGACACCTGGTTGGCGATGACGTCGAACCTGCCGGCCTCGAGGCCGGCGAAGATCGCATCCCACTGCGTCTCCTCGAACTCGGCCTCGACGCCCATCTTCTCCGCGACCGCGGTGATGACCTCGACGTCGTAGCCGGTGAGGTCGCCGCTGCCGTCCTCGTGGTAGCTGAAGGGCTTGTAGGTGCCTTCGGTGCCGACGGTCAGGACGCCTGCGTCCTGGATCTCCTGGAGGGAGGTCGGCTCCGCCGGACCGGAGGAAGCACCGTCGCCGGCGGGTGCTGATGACGAGCAGCCGGCAAGCGCGAGCGTAAGGGCTGCGGCGGCACCGAGGACGGACAGGCGGTGATTCATGGGATGCTTCCTTGGGGTGGGGGATGCGCGGGCGGGCGCCGGAAATAGAAGGGCTCGTGAACAGCTTGAACCTAGGTGCATACGCTTCGCCCGCTTGCGGCCGGAATCGGAACACTACCGGGGTGAACACCGGGACCTCCACTTATTGTTCCGAAGCATGACGGGCGGGGCAGGAACGCCCACGAACCCGAGCCGGAACCGGCATCCACGGAAGGAACGGCCATGAGCATGGAAGGCGCGGCGTGGAGCTCGCTGTACAAGATCTCGACGGCGAAGGACAACAAGCACGGCTTCTCCCGGGAGTCGGTCCGCCGGATCCTGACCTTCGCGGTGCCCTACCGGACGAAACTGGTGCTCTTCATCCTGCTGTCCGTGGCCGGGGCGTTCCTGGCGGTCGCGACGCCGGTCCTGGCCGGGCAGGTGGTCGATGTCATCGTCGCCGACGGCGAGGTCCGGACGATCGTCTGGCTCGCCTCCATCATCGCCCTGGTCGCGATCGTGGACGCCGGGGTGTCCCTGCTCACCCGCTGGTACTCGTCGCGCATCGGCGAGGGCGTCATCCTGGATCTCCGCACCGCCGTGTTCAACCACGTGCAGAAGATGCCCATCGCCTTCTTCACCCGGACACGGACCGGAGCATTGGTCAGCCGCCTCAACAATGACGTGATCGGCGCGCAGCAGGCCTTCAGCGGCACGCTATCGGGCGTGGTCACGAACCTGGTGGCCCTGGTCCTCACCCTCGCCGTCATGCTGAGCACCTCCTGGCTCGTGACCGTCCTCGCCGTCCTCATGCTGCCCATCTTCCTGGTGCCCGCCCGCCGCATGGGCAGCCGCCTCGCCGCGCTCCGCCGGGAGGCCGCCGACCACAACTCGGCCATGAGCACCCAGATGACCGAGCGCTTCTCGGCGCCCGGCGCCACGCTGGTCAAGCTCTTCGGTCGGCCCGACGAGGAGGCCGAGGAGTTCCGCGTCCGCGCCGCGCGCGTGCGGGACATCGGGGTGCGCACCGCAATGCTGCAGTTCGTCTTCTTCACCGCCCTCATGCTCGTCTCCGCGCTGGCGCTCGCCCTCGTCTACGGACTCGGCGGAACCCTCGCGCTCGCGGGCCGGCTCGACACCGGCGAGGTCGTCACGCTCGCCCTGCTCCTCACCCGCCTGTACGCGCCGCTGACCAGCCTCGCGAACGCGCGCGTCGAGATCATGAGCGCCATCGTCAGCTTCGAGCGCGTCTTCGAGGTCCTGGACCTCGAACCGCTGATCCGGGAGAAGCCTGACGCGGCCGTCGTCCCCGCCGGCCCGGTGTCCGTCGAGTTCGACGACGTCCGCTTCGCCTACCCTTCCGCCGACAAGGTCTCCCTCGCCTCCCTCGAGGAGGTCTCGACGCTGGACACCCGGGGCGGCGAGGAGGTGCTGCACGGGGTGTCCTTCCGCATCGATCCCGGCCAGACCGTGGCACTCGTCGGCACCTCGGGCGCCGGGAAGTCGACCATCGCGCAGCTCCTGGCGCGGCTGTACGACGTCGACAGCGGCGCGGTGCGCCTGGCCGGTGCCGACGTCCGGGACGTCACGTTCGCCTCGATGCGCCACACCCTCGGCATGGTGACGCAGGACGGACACCTGTTCCACGAGACCATCCTCGCGAACCTCCGCCTCGCGCGCCCGGACGCCACGGAGGACGAGGTGTGGGACGCCGTCCGGCGGGCCCGCCTGGAGCCGTTGGTCCGTTCCCTACCCGACCAGCTCGACACCATGGTGGGCGAGCGCGGGTACCGGCTGTCCGGGGGCGAGCGCCAGCGCATGACCATCGCGCGACTCCTGCTCGCCCAGCCCCGCGTCGTAATCCTCGACGAGGCCACGGCGGCCCTGGATTCGACGTCGGAGGCCGCCGTGCAGGCGGCCCTGAGCGAGGCGCTCGAGGGGCGGACCGCCATGGTCATCGCCCACCGGCTCTCGACGATCCGCAGCGCCGACCTGATCCTCGTGGTCGAGGACGGGGCAATCGTGGAACGGGGGACGCACGACGAGCTGCTGGCGATCGGCGGACGGTACGAGGAACTTCACCGGACGCAGTTCGCCGTGCAGAAGAACGTCGCCGTGGACGAGGACCCCGAAGCCCTGACCGGTCTCTCATCAGGACGACCGTGACGAGCGCAGAGCGGACCTGAGCCATGCGGGGTGCTCACCCCGGCACCGACGGATCCACCCGCTCAGGGGGCGGGACTTTCCTCAGGGCACGGCCCGGTTCCCCGACCGCTCGGGGTCCCGGAGCAGCCGGGGGACGACGTAGTCGGTCAGCAGGGGAGCGAGGTCCGAGCGTCCGGCTGCGTCCCGGAGATCGAGCCAGGTGAGCTCCTCGATCTCCGCGGCGGGGGACGGCCGGGCGGTGAGGGGGCAGCGGAAGACCGTGGCCACGAGCCGGGTGTCCGCCTCGTTCGCGGCCGGCCCTTCCCAGGTGCCGAGCAGGCGGAGGTCTTCGGGGTGGACGGTCAGGCCCAGCTCTTCGGACAGTTCGCGTGCGCCGGTCTCCGCCGGCGTCTCGCCGGGTTCCGGCTTGCCGCCGGGCTGCATGAACATGGCGGTGCCGCGCTTGCGGACGAGCAGCAAGCGTCCGGCGTCGTCGAGCAGGCACAGGGCCGTGACGGTGATCGTCGGGGTCGCAGCCATGACCGCCACCTTCCCCGTCCCGAGCGCTGTCCGCT
Source organism: Arthrobacter sp. TMS2-4 (assembly GCF_054511075.1). Lineage (NCBI taxonomy): Bacteria > Bacillati > Actinomycetota > Actinomycetes > Micrococcales > Micrococcaceae > Arthrobacter > Arthrobacter sp. TMS2-4. The sequence goes on from NZ_JBTNDI010000008.1 coordinate 33,370, forward strand.
CCCCGTGTGGCCCGCGATGGTGCCCCTGGCCGGAATCGAACCGACGACCTTCCCTTTAGGAGAGGGACGCTCTATCCTACTGAGCTACAGAGGCGCGGATCGGCTGGTGGAGCCGATCCGGCGGTCCCAGCTTACCTGCTCTTCGTTCCGGGTCCGGCGCCCGCCGTACGGAGTGTCCGCGGCAGGAACACGGAGACGGCACCGGCTACGAGGCTCAGCGCGAGCAGTACCCAGCGCAGGACCGTCAACGTCGAGGCCGGCCCCACGTCCCCGGTGCCGGCGAGCATCGCGTCGATCGCGATGTTCTCCCACAGGTCGACGACGACGAACAGGATCACGGGGGACCACAGGAGCCAGCGCAGCCAGCGGGGCCCGGCGTTGAGCTGGATCAGCAGGAGCCAGGCGAACGCGAAGATCAGCGGGAACAGGGTGCCGGCCGTGCGGTGGAGATAGCTCAGCTGGCCGCGCGCGTCGTCGTCCATGGCACCGCGGAGTTGATCCGCGTAGCCGGCGTCGTAGCCGCCGATCATCATGTCGGGCATGGCGAGCCCTCCCGAGAGCTGGGTCATCTGCCCGAGCGTGAGCAGGTGGAAGTACCAGAAGAGGAAGAGGGAGGCCACGGCGGCGGCGATGACGACCAGGCTGCCGTTGGAGTGCCGGCGGTCCGTTTGGAGCGCTTCGGGCCCGGGGCCGGTGCCGGTGGAATGCTTGCGTGCGATCTGAGCCCGGGTGCGTGCCATGAGAAAAGTATGGGTGACGATCGGCGTCCACGGGCATCTCACGACCACGCTGGAGGCCGTCCTGCCACCCTGACTTATTCCTCCCCGACGGGGCTTGTGATTGCGCTCACGCGCGAAGAGCGGTTTTCTATAGAGATGTCCATTTCAACAGCACTGCCCATGACCACTGTGACCGAGGAGGTGGGCTGGCTCGCGGAGATCGACGCCGCCATCAATGCGGTGTTCGAACCCATCACCGAGACCTTCTCGACGATCGTGTTCTTCCCCATCACCATCGGTGACGTGAGTTTCCCGTTCGTCGTCCTGTGGCTCATCGCGGCGGGCGTGATTTTCACGGTCTACTTCGGCTTCATCCAGTTCGGGGGCTGAAGGTCGGGTACGAAGTGGTCCGCGGCCGATACTCGTCGAAGGAAGACCCCGGGGAGGTGCCGCACTTCCAGGCCCTCACGTCCGCGTTGTCGGGGACGGTCGGGCTCGGTAACATCGCCGGCGTCGGAGCGGCCATGGCGCTCGGCGGCCCCGGTGCGACCTTCTGGATGGTCCTCGCCGGCCTGCTGGGCATGGCGACGAAATTCGCCGAGTGCACCCTCGGCGTCAAGTACCGCGAGGTCCACGAGGACGGAAGCGTCAGCGGTGGACCGTTCCGGTATCTGCCCATCGCGTTCAGCAAGTTCGGAAGTATCCCGGCGAAGATCCTGACCGGTATCTTCGCGGTCGCCATCCTGATCTTCGGTGTGGCCGGCGGCAACATGTTCCAGGCGAACCAGACCTTCGCCCAGGTCCAGAACGTCACGGGCGGCGCCGACGGACTCCTCGGCAGCCCCGGCGCTGCACTGATCTTCGGGCTCGTGCTCGCAGGACTGGTAGCGGTCGTGATCCTCGGCGGCATCAAGTCCATCGGCGCCACCACCAGCCGGCTCGTGCCGGCCATGGGCATCGTGTACGTGGTCTCCTGCCTCCTCGTCATCCTCGTGAACCTCGGACAGGTTCCGGCTGCCATCGCGTCGATCTTCGCCGGGGCGTTCAATCCCCAGGGCATCGCCGGCGGTATCCTCGGCGTCATGATCGTCGGGTTCACCCGTGCAGCGTTCTCCAACGAGGCGGGACTCGGGTCGGCAGCGATCGCGCACTCCGCGGTGAAGACCCGCCGACCGGTCAGCGAGGGTTTCGTCGCCCTGTACGAGCCGCTCGTCGACACGGTCCTCATCTGCACCATGACGGCGCTCGCCATCATCATCGCGGGCGCGCCCAGCCTGCAGGCCGGCATCGACCAGGTCCAGGCAGGCGAAGGAACACCCGACGGCGTCATCCTCACCTCGGACGCCTTCGCCACGGTCTTCCCCTGGTTCCCCGTGGTCCTCGCCATCGCGGTGTCGCTCTTCGCCTACTCCACGCTCATCACGTGGTCCTACTACGGGCTCAAGTCATGGCAGTACCTGTTCGGCCGCGGCAAGACCACGGAAGTCATCTACAAGGTCATCTTCCTGTTCTTCACCGTCGCCGGGACCGTGCTGACCTTCAGCCAGGTCATCGGCTTCGCGGACGCGGCGCTGTTCGTCTGCGGTTTCGTCAACCTGCTCGGCGTGTACTTCCTGCTCCCCGTCATCAAGCGGGAGATGCGTGCATACCTCGCCGACCGCAAGAGCGGCAAGCTGTCGATCCTCGGCATCGAAGCGGACGAACTGGAGGCCGAGAAGTAGTACCGCACCCCTGCACCACTGCCCCCGCCGGTCCTCCGGCGGGGGCATTCCCGTACCCGGGAGGGTGCCCCGTGCGTGTCGGGGGCACGCCCTAGACTTGATGCACCATGGACATGCTCTTCGATCCCTACGTCTCCCCGCCCACGCCCGCCGAGAAGAAGCGCGCCCGGGACGCAGCGATGGCAACGGCGTCCGACGCGGCCGACCCGGCCACGGAACACGTCCCCTCCCGCGCCGGCGTGGACGAGCACCGGGCCCGGGAACTCCTGCTCGGGCTGAACCCGGAGCAGGAGGAAGCCGTGAAACACGGCGGGTCGCCGCTGCTGATCGTCGCCGGCGCCGGCTCGGGCAAGACCCGCGTGCTCAGCCACCGCATCGCCCACTTGCTGGCCACCGGCCGCTCCCACCCCGGGCAGATCCTCGCGATCACGTTCACGAACAAGGCCGCAGCCGAGATGCGCGAACGGATCGAGGGCCTGGTGGGCGACGTCGCGAAGCGCATGTGGATCTCCACGTTCCACTCCTCCTGCGTGCGGATCCTCCGCCGCGAGGCCGCCTCCGTGGGCCTGAACTCGAACTTTTCCATCTACGACTCCGCCGATACGCTGCGCCTCATCACGCTCGTGGCCAAGGGGCTCGACCTCGACCCCAAGAAGTTCGTGCCCAAGGCCATCCAACACAAGATCAGCGCCCTGAAGAACGAGCTCGTCGACGAGGAGACGTTCGCCTCTACGGCGAGCCTGTCCGATCCCTTCGAGCAGGCCGTCGCGGAGGTCTACACGGGGTACGCCCAGCGCATGCGCCAGGCGAACGCCATGGACTTCGACGACCTGATCGCCCAGACGGTCTACATGTTCCGGGCCTTCCCCGGCGTGGCCGACTACTACCGACGGCGTTTCCGCCACGTCCTCGTCGACGAGTACCAGGACACCAACCACGCGCAGTACGCCCTGGTCCGGGAGATCGTCGGCGTGCCGGGCGAATCCACGGACGACCCCGCGGAACTGACCGTCGTCGGTGATTCCGACCAGTCGATCTACGCGTTCCGCGGCGCCGACGTGCGCAACATCGTCGAGTTCGAGAACGACTACCCGAGCGCGCGCACCATCCTGCTCGAGCAGAACTACCGCTCCACCCAGAACATCCTCACCGCCGCGAACGCGGTGATCTCCCGCAACCCCGACCGGCCCGAGAAGCGGCTCTGGACGGCCGAGGGCAGTGGGGAGAAGATCGTCGGCTACGTGGGCGAGAACGAGCACGAGGAGGCCCGCTTCATCGCCGAGGAGATCGACCGACTCCAGGACGAGGACGGCATCCGGCCCGGCGACGTCGCCATCTTCTACCGCACCAACGCCCAGTCACGCTCCGTCGAGGAGATCCTGCTGCGCGTCGGCCTGCCCTACAAGGTGGTCGGCGGGACCCGCTTCTACGAGCGCAAGGAGATCAAGGACGCGCTGGCGTACCTGCGCGTCCTCGTGAACCAGGACGACGTCGTGAACCTGCGCCGGATCCTCAACGAACCCAAGCGCGGCATCGGCGACCGCGCCGAGTACGCCGTCGCGTCCCTCAGCGAGCGCGAACGGATCAGCTTCATGGCCGCCCTGCGGCGGGCCGACCACGCGCCCGGCATGGCCACGCGCTCCGTCAACGCCGTGGCCGGGTTCGTGAAGCTCATCGACGACCTCGCGGAGGTCGCGAACGGCTCGGGAGCCTCGGCAGCCCTCGAGGCCGTCCTGGAACAGACCGGCTATCTGGAGCAGCTGCGCACCAGCAACGACCCCCAGGACGAGTCACGGGTGGAGAACCTGGCCGAACTCGTCGCCGTCGTGCGCGAGTTCGAGCGGGACAACCCGGAGGGGACGCTGGGCGACTTCCTCGAGCAGGTGGCCCTCGTGGCCGACGCCGACCAGATCCCCGACGCCCCCGACGGCTCGGCCGCGGACGTGCAGCGTGCCGTCGAGGAGGCGCGCGCCCAGGGCGTGGTCACCCTCATGACCCTGCACACCGCCAAGGGCCTCGAGTTCCCCGTGGTGTTCCTCACCGGCATGGAGCAGGGCATCTTCCCGCACCAGCGCTCCGCGACGGATCCGAAGGAACTCGCGGAGGAGCGGCGCCTCGCCTACGTGGGCCTCACCCGCGCCCGGCAGCGGCTGTACATCACGCGCTCCGAGGTGCGCAGCATGTGGGGCCAGAGCCAGTACAACCCGGCGAGCCAGTTCGTCAGTGAGATCCCCGAGGAGCTCATCCACTGGAAGCGCGAGGGCGCGGCGAAGCCCGCCTGGACCTCCGGCGGCGGCACCAGTGGCCCACGGTTCAGCGGGTCCTACTGGGGTGCGAGCGGCGGCGGATTCACCGGGGGCGCCGCGCCGTCGTCGAAGAGCGTGGGACGCGTGCAGCCCCAGAAGGAAGTCGTGTCCGTCACCGTCGGCGACCACGTGAATCACACGAGCTTCGGCAACGGTACGGTGCTGTCCGTCGAGGGAGCGGGCGACAAGACCGTGGCCAAGGTGCGGTTCGACGTCGGCGAGAAGCGGCTGCTCCTGCGCTACGCGCCCCTCACCAAGGTCGCCTGACACCGACGGATCATCGCCGGAATGCGCATAGCAGTCCACGACACGTCCGGGCAAATTTCTACACGAGATAGAACTGTGGCCTTCCTCACGAAACAGATAGTCTGGGGAAGGCCTCGGGCCCGAGGGGCTACAGTTCCCTCTTGTAAACCTACTTCGACGTAGAAGGACACTAGCTAAGTGGACCTGTTTGAATATCAGGCGCGCGATCTCTTCGAGTCACACGGGGTTCCCGTGCTGGCCGGCATCGTGGCGCAGACTCCAGAAGAAGCAAAGGCAGCAGCCGAGAAGATCGGCGGTGTCGTGGTCGTCAAGGCCCAGGTCAAGGTGGGCGGTCGCGGCAAAGCCGGCGGCGTCAAGGTCGCCAAGACCCCCGATGAGGCCTTCACCTATGCGTCGGACATCCTCGGGATGGACATCAAGGGGCACACGGTCCACAAGGTGATGATCGCCCAGGGTGCGGACATCGCCGAGGAGTACTACTTCTCCGTGCTGCTCGACCGCTCCAACCGGAACTACCTGGCCATGTGCTCGGTGGAAGGCGGCGTGGAGATCGAGCAGCTCGCCGTCGAGCGACCCGATGCGCTCGCGCGCATCGCCGTCGACCCCGGCACGGGCATCGACCAGGCCAAGGCCGAGGAGATCGTCGACGCCGCCGGGTTCGCGCCCGAACTCCGTGAGGGCGTCGTCCACACCATCCTCAAGCTGTGGGACGTCTTCGTGAAGGAGGACGCCACACTCGTGGAGGTCAACCCGCTCGTGAAGACCGGCAGCGGCGAGATCCTCGCTCTGGACGGCAAGGTCACGATCGACGAGAACGCCGGATTCCGCCAGGCCGGCCATGCCGCGCTCGAGGACTCCGCCGAGACCGATCCCCTCGAGGCCAAGGCCAAGGAACACGACCTCAACTACGTCAAGCTCGACGGCCAGGTCGGCATCATCGGGAACGGCGCGGGGCTCGTCATGTCGACCCTCGACGTCGTCGCGTACGCCGGTGAGGCACACGGCGGCGTGCTGCCCGCCAACTTCCTCGACATCGGCGGCGGCGCCTCCGCCGAGGTGATGGCCTCCGGCCTCGACGTCATCCTGAACGACTCGCAGGTCAAGAGCGTCTTCGTGAACGTCTTCGGTGGCATCACGGCATGCGACGCCGTCGCCAACGGGATCGTGAAGGCCCTCGAGATGCTCGGCGACGAAGCCAACAAGCCCCTCGTGGTGCGCCTCGACGGCAACAACGTCGACGAGGGCCGCCGCATCCTCGCCGCCGCCAACCACCCGCTGGTCACGCTCGCCAACACCATGGACGAAGGCGCCGACAAGGCTGCCGCGTTGGCCAACGGAAAGTAAGGGAACACCCGTATGTCTATCTACCTCAACAAGGATTCCAAGGTCATCGTCCAGGGCATCACCGGCGGCGAGGGCACCAAGCACACCGCCCTCATGCTGAACGCCGGGACCCAGGTCGTCGGCGGCGTCAACGCGCGCAAGGCCGGCACCACGGTCACCCACGGCGACGTCACCCTCCCCGTGTACGGCACGGTGGAGGAAGCCATGAAGGAGACCGGCGCCGACGTGTCGATCGTCTTCGTCCCGCCGGCCTTCACGAAGGACGCCGTCGTCGAGGCCATCGAGGCCGGCATCGGCCTCGTGGTGGTCATCACCGAAGGTGTCCCCGTGCAGGACTCGGCCGCGTTCTGGGCCCTCGCCCAGTCGACGGTCGACGCCGACGGCAAGCAGATCACCCGCATCATCGGACCTAACTGCCCGGGCATCATCACGCCCGGCGAGTCCCTCGTGGGCATCACCCCCGCGAACATCACGGGCAAGGGCGGAGTGGGCCTCGTCTCGAAATCCGGCACGCTGACCTACCAGATGATGTTCGAGCTCCGTGACCTCGGCTTCTCGACGGCCATCGGCATCGGCGGCGACCCCGTGATCGGGACCACGCACATCGACGCCCTTGCGGCCTTCGAAGCGGATCCCGAAACCAAGGCCATCGTCATGATCGGCGAGATCGGCGGAGATGCCGAAGAGCGCGCCGCCGAGTTCATCAAGGCGAACGTGACCAAGCCCGTGGTCGGCTACGTCGCGGGCTTCACGGCCCCCGAGGGCAAGACCATGGGCCACGCGGGCGCGATCGTCTCGGGGTCCGCCGGGACCGCGCAGGCCAAGAAGGAAGCCCTCGAGGCGGCCGGCGTCAAGGTCGGCAAGACGCCGTCCGAGACCGCCAGGCTCCTCCGCGAGGTCTACGCGACCCTCTGATCCCGGTCAGCCGACAAGCCTCCTCCGCACCCGTGCGGGGGAGGCTTTCGCGTGGGAGGGACCGAGGCCCGGCAGCCGGAGCAGGGCACGGCCGCGGCTCGATTCCCGACACCCGCGGGAGACCCCGGAGGAACTCGAGCACCGGCTCGACGGGGCGGTGGGGAGCGGCGGCGGTAGAGCCTCCCCGCACGCGGCTTGTAAGGTGACGGGAGGGGACAATCGATTGCGTCAAGCAAGCTTCTAGGAGATCACCATGCGCGCGACCATCATCCACGGGCCCGGCGACATCCGGGTCGAGGACCGGGACTACCCGAGCATCATCCGTCCGACCGACGCCGTCGTGAAGGTCACGGCGTCCTGTGTCTGCGGCTCCGACCTCTGGCCCTACCGGGGCGTCCGGCCCACCAAGGAGCCGAAGGCGATCGGCCACGAGTTCGTCGGCGTCGTCGAGTCCGTGGGCGACGACGTCCGCGACATCGCCGTGGGTGACTTCGTGATCGCGCCCTTCGTCGACAGCTGCGGAACCTGCCCGCAGTGCGTCAACGGTGTGACCGTGGCGTGCGACCACCTGGTCGGCTGGGGCAGCACCGACGAGCACGGCGACGTCGTGCAGGGTGCGCAGGGCGAAGCCGTCCGCGTCCCGCAGGCCGACGGTACGCTGCGGAAAGTGGACGGCGTGACCGAGCCCGACGCCGCCCTGACGGCCAGCCTGCTGACCCTCTCCGATGTGATGTCCACCGGCCACCACGCCGCGGTGTCCGCGAACGTCGGCCCGGGCAGCACCGTCGTCGTCGTGGGCGACGGCGCCGTGGGCCTGTGCGGGGTCCTCGCGGCGAAGCGCCTAGGCGCCGGACGCATCATCGCGATGTCCCGCCACGCCGACCGCCAGGCGCTCGCCCGCGAGTTCGGCGCCACCGACATCGTCGCCGAGCGCGGTGACGAGGGCGTGGCCAAGGTGCGCGAACTGCTCGGGGGAGTCCTCGCGGACTCCGTCCTCGAGTGCGTGGGCACGAAGGAGTCGATGGACCAGGCGCTGCGCAGCACGCGCCCCGGCGGACACCTGGGCTTCGTCGGTGTCCCCGCCGGCGGGCCGGAGCTGCCCATCGGCGTGCTGTTCGCGAAGAACATCACCGTCGGCGGCGGCATGGCACCGGCGCACACCTACATCCCGGAGCTGCTGAAGGACGTCCTCGACGGGACGATCAACCCCGGACGCGTCTTCGACGTCGAGATGCCCCTCGAGGACGCCGCGGACGCATACAAGGCCATGGACGAGCGGCGCGCCATCAAGGTGCTCCTGCGGCCCTGACCACGGCTCGCTCCGACACCGAAGGGCCCCTCATCGCGGGGGCCCTTCGGCGTCCCACCCGGGCGCTGCCGACAGCGGACCGCCGGAGCAGGCAGAATGAAGGCATGACGACGACGCCCGGCACGGACTCCGCGTACCTCATCTCCAGGGAACGCCTCATCGCGGCACCCGCCGACCGCATCTTCGAGGTCCTCGCGACACCGGCGCTGCACAGCGTCATCGACGGGTCGGGAACGGTCCGCGGTGAGCAGCCCAACGGCCCGGCCCGCCTGTCGCTGGGCGCGAAGTTCGGGATGGACATGAAGATGGGACCGTCCTACAAGATACTCAACCGCGTGGTCGAGTTCGAGGAGGGACGCCGGATCGCGTGGCGGCACTTCTCCGCCCACGTCTGGCGCTACACGCTCGAACCCCGGGACGGCGGGACGCTCGTGCGTGAGGAGTGGGACGGCCGTGCCGTGCGGTGGCGGTTCCTGTTCAGGCTCACCGGGTTCACGCGCCGCCATCCGGCGAGCATCGAGGCGACCCTCGGCAAGCTCGAGGACCACGTCCTGCAGCAGCGCGACCCCGCCTAGGCCCGGGCCGGAGGACGGCCGGTGCCTCCGTCACGACGTGCGCAGCTCCTCGGGGTGCAGGACCATGTCCACCAGGGCGCCGTTGCGCCACACCGTCATCTCCATCCGGCGGCCGATCGCCGTCTCGACCATGAGCCGCTGGACGCCCGTCGCGCTGCGGACCGCGGAATGATCGAGGGACACGACGACGTCCCCGGCCCGTGCCCCGGCGCCCGCGGCGGGGCTGCCCGCGACGACGGAGGCCACCTGCATCCCGGTACGCGACCCGACGCGGGCCGCGAGCTCGGGGGAGAGCGTGATCTGGGCTCCGACCAGGCCCAGCCACGCCCGCCGCACGCGGCCCCTGGTGATGAGCGCGTCGATGATCTCGCGGGTGATCGGGGTGATCGGGACGGCCAGACCGAGCGGGTTGCCGAGTGCGACCACGAGCTGCCCGACACGCAGGCCGGTGGCATCCCCCAGGGCACGGGCGGGGGAGTGCTGCCCTCCGCCGACAGGACGGCGAGGTCCGACAGCGGGTCGCTGCCGACGATGCGCGCAGCTGCACGCCCGGCTGGTCCGGCATCCCCGCGGCCCGCAGGGACGGCCTGCCGGATCAGGCCACGGACGTGCCGAACAGCAGGCCGAGCCCGTACGTCACGGCCGCGGCACCGAGTCCGATGCCCAGCTGCCGGAGAGCCAGCCGCAGCGGTGAGGCGCCGGACAGGAGAGCGACGACGGCCCCGGTCGCCAGCAGGGCCAGTCCCACGAGGAGGCAGGCGACGACGACGGCGAGGATGCCGCTGAGCCCCAGCAGGTACGGCAGGACCGGGATGATCGCCCCGGAGGCGAAGAAGCAGAAGCTCGAGGCGGCAGCCCCGAAACCCGTGCCGACCGCCTCGTGCTCGTCGACGGCGTCGTCCTCCTCGGGTTGCAGCGAGAAGCTCGGATCGCAGTCACAGCTGAACAGGCCCAGCCGTTCGGCCGCGCGGTGCTCCGCCGCGGCGGGCGTCATGCCCCTGGCGCGATACACCAGCACCAGCTCGTTGGCGTCGATGTCGAGTTCCTTGGCCGCCGTCAGCGTGATCTGCGTGGGGCGCGTCGCGGACAGGAGTTCGCGCTGGGACCGGACGGAGACGTACTCGCCGGCGCCCATCGACAGGGCGCCCGCCAGCAGGCCGGCCAGCCCGCTGAACAGGATGAACGACGTCGGGACGCCGGTCGCCCCGATGCCCATGACCAGCGCGAGGTTGCTGACGAGGCCGTCGTTCGCGCCGAACACGGCGGCGCGGAAGTTGCCGGAGAGCCGGTTGCGGCCGCGGGTCGCGAGGCCGCGCACCACCTCCTCGTGGATCAGTTCGTCGGCGGCCATCGCATTCGTGGCCGAGGGATCGGCCGCGTAGGGGGAGCGGCCCTCGGCCCGCTGCGCGAGGGCGAGGACGAAGACGGAGCCGAAGCGCCGCGCGAGCACGCCCAGGAGCCGGTTGCGGACGGAGGGCTGCAGGGGCCGCCCGGCCTGGTCGCCGAGGAGCGCCAGCCAGTGCGCCTCGTGGCGGCCCTCGGCCTCCGCGAGGCCGAGGAGGATCTCGCGTTCCTCGCCGGTCCTGCGCCGGGCGAGATGCCGGTAGGTGGCAGCCTCCGCACGCTCGTCGGCGAGGTACTGGCGCCAGCGCCTCACGTCGTCGCGGGAGGGGGGCTGTACAGGGGTGTTCTCGGGACTGTCCAAAAAATGCTCCGGTTGCTGGGGGCGGGTGCGCACCCCGGTCCGAAGCAGGACACTCCGGCCGGGGACCACAGCTGCGTCATATCGGCCGAAGGTCTCGCTCGCCGGTTCCACCGGTGGACTGCCGGGCGCCGATGGCGCCAGTATGTCGACAGGCCGCGCACACCGGGTGCGGAGCTACTCCCCTTCGGCAGACCATGCTACCGGACGGGGCGGTGTCCGTCGTGGCCGGTCTCTCGGGAGCCGGCGGTATGTTCGAGTACCGGAACGCACCGGCTGCGCGATACAGTCGAACGGATAACAGAAAGCAGGCTTATGGATTTGGCAGCCCGTCCCTGGGTCGAGAGTTACGCTCCCGGTGTGCCCCGGTCCTTCAGCGTGCCCGAGGGCACGCTGTCCGACCTCCTCGACGCGTCGGTGGAAGCCCACGGTCCCGGCGCAGCCCTCGAGTTCTTCGGCGCCACGACGACCTACGGGGCGCTGGGTGCGGCAGTCGATCGGGCGGCGGCCGGCCTGCTGGCCCTCGGCGTCGGGGCGGGGGACCGCGTGGCCCTCGTGCTGCCGAACTGCCCCCAGCACATCGTCGCGTTCTACGCCGTCCTCCGGCTCGGCGCGATCGTCGTCGAGCACAACCCCCTCTACACGGACCGCGAACTGCGGCACCAGTTCGAGGACCACGGCGCGAAGGTAGCGGTCGTGTGGGACAGGGTGGTGCCGAGCGTGCAGCAGCTGCCGGCCGACATCCCCGTCACCACGGTCGTGTCGGTGGACCTCATCGGGGCGATGCCCGTCTCGCGCCGGCTCGCGCTGAAGCTCCCCGTCCGTCGTGCACGCGACGCCAGGGCCGCGCTCACGACCCGCGAGAAACTGACCGGTCCCCGCAGGCTGGTCTCCTGGCGGGACCTGCTGCACCACCGGCCGCTGCCGGACCGGCACCCGAGGCCCACCGCGGAGGACACTGCGGTCCTGCAGTACACGAGCGGCACCACGGGTGTCCCCAAGGGCGCCGTCCTCACCCACCGGAACCTGCTGGCGAACGCTGCGCAGGGGCGGGCCTGGGTGCCGGGCCTCGACGTCGGGCGCGAGACGGTCTACGCCGTGCTGCCCATGTTCCACGCCTACGGGCTGACGCTGTGCGTGACCTTCGCGGTGAGCATCGGCGCGAAGCTCGTCCTGTTCCCGCGCTTCGACGTCGCGCTGGTGCTCGACGCCATCCCGAACAGCCCGCCCACCTTCCTGCCGGCGGTGCCCCCCATCTACGACCGGCTCGCAGCCGGTGCGGCCGAGCGTGGGGTGGACCTCAGGAGCATCCGGTTCGCGATCTCCGGAGCCATGAACCTTCCCCAGGCGACGGTCGAGACCTGGGAGGCGGCGACGGGCGGTTACCTCATCGAGGGCTACGGACTCACCGAGACGTCCCCGGTCTCGGCCGGCAACCCGATCGGCCCCACGCGGCGGCCCGGCACGATCGGCGTGCCGTTCCCCGGCACCGACGTGCGCATCGTCGACCCGGAGGATCCGAGCCGGAATCGCGCCCCGGGCGAGGCGGGAGAGCTGCTCCTCAAGGGGCCCCAGGTGTTCCAGGGCTACTGGCGGCGGCCCGACGAGACCGAGGACGCCCTGCTCGACGGCGGCTGGTTCCGGACCGGCGACATCGTCACGATGGACGACGACGGTTTCCTGACGATCGTGGACCGCATCAAGGAACTCATCATCACCGGTGGGTTCAACGTCTCGCCGAGCGAGGTGGAGGGCGTCCTGCGGGCCCAGCCCGGCGTCGTGGACACCGCCGTGGTGGGGCTCCCGCGCGCCGGCGGCGGCGAGGACGTGGCTGCCGCCGTCGTCGTCGCGCCCGGCGCAGCCCTCGACGTCGAGGCGCTGCGCGCTTCATGTCGCGGCGCTCTCGCCGCCTACAAGGTCCCACGCACTATCGTGCAGGTGGAGGACCTGCCCCGATCACTGATCGGCAAGGTCCTCCGCCGCGAGGTGCGCTCCCAACTGATCAACGATGGCCATCCGGCCGAAGGAAAAGGTGACGGTCGATGACCGAGTCGAGCGACGTGCGGGCCGCGATGCCCGCTGTGAAGGGCCCGTGGCGTGACAGTCTCGGTACCGCCAGCATCCGGTCGGCGCAGGTGCTCCTGCTGCTGGTCCTGGGCGTGGTGGCCGTGTACGCGCTGATCCAGGTGAGGCTCGTGGTGATCCCGATCCTGCTGGCGATCATCCTCGCGGCCGCGATCGGGCCCTTCGTGAACTGGCTGCGGCGGAAGGGCCTCGGCGCCTCCACCGCCACCGCCGTGTCCTTCCTGCTCCTGTTGCTGGTCTTCGGCGGGCTCATCACCGGCATCGTCTTCGCCGTCGTGGGCCAGGCCGACGAGCTGATCGCCAGCGCCACGGAGGGCTTCGACCAGCTCTACGCGTACGCGCAGAACGGTCCCATCCCGATCGACGACACGCAGATCCAGGAAGCCCGCAACTGGGCGATCGACTTCGCCACCAGCAGCACGGCGAGTGCCGGGGCGATCTCGGGGCTCAGCGCGGCGGGGAACTTCTTCGCGGGCGCCCTGCTCATGGTGGTCATCCTGTTCTTCTTCCTCAAGGACGGCGAGAAGATCTGGGCCTTCATGCTGCGTGCCTTCAAGGGCAAGCGCCTCGTCAAGGCACGACGCGTCGGTTACAGCAGCATGGCCGTCCTCGGCGGTTACGTCCGCGGAACGTCGATCGTGGCCCTGGTGGACTCGTTCTTCATCGGCCTCGCACTCTTCCTCCTCGATGTCCCCCTGGCGCTTCCCCTGGCGGCCATCGTCTTCGTCGGCGCCTTCATCCCCCTCGTCGGGGCGACGCTGGCCGGTGTCCTCGCAGCCCTGATCGCGCTCGTGGCGAACGGGCCGTTCACCGCGCTCATGGTCATCATCGTGGTCATCGTGGTCAACCAGCTCGAAGGCAACTTCCTGCAGCCCGTGGTCATGGGTCGCACGCTGCAGGTCCACGCGCTCGTCATTCTCTTCGCCCTGACCGCCGGCACCATCCTGGCCGGTATCATCGGCGCGATCCTCTCCGTCCCGGTCGCCGCGGTCACCTGGGCGGCCATCAAGGCCTGGAACGGGGAGAAGGACGAGAACATCACCCCGAAGGAGATCGAGGAGGCCGAGATGCAGACGGCCCTCGACGAGACGGGCCACGGCCTGAGCTCGACTCCGCCGGACGAGCAGGAGGCCAAGAAGGCGGTGGCCATGGCGGCCGTCGACGACGCCGACGAGCGCCGGGCCCTGCAGGAGCGGACGGTCGAGGAGCTCGACGACGACAGCGACGACGACGACCTCCCGGCCGGACCGGCGGGGCCGGCGGGCGCCGGCGGTCGTTCCGGGGGATCGTCCTCCGTCGACCGCTAGGACTGCAGGCTTCCGCCTCGACGACGAAGGGCTCCCGGCTGCTGCCGGGAGCCCTTCGTCGTCCGACCGTCAGGGAGCCTCGGTCACCGGGACGTCCGTCGGGACGTCCTCCGGCACGTCGCCGGCGACCCTGCGGTCCCATGCGTCCATGACGGCCGTCTCCGTGGGTCGCGTGCCCAGCGAGACCGCCACGTAGACGATCGCCGACACGGCCAGCCCCCAGTAGATCGGATCGTTCGCATAGATACCGTCGTACTGGTTCTCCGCGGTGAGCTCGAGGTAGGTCATGACGCCCAGGGTGACGAGCGTCCCGGCCGCCATGGAGGCGCCAGCGCCGAGCCCGTTGCCGCGGCGCCAGACGAGGCCGCCGAGGATCGCGACGAGGAGCCCGCCGACGAGGATGTCGTACGCGATGGTCAAGGCGGCCACCACGTCCTGGACGATCACGGCGAGGGCGATCGCGACGAGGCCGAGGCCGAGGACCCACCAGCGGCTCGAGGCGACGTCGTGCTCCGACGACGACCGTTCGCCGCCGCCTTTCCCGAACCAGCCGGCCACGAACGGCACGACGTCGGTCCGGGCCACGGTGGCGGCGGCGATCAGCGCGCCCGACGCCGTCGACATCATCGCGGCGACGGCCGCCGCGAGGACGAGACCGCCGACACCGATCGGCAGGACGTTCAGGGCGATGTCCGCGTACACGTCGTCCGTCGACTCGATCGCGGGCAGGATGACGCTGGCGCTCATGCCGATCACGGCGCCCGCGATGCCGTAGAGGATGCAGTAGATGCCGGCGGTCGCCCCGCCCCAGCGGGCGATCTCCGGCGTCCGGGAGGTGAAGACGCGCTGCCAGATGTCCTGACCGATCAGCAGGCCCAGCGTGTAGACCACGAAGTAGGTGATGATGCTCTGCGCGCCGATCCCGGTGATGCTGAAGAACTCGTCGCCCGCGCGTTCGGCGATGCCGTCGAAGCCGCCGGCCGCGGCGAGGGAGAAGGGCAGCATGAGGGCGAAGACGCCGATGGTCTTGATGACGAACTGGGCCATGTCGGCCAGGGTGATGGACCACATGCCGCCGATCGTGGAGTAGACCAGGACGATCGCGCCGCCCACGGCGATCGACAGCGCGCGGTCCCAGCCGAACAGCACCACGAAGATCGTGGCGTAGGCGCCCGTCGACGTCGCGCAGAGCATGAGGGTGTAGGCGAGCATGACGATCCCGGACACCCTCGTGGCGCGGTGCCCGTACCGCAGGGTGAGCATCTGCGAGACGGTGTAGATCTTCAGCTTCTGGATGGTGGGGGCGAAGAGGAGGCTGAGCAGCAGGACGCCGGTGCCGATGGCCACGACGAGCCACATGCCGGAGATGCCGTACCGGTAGCCCAGACCCACCCCGCCCACCGTGGACGCGCCGCCCAGGACGACGGCAGCCATGGTGCCGGTATAAAGGAGGGGGCCGAGGCGGCGCCCGGCGACGAGATAGTCGCTGGCGTTCCGGGTGCGGGACTTCCCCCACCACCCGAAGCCCAGCATGGCCACGAGATAGGCCACCACGATGGCGATGTTGACTGCTTGCATGAGGAAATCCTTCGGGGAACGTCGCGGTCTGGTGTCTATAAGGCAACTATTGTTGCCATATAGGCTACGGGTGACGCAGGTCACGCGTCAACCGTGACATGTTAGTGTGACGTCCGCCCCGCAGTGGAGCGCACGCGATCGTCGTAGGAGAGGACACGCATGAAGGCTCTGCCCGTCGAACCCACCAACGCTCCGGTGGCCATCGGATCGCGGATCCGTGCTGCGCGGCAGGCCCAGCGCATGACCATCGAGCAGGTCGCCGACTCCACCGGCCTCACGAAGGGGTTCCTGAGCAGGGTGGAACGGGACCTGACCTCGCCGTCCGTGGCCTCGCTCGTGACGCTGTGCCAGGTGCTGTCGATCTCCGTGGGGGACCTGTTCCTGGTGCCGGAGACCCACCTGACCCGGCTCGCCGACGCGCCCCGGGTCAGCCTGGGCGGGCAGGGCATCGCCGAGAGGCTCCTGACGGCGCGCTCGGAGCGGAGGCTCCAGGTGATCCGTGCCGTCGTCGAACCCCATGGGCGGGGTGAGGACGAGCTGTACTCGGTGGACTGCGAGGTGGAGACCGTGCACGTGATCGAGGGGCGCCTGGTGCTGGTCTTCTCGAGCGGCCGCTACGACCTCGGCGCCGGGGACACCCTCACCTTCCCGGGGCGGGAGCCCCACACGTGGATCAACCCGGACGGCCGGGAGGCCGTGGTGCTGTGGACGCTCGTCCCGGCGGCCTCCGGCAGGTGACGCCGGCCCGGTCCGTCCGGTTCGCCGCGTCCGGACCTCTCCTTCCCGTCATGCCGACATTCCTTGACCGGGCCGCACCACCGCAATAGCCTGATACAAAACCTTTGATGCATATTGGGCAACTTTTCGGGCCCGGATCGGACGGACACTGTGGAAGAACTGCGCGTCACGGGAGGCGGCCGGCTCGGCCCCATCGACTCCTCCCGCATCCCCCGCTACGCAGGAGCGGCCACCTTCGCGCGCCTGCCCCGCCTGGACCAGGTGGACCGCGCGGACATCGCCGTCGTCGGCGTCCCGTTCGACTCCGGCGTGTCCTACCGCCCCGGCGCCCGGTTCGGCGGCAACCACATCCGCGAGGCCTCGCGCCTGCTGCGGCCCTACAACCCCGCACTCGACGTCTCGCCGTTCGAGCGCGTCCAGGTGGCCGACGCCGGGGACATGGCCGTCAATCCGTTCAACATCAACGAGGCCATCGAGACGGTGCAGCAGAACGCACTGGACCTGACCGCCGACGGGGCGCGCCTCGTCACGCTCGGCGGCGACCACACGATCGCGCTGCCCCTCCTCCGTGCGGCCGCCGAGCGTGCGGGGTCGCCCGTGGCCATGCTGCACTTCGACGCCCACCTGGACACGTGGGACACCTACTTCGGCGCCGAGTACACGCACGGCACCCCGTTCCGGCGCGCCGTCGAGGAAGGGATCCTCGACACCGAGGCCATCTCCCACGTCGGGACCCGCGGGCCCCTCTACGGCGTCCGGGACCTCGAGGACGACCGCCGGTTCGGCTTCGGCATCGTGACCTCCTCGGACGTCTACCGGCAGGGCGTCGACGAGGTGGTGGACAAGCTGCGGCAGCGCATCGGGAACCGCCCGCTCTACGTCTCGGTGGACATCGACGTCCTCGACCCGGCCCACGCCCCCGGCACCGGGACACCCGAGGCCGGCGGCATCACGAGCCGTGAACTGCTCGAGATCCTCCGCGGTCTGCGCGGGCTGAACCTGGTCGGCGCCGACGTCGTCGAGGTGGCGCCCGCCTACGACCACGCGGAGCTCACCGGGGTCGCGGCGTCCCACGTCGCCTACGACCTCGTGACCCTCATGGCCGACACCCTCACCCCCGCAGCCCCGACGACCGAGGAGCAGTAGATGGACATCACCGCCGGCGCCGCCTCCGCGCCCCCCGCCCCCCTCACCGGCCAGCGCAACGGCGGTGACCTCGTGGTCGAGACGCTCACCGCACTCGGGGCGACGACCGTCTTCGGCATCCCCGGCCAGCACGCTCTCGGCCTGTTCGACGCGCTGTCCCGCTCCGACCTCCGGTTCGTCTCCTCGCGCGTGGAGAACAACTCGGCCTTCGCCGCCGACGGCTTCTCCCGGGCGACCGGCGACGTCGGCGTCCTGTTCCTGTCGACCGGCCCCGGCGCGCTGACCTCCCTCGCCGGACTGCAGGAGGCGTACGCCACCGGTGTGCCCATGGTGGTCGTCGCAAGCCAGATCCCGCTCGAGGGCCTGGGTGCACGGCGCAAGGGCATGCTGCACCAGCTGGACGACCAGAAGGCATCCGCGGCGAACGTCACGAAGAGCCAGCGGCTGATCCAGCACGCCTCCGGCATCCCGTCCGCCATCCAGGACGCGTGGACCGAGGCGGTGTCCTCGCCGCAGGGCCCCGTCTGGGTCGAGGTACCGCAGAACGTGCTGCTGGACCCCGTGATGGTCCCCCAGGTGGAGGACGCGCTCGCGGAGCCCTTCGACAACCCCCCGCGCATCGAGCTGGTGCGCGAGGCCGTCGCCTGGCTGAAGGACTCCACGCGGCCCGCGATCGTCGCCGGTGGTGGCGCGCGCCGCGGCCGGGCCGAGAAGTGGCTGCTCTCCCTCGCCGAGAAGCTCGGGGCGCCGGTCGTCTGCTCGCCGGGCGGCAACGGGGCCTTCCCCTGGAACCACGAACTCTCCCTCCAGTCCTGGGTGGAGGACCGCTACGTGACGGAGGTCCTCGAGGACGCCGATGTGCTGCTGGTGATCGGCTCGTCCCTCGGCGAGGTGACCTCCAACTACTTCACGCTGGAGCCGCGCGGCCGCATCATCCAGATCGACGCCGAACCCCGCGTCCTCGAGTCCAACCGGCCTGCGCTCGGCATCCGCGCCGACGCCGGCCAGGCGCTCGCCGCGCTCGACGAGGCGCTCGAGCCGCTGGAGCGCGACCGCCTGCCCGGGTACGACGCCGCCGCGCTCGTCGCCGAGACCCTCGGACGCGTCGGCGCGCGGCTCGACACGCAGGACCTCGGCAAGGAACGCGCGTTCATGCAGGACATCCGCGACGCCGTACCGTCCGGCATGCAAACCTTCTGGGACATGACGATCTCCGCCTACTGGGCCTGGAGCTGCTGGGACGCCCGGGAGGGCCAGTTCCACTCGGCCCAGGGGGCCGGCGGCCTCGGCTTCGGCTTCCCGGGCGCGATCGGCGGGTCCGTCGGGCTGGAATCGCACGGACGTCCCGCGCGTGTCCTCGCCGTCTCCGGCGACGGCTCCGCGATGTACTCCATCGCCGAGCTTGCCACCGCGCGGCAGCACGACATCCCCGTCACCTGGCTGATCGTCGACGACGGCGGCTACGGCATCCTCCGCGAGTACATGGAGGGGGCCTTCGGCCAGGCCACGGCCACCGAGCTCGCCCGGCCGGACTTCGTGGCGCTCGCGGAATCCTTCGGGGTGCCTGCACGCAGGGTGGCACCCGGGGACGTCGGCGAGGCGCTCCGTGAGAGCCTCGCAGCGGACGGCCCGAACGTCGTCGTGGTGGAGACGCTCCTGCGACTGTTCGCTCCCACGCACCTCGATCAGTAGGCTTTCCTTTTCCCCCACGGGGTGAGAGTGTCGGGAGAACCGCGCGACCCCGTACACCGAGGAAGGAATCCCATGGCATTCAGCAAGGGCGACAAGGTCACCTGGAACACACCGCAGGGCACCACCGAGGGCAAGGTCGTGGAGAAGCACGTCAAGGAATTCAGCTTCGCCGACCAGACGTTCAAGGCCTCGAAGGACGAGCCCTACTACACCGTGGAGAGCGCGAAGTCGGGCAAGCAGGCCGCGCACAAGGAAAGCGCGCTGTCGAAGAAGTAGCAGTTCGGAAGACGAGGGGACGCTCCCTACGGGGCGTCCCCTCGTCGCATCCGCTACGTCAGCGGATCATGGCCCCAGTTCATCAGGGAGTACCGCCACTTCGAGGTCTCGATGTCCTTCGAGGGCTTCTGGGCGAGATGGCGGTGGACGTATCCCACGACCTTGCGCATGTGCTCCACGTCTCCGCTCGTGAGGTCGTCCCGTTTGGTACGCAGGATGTCGATGATCTTCCGGCCGGACCGGTGGCCGACGGACTCACCGCCGTCCTCCTCCTTCTGGCCCACCGATCGGGATTCCTCGGTGTCGAGCCACGACTCCAGCTCGGACGGGCTCATGGTCACCGCGTCCTTCCACTGCGGCCAGATCTCGTCGAGGTCGTGCTGGTTCTCAGGCATGGAGGACCTTTCGTAGCAGGTTCGGGCCAGGATGCGAACCCCGGGGAAAATCCGGGGCGCGCCATGGACTAATCCTAAGCAGGCTGATAGTTGTTGGGTGTAGGTCGAACCAACCTCGAAGGAGCTTTACATCATGGCAGGAAATCTTTTGGCACGATCCGCCCACGATCTCGGCGCGGCAGCCTGGTTCGGCGGAACCCTGATGGGCGCCGTCGGCCTCAACGGAGCCACCGGCAAGGCGAAGGACCCCAAGGAGCGTACGCGCCTGTCCTCGCTCGGCTGGGCGAAGTGGACCCCGGTCCAGGTCGCGGCATTCGCAGCTCACGCCGCCGGAGGTATCGGCCTGATCCTCGGCAACAAGGGTCGCGTCGCGGCCCAGGACTCCGTCGGATCCAACACCGTCCTGAAGTCCGTCGTGACCGTGCTCGGCATGGTCCTCTCGCTGTACTCGGGCATGCTCGGCAAGAAGGTCGGCGAGCTCGCCGAGCAGGGCAGCGCGGGCGCCACCGAGCCCCGCCCCGGCGCGAGCGACGAACTCACCAAGGCGCAGTCCCAGCTCAAGATCACGCAGTGGCTCCTGCCCGTCATCAGCGGCATCGTCGTCGTGATGGGTGCGAAGCAGGGCGAGATGCAGCGCCCCGAGAACGTCAAGAAGGGCCTGCTCCGGAAGTAGCTTCCGACGCACCACGGAACCCCGCAGCGACCACCGCCCCGCGCCATCCGGCGCCCGGCAGTGGTTCCTGCGGGGTTCTGCCGTGCCACCGGGAGGGCAGCTACTGCATGGTGAACGCGCGGGCCACGCCGGCGTGGACGGTGCTGTTCCTGATCAGCGCCCCGAGGAGCGCGTTGCGGGGGCGCAGGATCGGACCGGGCAGGGGCCGCCCGAGGGCCATGTTGATGGCGGCCTTCCGGCGGGCCAGGGCCGCCTGCGCGCGCCGGTCCTTCTCGTACCGGGCCAGCCGGGCGGCGACGTCCTGCCCGTCCCGCAGGGACGCCGCGATGATGGGGACCAGGTCGACGGCGTCGAGCCAGCCCAGGTTCATGCCCTGCCCACCGATGGGGGACACCTCGTGGGCGGCGTCGCCCACGAGCACGATGCGCCCCGACACCAGGCGACGGGCGAGCCGCGATCGCACCTCGAACGCACTCAGCATCGAGTTGGTCCCGGGGTCGACGCCGACCCCCGTCCGCTCCCGGATGAGCCGGGTGAGGTCCGCGGCCGTAGGGCGCTCGACCGGGCAGCCCACCCGCACCACCCAGCGCCGGACGCCTCCGGGAAGGGGGAACGATTCGACGATCCCGCCGGCCTCCAGGTACAGCACGGCGTCGTCGCCGTCACCCGTGGCGTCCTGGAAGTCGCCCATGACATAGCAGTCCGGGTAGCGGTGCAGGGGCGCACGGATTCCGGCGTCGTCGCGGATGGAACTCCGGGCGCCGTCCGCCGCGATGACCAGTCCCGCCCGGAGTACGGTGTCCTCACCCTGCTCCCGGGTGACGGCCAGGACGTGGTCCCCGGCGTCGTGCGTGCTGACGACGGCGACGCCCCGGCGCAGCGTGCCCGGGAAGCCGTCCTCGAGGTGGCGCTCGAGGATCTCCTCGGTGACGGCCTGCGGCACGGCGAGGACGTACGTCTCCTTGCCCGGCAGGGCGGCGAAGGACACGGTGCCCACGTGCCGGCCCGCGCTCCGGGCGATCCCGTCCCGGATCCGCACCCCCCGCGCGCGCAGGTCGTCGGCGATGCCGCCCGTGTCGAGCGCCCGCAGTGCCGGCGGGTGGATGCCGATGGCCCGCGAATGGCTGCTGCGCTCCGTGCGGCGTTCCAGGACGACGGCGTCGAGCCCCGCCTGGCGCAGCAGCAGGGCCGTGTAGAGGCCGACGGGCCCGCCGCCGACGACGATCACGTCATGCATCGCGGACTCCCGCCGGAGCGCTCCGGTCGAGGACGAGCAGGTTGATGAACGGGACGGCTGTGCGGACCGTCCACTGCCCGTGTCCGTCCGCCGCTGCGCGCAACTCGACCGGCGTGTAGCTGCGGCGGATGGAGGTCAGCCCGTCCTGCCGGATGTACGAGCCCGGCAGGGGGAGGGTGCCCACGGAGAACAGGGCGTAGCCGAGCGGGTGCCGTGCGATATCGCTGTGCACCGCAACCGTGCGCGCCAGGCGTTCGGAGTCCCGGAGCAGGCCGTCGAACGCGCCGGGGTCCAGATGGTGGAGCACGTGGTTGGAGATCACGGCGTCGAATGTCGCCCCCTCGGCCACGAGCTCCTCGCTCAGCGCCCTGCGGAAGGACAGGCCCGCCACGGGAGGGCGCGAGGTCGCGAAGGCGTGCGCGCGCTCATCGGGGTCGATCGCGGTCACCTCGAGCGGGAATCCGTCCCGCCGCGCCCAGCGGGCCAGCGCGCGGGGGACGTCGCCACCGCCGGCGCCGATGTCCAGGAGCGTGTTGGTGCGGTCCCGCGAGAACGCGGGACGGAGCAGCGCGGTGTAGGTGCGCCGCCAGCCGGACACGACGGCGTTGACCATGCCGAACTGGGCATACGTACGGTCGAGCCTGTCGGGGTCGCAATCGGGCCGGTCCATCTCCTCGACGGCATCCGGGTCACGCTCGGCAAGGAACCCCCGGGGCCTCATGCGCCCGCATCGGTGAGGATGGGCGCGAGATCGGCGGGCACGTCGTCCTCGGGGTCGCTCACGGAGTCGTTCACGCCCGTCGCTCTCGTCGGTGCCGGCGCCGTCGCCGTCGTCGGTGCCGCTTCCGGTGCCGCGGCGCCCGGCCCGGCACCGATCCTGGTGAGCAGGGCCGTCTCCACCGTGAGCCCCGGACCGAAGGCCATGGAGCAGATGCGGTCGTTCCCGTGGGAGGCGGGCTGGTCGAGGATGTGCTTCAGGACGAACATCACGGTCGCGCTGCTCATGTTGCCGTAGTTCCGCAGGGTCTCGCGGGCCGGGACGAGCTGCTCGCGGGTCAGGCCCAGCTTGGCCTCGACCTTGTCCAGGATGCTCCGTCCGCCGGGGTGGATGGCCCAGTGCTCGATCTCCGAGTAATCGAGGCCCTGCAGCGACGCATCGCCTGCGAGCAGGGGTTCCAGGGCCCCGATGATGTGGTCGTCGATGATGTGGGGGACGTATGTGCCGAGGACCATCTCGAACCCCTCGTCGCCGATGTTCCATGCCATGGACTCCTCGCCGACCGGGGTCAGCACGGTCTCGAAGTGGTCGAGGGTCAGGGCCGGCCCGGTCAGGGGAAGATCCCGGGCGGAGACGATCGCCGCTGCGGCGCCGTCGGCGAACAGCGACGAGCCGACGATGGTGTCGGGGTTGTTGGAGGACCGCACGTGGAGCGAGCACAGCTCGGCGGCGATCACGAGGACGACGGCGTCGGGGTCTGCGTCGCAGAAGGCCTTGGCCGCGCGCAGGGCCGGGAAGGCCGCGTAGCAGCCCATGAAGCCGAGGTGGTAGCGCTGCACCGAGGGCGCCAGGTCCAGCGCACGCACCACCTTGTAGTCGGGGCCCGGGGCGAAGAAACCGGTGCAGGACGCGGTGACGACATGCGTGACGTCCGCCGCCTCGATGCCCCCGGCCGCGTCCAAAGCCTTCCGGGCCGCCTCGACGAAGAGCTTCGTGCCTTCCTCGGCGTAGACCTCGTTGCGGGTCTTCGTGCTCGGCGTCAGGATCAGCAGTTCCTCCTGGTCGAAGAACACGGGGTCCTCGGACGCGCCGTCGAGGGTGAGTTCCTTGACGGCGGTGTAGCGCGTCTCGATACCGGAGGAGTCGAAGGCCGCGCCGACCAGGCGCTGGCCGAGCCGCGTGAGGCCCGGTTGTGCGGCGAAGACATCGCGGACCTGGGATTGCACCATGATCGTTTCGGGTACGGCGGTTTCGAGGGACCTCAGGATCACAGTCATATGTCCATTACTAGAGGACTGACGCCGCAAACACAATGCGCAGTAGGCTTAGTATTCACCCTCCCACTGCCACCAGGAGCATCATGTCGAACGAACCATCGGGCACCCTCGACCACGACGACCCGCGCGGGCCCGCCGTCGATCCCTCGACCGAGTTGCAGCAGTATCCCGGGTTCACGGAGCGCATGGATCCGCGCCCCGACCACGGCGAGGACAGCTACACCGGGCACGGGCGCCTCAGCGGCCGACGCGCGTTCATCACCGGCGGCGACTCGGGCATCGGCCGGGCCGTGGCCCTTGCCTTCGCGCGGGAGGGGGCCGACGTCGCCATCGGGTACCTCCCCGAGGAGGAGGAGGACGGCGCCAGCTGCCTCGAGCTGATCCGCGCCGAGGGCCGGACGGCCCTGGCCGTGCCGGGCGATCTCCGGGACGAGTCCTACGCACCCTCGGCGGTGTCCCAGGTGGTGGACGGCCTCGGCGGTCTGGACATCCTCGTGAACAACGCGGGCTACCACATCGCCCAGCCGAACGGCCTTCCCGACGTCGACGCCGACCAGCTCCGGCGCACCTTCGAGACCAATGTGTACGGGACGATCTGGCTCACGCAGGCCGCCCTGCCCCACCTGAGCGCCGGGGCGTCGATCATCAACACCACGTCCGTGCAGGGCTACCACCCGTCGCGGAACCTCATGGACTACGCCGCCACGAAGGCCGCCCTCAACAACCTGACGTCCAGCCTGGCCGAGCTGCTCGGGGAGCGCGGCATCCGCGTCAACGCCGTCGCCCCCGGCCCCGTCTGGACGCCCCTCCAGCCCGCGACGACGACCAGTGAGAAGCTGGAATCCTTCGGTGAGGGCACACCACTCGGACGCATGGGGCAACCGGCGGAACTGGCCGGCGCCTACGTCTTCCTCGCCTCCAACGACGCCCGGTACGTCTCCGGCGAGATCCTCGGCGTCACCGGCGGCACGCCCCTCGCCTGAGGGCCCGCATCCGGTGGCGGGGTGATCGCCCCGCCACCGGACCAAGCCGCCGCGGGGTGCGGAACGAATCCCAGGCACCAGCGCCGGTCCTCCGGCGGCCGGCCGACATGAATGGGCTCACCGTGAAACTCCTGACCGCACTGCCACGCCGTCGCGGCCCCGCGTTCCTCGCCGTCGCTCTCGCGTCGTCCCTGGCACTCGCCGGCTGCGGGTCCGTCGAGGAGAACCCGCTCGGGGTGAACACCACGGACGTCGGCAGCGGATCGGCAACCGACCCGGCCGGTGGTCGGGACGGCAGCCGGGCGGAGCCGGTGGGCAGCGACCTCGGCGATGATCCCCTCAACGTGGGCGTCGACGGCGCGGAACTGTGCGGCGTCCAACCCCAGGACAGCCGCCTGCGCTACACCGTCATGCTGCACAACCCGACCCTCGAGACGTTCACGTTCGGCGAGATGGCGCTCGGCAGCCCCGACGGCCTCGAGCTTCTGTCGGCCGAGGTGCAGACGGCGAACCGCGAGGGACACCACCACGCGGGACCCGCGACGGGCGGGCACGAGGAGCACGCCGCGTCTCCTCCGCCGACCAGGGCGGCCGAACCGATCGGGCCGCCCGTGCCTGCGGAGGGCTATCGCTTCCTCCCCGACGCGCATGTCAACATCATCGTCACGGTGGAACTCGCCGACGGAGTGACCCACGGCAGTGCCGACAACATCGTCGTGGCGTTCTCGTCCCCGGACCGCGACTACTCCGTGGCCCACAATCTCGGCATCGACGTCGACGCGACCTCGTGCAGCTGAATCCCCGCACCGGTTAACGCACCGGAGCCCCCGTCGTGATGACGGGGGCTCCGGTGATTCGTGCAGTGCGGGCGGCAGCGTCTCTGGGAGCTACCGGATCCGGGGTGCTCCTGGACTAGGCCGGGAGCTGCAGGACGTGGCCCGTGAAGATCAGGTCCGCGTGGATGACGGTGTCGGTGTTCGCGGCGAACAGGGCCTGCCAGCCGCCGTCGATGCCGAGCTTCGCGGCGATGGAGCTCAGGGTGTCACCGGACTGGATGGTGTAGGTCTGGCCGCTCAGTGCCACGGGGGCGGCGACGGGAGCCTGGGCGACCGGGGTCTGGACGACGGGGGCGGCGACGGGTGCCTGGACGACCGGGGCCTGGACAACGGGGGCGGCGGGTGCCTGGACGACCGGGGCCTGGACGACGGGCGCCTGGGCAACCGGAGCCTGGACGACGGGAGCCGCGACAGGCGCCGGGGCCTGCTGGGCGGAGACGTAGCCCGTGGGCGAGCCGCCGTTGAGGCCGAGCTTGGCCGAGCAGGCGGGCCATGCGCCCCAGCCCTGCATCTGCTGGAGCTCCGCGGCGACGCGCTTCTGCTCGGCGACGCTGGCTCCGGCGGGCGAGCCCTGACCGCCAGCGGCGATCCAGCTCGACTGGGAGAACTGCAGGCCGCCGTAGTAACCGTTGCCCGTGTTGATGCCCCAGTCCCCGCCACTCTCGCACTGTGCGAGCTGGTCCCAGGTGTCCGCGCTGGCCGCACCGGCCGCTGCGCCGAGGCCGAGGCCGGTGAGTGCTACTGCTGCAAGTCCGCGACGGGCGGCGGTGCTGAATTTGGTAGTGTTCATGGCGTTACGATGCTCCGAGAGGCCACCCGCACTAGGTCCGTCCCCGGACTTCTTCGCGCCGCTGCTCACCTTGACGGTATTGAGGTCATGGTTCGGCAGCCGCCTGTTGAGCAACGAGCGGTGGAGGGGCGGCGCCGGGCATTCCCGCTGCTCGCCGTGCGGCAGCGTTTTCGCTTCCCCTGACGGGGAACTACCCCTACCGTAGAGTAGTTTTCTTTCGTTGCCAAATCGGTACTGAGTCGTGCTTGACTTTCCACACAAACAGGAGTTTTTACTGGACCGATCTCGATTTGTCTGCCACACTCACCCGCACTGGGTGATCCGGCCGTCGCCGGGAGGGGCTGCGTGCCCACGAAAAAGGGGGCCCGGACCATGACGGTCCGAGCCCCTTTCCGTTCCGCTCAGGCGGACGACCCCCCGCTCAGGCGGCGACCATCCCGTGGGGATCGAGCACGTACTTCGTCGCAGCTCCGGCGTCGAACTCCTCGTAACCGCGGGGTGCGTCCTCCAGGCCGATCGGCTTCGCGTTCACGGCCTTGGCGATCTGCACGCGGTCGTGCAGGATCGCCATCATCAGACCGCGGTTGTACTTCATCACCGGGCACTGGCCGGTGGTGAAGGACAGCGACTTCGCCCATCCGGTGCCGAGGCTGATCGACAGCGATCCGACCTTCGCGGCCTCGTCGATGCCTCCGGGGTCACCCGTGACGTACAGTCCCGGGATGCCCAGGGCGCCGCCGGCCGTGGTGATGTCCATCAGGGAGTTCAGGACCGTGGCGGGCGCCTCGCTCGCAGAACCCTCGCCGTGCCCGCGGGCCTCGAAGCCCACGGCGTCGACGCCGCAGTCGACTTCCGGTGTGCCCAGGAGCTGCTCGATCTGGTCCTTGGGGTGCCCCTTGGAGACGTCCACGGTCTCACACCCGAAGCTGCGTGCCTGCGCCAGCCGGTCCTCGTTGAGATCACCGACGATGACGACGGCTGCTCCCAGCAACTGGGCCGAGACGGCGGCGGCGAGGCCCACCGGGCCGGCTCCTGCGACGTAGACGGTCGAGCCGACGCCCACCCCTGCCGTCACGGCCCCATGGAACCCTGTCGGGAAGATGTCCGACAGCATCGTCAGGTCCAGGATCTTCTCGAGGGCCTGATCCCGGTCGGGGAACTTCAGCAGGTTCCAGTCCGCATAGGGGACCAGGACGTACTCGGCCTGCCCGCCCACCCAGCCGCCCATGTCCACGTAGCCGTAGGCGGCTCCGGGCCGGGCGGGATTGACGTTGAGACAGATGCCCGTCTTCCGTTCCTTGCAGTTCCTGCACCGCCCGCAGGCGATGTTGAAGGGGACGGAGCAGATGTCACCCTTCTTGATGAATTCGACGTCACGCCCCACCTCGACGACCTCGCCGGTGATCTCGTGTCCGAGCACGAGGTCCGCGGGCGCCGTCGTGCGCCCGCGGACCATGTGCTGGTCCGAGCCGCAGATGTTGGTGGTGACGGTCTTGAGGATCACCCCGTGGTGGAGGGCCCGGCCCACGTTGGCCGGATTCACCCCCGGCCCGTCCTTCAGTTCGAATGTGGGGTAGTCGGTGTCGATGACCTCGACCTTCCCCGGTCCCTTGTACGCAACAGCTCTGTTACCGCTCATGGAACTTCCTCTCATGACGCATCGGTCGCGCCGGTTGGGGTCGGCGCTGGACTCGACGGACAGAGCGCGCACGCAGGCGTCGCTCGACCGCCGGTAGCGCCGAACGTACACCGCAGGGGGTCGCATCGACGTTGCATTGCCGACGGCGGGTGCATCGGCCCGCGCTTGTGCTGCCGGCCACCGTCGGGGAGGGTGGTGGAATGACCGACACCGTACTGATCACCGGGGCCACCTCGGGGATCGGCGCCGAATTCGCACGCCAGTTCGCAGCGCAGGAATGCGACCTGGTGCTGGTCGCCCGGTCCGAGGGCCGCCTCGAGGAGGCAGCGGCCGCGTATCGGGCGCAGGGCGTCGGGGTCGAGGTGATCGCGGCGGATCTGCTCGACGACGACGGCCGCGCCCGCGTGCTGGACCGGCTGCGTGCCGCGGGGGACGACCGCGCACCCGTGACGGTGCTCGTCAACAATGCCGGGTACGGTCTGGTCGGGTCGTTCGCGGACAACACGCTCGACGACGAGATCCGGCACCTGAGGATCCACGTCGAGGTGCCTCTGGCCCTCGCGCACGCCGCCCTGCAGTCGATGCGACCCCGCCGTGCCGGGACGGTCATCAACGTGGCCAGTGTCGCCGGCTTCACCCCCCGGGGTACCTACGGCGCGGCGAAGGCGGCGATGATCAGCTTCAGCCGGTGGGCGAATCTCGCCTACGGACGGGAGGGGATCCGGGTCACCGCCGTCTGCCCGGGTTTCGTGCGGACCGAATTCCACCAGCGCATGGGGGTGGAGCCATCGTCCGTCCCCGCCGGCCTGTGGCTCGTCGTGGGTCCCGTGGTGCGGGAAGCACTGCGTGACACAGCGGCCGGCAAGGCCGTCTCCATTCCCAGCCTCCGCTACAAGGCCCTCGTGGGACTGGCGCGGTTGGCGCCGTCCTTCCTCGTGGCCCGACTCGCGGCCCGGGGGCGCTGAGCGCCGTCAGCGCCCTGCGCTTCCGCCGTCCCAGGCATCGTGCTCGGAGAGGGCGTCTTCGGGATGGCGTGGACGACCGGCGCCGTCGGGCCCGTCCGCCGTTCCGTCCCCGTCGAAGGCGGCAGGGACGGCGCCTGCCTCGTGGATCCCCTGCTCGTCCCTGATGCTCTCGGCACGGTGGCCCCGAGCTCCGGGAGACGGTTCGAGGATCTCCTCGCGCCGGTCGCGGTCCGGGTGGCCGTCCGAGGGTCCGTCGGATGCAGGCCCGTGCGCGCGGCGTACTCCGTCAGGGGTTCCTGTGCTGCTCGACTCGGTCATGGTGCTCCTTCTGCCGCCCGGCGCGCCTACCCTGCGCGGGCGCCGGTCATGGGCGGCCGGACCCTCCATCAGGAGCATCCGGCGACCCCGTGTCAGAGGCGGTAAGTATGCTTATGATAGGGGATCACAGATTGCTGAAGTTGCCCCTTACAAGGAGGTAAGACGATGGCTGGATACTTCAAACTGGTGGACGCTCACGACGACGGTTTCCGGGTGAAACTGACTGCCCCGGATGGGACCCTCGTCGCCGTGTCCGCCTACTACGCCACGAAAGAGGAGGCGGTCGCGGGGATCGAACTCATCCGCGAGATCGCCGGTACGGGCCCCGTGGTGGACCACAGCCGCGTCGAGTCCTCGGAAGAGGCGGCGTTCCTGTTCGGCCTGAGGGCCGGCCAGGACGGTGAAGGCACACTCCGTCACCGGCCCTGAGTCTCCCTCGCGGGCGTCCGGAGAGTTCCGGGGACACGGTGTACGACTGTATACAGTGTCCCCGCTCGTGGAATAGGATGGAGTCATTCCACAACCTCTCTGAAGGGAGCCAACGTCATGTCGACCGCGGACTCATTCGGCGCGAAGGGCGTTCTCGACGTCGCTGGCGCCAGCTACGAAATTTTCCGGCTCAGCGCGGTTGACGGCGCCGAGAACCTTCCGTTCAGCCTCAAGGTCCTGCTGGAGAACCTGCTCCGCACCGAGGACGGCGCGAACATCACGGCAGACCACGTCCGCGCCCTGGCGCAGTGGGACGCGGCGGCGGAGCCCAGCACCGAGATCCAGTTCACCCCGGCACGCGTGATCATGCAGGACTTCACCGGCGTGCCCTGCGTCGTCGACCTCGCAACGATGCGTGAGGCCGTCGCGGACCTCGGCGGCGATCCCAAGCGCGTGAACCCGCTCGCACCCGCCGAGATGGTCATCGATCACTCCGTCCAGATCGACGTGTTCGGCAATGCCGGCGCCCTCGAGCGCAACATGGAGATCGAGTACCAGCGCAACGGGGAGCGGTACCAGTTCCTCCGCTGGGGGCAGACCGCCTTCGACGACTTCAAGGTCGTCCCGCCGGGGATGGGCATCGTGCACCAGGTCAACCTGGAGTACCTGGCCCGCACCGTCATGACCCGCGAGGTCGACGGCGTGCTCCGCGCCTACCCCGACACGTGCGTGGGCACCGACTCGCACACCACCATGGTCAACGGTCTCGGCGTTCTCGGCTGGGGCGTCGGCGGCATCGAGGCCGAGGCGGCCATGCTCGGCCAGCCCGTCTCCATGCTCATCCCGCGCGTCGTCGGCTTCAAGCTCACCGGGGAGATCCCGGCGGGCGCCACCGCCACCGACGTCGTCCTCACCATCACGCAGATGCTGCGCAAGCACGGCGTGGTCGGCAAGTTCGTCGAGTTCTACGGGGAGGGCGTCGCATCCGTGCCGCTCGCCAACCGCGCGACCATCGGCAACATGAGCCCCGAGTTCGGCTCGACCGCCGCCATGTTCCCGATCGACGACGTCACACTCGACTACCTGCGCCTCACCGGCCGGCCGGCCGAGAACGTGGCACTCGTCGAGACCTACGCCAAGGAGCAGGGCCTCTGGCACGATCCCTCCCGCGAGATCCGCTTCTCCGAGTACCTGGAACTGGATCTGTCCACGGTGGTCTCTTCCATCGCCGGGCCCAAGCGCCCGCAGGACCGCGTGGAGCTCAGCAGGTCCAAGGACCAGTTCCGTGAGGACCTGCGCAACTACTCGAACGACCCCGACCTGTCGTTCGCGCCCGGTGGCACCGTGGATGAGTCCTCGCAGGAGAGCTTCCCCGCCTCCGACGCGCCGAGCTTCACGCCCGGGACGACGTCGACGGTCACGGACGAGAACGCGGAGCCCCGCGAGACGGTCGGCGCCGAGGCGAACGGCTCCTCCCGTCCGTCGAAGAAGGTCGCCGTGACCATGAAGGACGGACGCGAGTTCGAACTGGACCACGGCGCCGTCAGCATCGCGTCGATCACGTCCTGCACCAACACGTCCAACCCGTCGGTCATGCTCGCCGCGGCCGTTCTGGCACGCAACGCCGTCGAGAAGGGCCTCGTGTCCAAGCCGTGGGTCAAGACCTCCGTGGCTCCGGGGTCCAAGGTCGTCACCGACTACTACGAGAAGTCGGGTCTCATCCCGTACCTGGAGAAGCTCGGCTTCTTCACGGTCGGATACGGCTGCGCCACCTGCATCGGCAACTCCGGTCCGCTGGAGGAGGAGATCTCGCAGGCCATCCAGGACAACGACCTCGCCGTCACCGCCGTCCTCTCGGGCAACCGCAACTTCGAAGGCCGCATCAACCCGGACGTGAAGATGAACTACCTGGCGTCCCCGCCCCTGGTGGTCGCCTACGCCCTCGCCGGCACCATGGACTTCGACTTCGACACCGAGCCCCTGGGCCAGGACGACGCCGGCAACGACGTCTTCCTGAAGGACATCTGGCCCAACCCGGTCGAGGTCCAGGAGGTCATCGACTCCTCGATCGACGAGGAGATGTTCACCTCGAGCTACAAGACCATCTTCGAGGGCGACGAGCGCTGGAAGTCCCTGCCGACGCCCGACGGCGACACCTTCGCCTGGGATCCCGAGTCAACCTACGTGCGGAAGCCGCCGTACTTCGACGGCATGCAGCGCGAGACGAGCCCGGTCGAGGACATCGACGGCGCCCGCGTGCTGCTGAAGCTCGGCGACTCGGTCACCACCGACCACATCTCGCCCGCGGGCTCCTTCAAGTCGGACACCCCGGCCGGCCGGTACCTCACGGAGAAGGGTGTCGAGCGCAAGGACTTCAACTCCTACGGCTCGCGCCGTGGCAACCACGAGGTCATGATCCGCGGCACCTTCGCGAACATCCGCATCAAGAACCAGCTGCTCGACGGCGTCGAGGGCGGGTTCACGAAGGACTTCTCGCAGCCGGACGCGCCGCAGGCGGCCGTCTACGACGCCGCGGAGAACTACCGCGCGGCGGGCACGCCGCTCGTGGTCCTCGCCGGCAAGGAGTACGGTTCCGGGTCCTCGCGTGACTGGGCTGCCAAGGGCACCGCGCTGCTCGGTGTCAAGGCCGTCGTCGCCGAGAGCTACGAGCGCATCCACCGCTCGAACCTCATCGGGATGGGCGTCCTGCCCCTGCAGTACCCGGAGGGCCAGAACGCCGAGAGCCTCGGCCTCACCGGCACGGAGACCTTCGCGGTCAGCGGCGTCACCGAGCTCAACGAGGGCCGCACGCCCCGGACGGTGAAGGTCACCGCCACCCCGGCCGACGGCGGGACGCCGATCGAGTTCGATGCCGTCCTGCGCATCGACACCCCGGGTGAAGCGGACTACTACCGCAACGGCGGCATCCTGCAGTACGTGCTGCGCCAGCTCGCGAGCTGACGCCGGCCGATCCGGGCCGGGAGGCCTGCCTCCCGGCCCGGACCGTCCCCGGGGCAGCAGCCCCGACATCCGACCCACGAGACCTCCGAGGAGGGCGCCATGGCAGAGTCCGCGGAACTGTCGGCGCGCGTGGACGGCGATGCGATCTTCCGGGTCCTCCGCAGCGAGATCCTCGCCGGGGTGCACCCGCCCGGGACAGCACTGCGGGAGGTGATGATCTCGGAGCGGTTCGGGGTGTCGCGGACCCCCGTGCGCGAGGCGCTCAGCCGGCTGCAGCACGAACGGCTGCTCGAGCGCGCCGCCCGCGGCCTCCAGGTGCCGCAGATCGACCCGCAGGAGGTCATCCAGATCTACGACCTCCGCGTGATGCTCGAGGAGGAAGCCGCCGGGCAGGCCGCCCTCAACCGCGGTACGGCCGACATCATGCGCCTCGAGGCGCTGCTGGAACGCGACCGCGCCGTCGTCGACCCCGATGACACCACCAAGGTGACCAACAACCTCGAGTTCCACACCTCGCTCTGGGCGGCCGCGCGCAACCCCATCCTCATGGACCTGCTGCAGCGGCTCTCGACCCACCTCATCCACACACCGCGCTCCACGCTGTCGGTGGGGAACCGCTGGCAGGAGGTGCTCCTCGAGCACGAGGCGCTGATCAGCGCCATCACCGAGCGGCGCAGCGACGACGCCCGGGCGATCGCGCGCCGGCACATGGAGACGGCCCGCACCATCCGCCTGCAGCTGCTCCGCACCACGGCCGCGGACTGACGGTGGAGCACGAGGGCGGTCGGCACCGCCTCCTGCTCGACGCCGACACGGGCATCGACGACGCCGTCGCCCTCCTGTACCTCCTCGGGACGCCGGGCGTGACGCTGGAGGCCGTCACCTGCACCGCGGGCAACGTCGGTGCCCGCCAGGTCGCCGCGAACAACCTTGCCCTGCTCGAATTGTGCGGCCACACCGGCGTGGAGGTCGCCATCGGCAGCGAGGTGCCGCTGGAGATCCCCCTGGTCACGACCGAGGAGACGCACGGCGACCAGGGCATCGGCTACGCCGTCCTGCCCGCACCGCGCCGAGGAGTGTCGGAGCGCCACGCCGTCGACGTCTGGGTCGACACCGTCCGGAACCACCCCGGGCAGGTCACCGGACTCGTCACGGGTCCGCTCACCAACCTCGCGCTCGCGATCCGCGCCGAACCGCGACTCCCGATGCTGCTGAAGGGCCTCGTCATCATGGGCGGGGCGTTCAACTATCCGGGGAACACGACCCCGGTCGCCGAATGGAACACGCATGTGGACCCCCATGCGGCGAAGGAGGTCTACGCGGCCTACGAGGGCCTGCCGTTCGGGAAGCTGCCCGTCGTGTGCGCGCTCGAGACGACGGAGCGGATCGAGTGCACCCCCGCGCACGTCGACGCGGTGTCGCGTGCTGCCGGCGCCGGGGCCGAGGTGCTCGATCCGGGCGAGGCCGAGGGGACGCGCAGCAGGAGCGGGAACGCCGTCGTCGCCTGCGTGTCCGATGCCCTCCGGTTCTACATGGAGTTCCACCGCCTGTACGACCAGGGGTACGTCGCGCACCTCCACGACCTGTTCGCCGCGATGGTCGCGACGGGGGAGGCGGGCTTCGAGGAACGCCTGGCGACCGTGGACGTGGAGACCGGATCCGCGCTGACCTTCGGGCAGACGGTCGCCGACGTCGCGGGGATGTGGAAGCGGGCGCCCAACGCGAGGATCGTCACGGGCAACGACCCCGCGGCGGTGTTCGAGGTGATGGTGCGTAGGCTGTCCGACGTCGCACGCCGGCACGGCTGAGGTTCTTCGCCGGCCCGGTCCGGTTGAAGGCTGTCGTCGCTCCGCTGGGGCCGTCGTCGCTCCGCTGGGGCGGACCGCCGCGGCGGCGGTGCGGACCCGTGGGGGCGTTCCCCCGGGTCCGGGCACCCGCCGCGGCGGTGCAAGCCCCCGGTACACTGGGAGCTGCCACGCACTGCTGCGCGGCCGGCGCCGAGGTGACATGAGGTGCGTCCTCATCCCTCCACCGCGCCCAAGGAATATCGTGAGTTCATCCCTGACCCAGGCCTCCGAGCCCGCCGCCCAACGGCCGCGTCGCCTCCTCATCGTCCTCGGGGCTGCCCTCATCGCCGCCACGTACGTATTCCTCGTCGTGGTCCAGCCTGCCGAGATCGCCGGCGGCGTGGGCAGCACGGCGTCGCTCGTCTCGCTCTTCGGCTTCCTCGGGGGCGGAGCACTCCTGGTCGGGGGCATCCTGCCGATGCTCACCACGAGCTCGCTGGTGATCATGCCGCTGGGCATCGCCCTGAACATCGCGGTCGGCCAGATCGCCGGATCCTTGGGCATGCAGATCTACCTCGACGCCATCGGCACCGTCCTCGTCGCCGTCCTGGCCGGCCCTGCCGCGGGCGCTGCGACGGGTGCGATCAGCAACGCCATCTGGGGACTCTTCAATCCCTTCGCGCTGCCCTTCGCAGCTGGTGCCGCCCTCATCGGGCTACTCGCGGGCCTGGCCGCACGGTACGGAGCCTTCCGCAGCCTGTACTCCGTACCCGTGGCAGGGCTCGTCGTCGGCGCGGTCGGCGGCCTCGTCGCCGC
Organism: Arthrobacter sp. TMS2-4; assembly: GCF_054511075.1. Taxonomy (NCBI): domain Bacteria; kingdom Bacillati; phylum Actinomycetota; class Actinomycetes; order Micrococcales; family Micrococcaceae; genus Arthrobacter; species Arthrobacter sp. TMS2-4. The sequence goes on from NZ_JBTNDI010000008.1 coordinate 68,874, forward strand.
ACCGGTGGCGGTCTTCATGTTCGGTGCCGCCGGGACGTTCGGAACCAACGCGATCATCGCGGTCTTCCGTTCGATGGGGGACAAGCTGCTGGTCGCGGCGACGAAGCAGGGCCTGCTGTCCGACTCCCTGGACAAGATCGTGGTGTTCGTCATCGTCGCCCTGATCGTCTACTCACTGCCGCAGCGTGCCGTCCGCCAGTTCCCCTTCGCCAGGACGTACCGGGTTCTCGGTCACCGGATGGGTACCACGCGTGACCGCGCCGGTACCGGCAGCGGCACGGCCTCCGGCCCGGGCTCCAGCAACGCCCGCACCACCGGGAGCACCGGTACCACCATCGACGCAGCGCCCACTCCCGCCCGCGGGAACGGCACCGGCACCGACTGAGCCATGCCCCGCCGCAGGATCTACAACCCCCTGACCGAGCTGCTCGCCGCAGTCCTGCTGGTGGTGCTCGTCCTCGTGGTGAACCGCTGGGAGTTCTCCCTCGCGATGCTGGTCCTCGTCGTACTCCCGGCCGTGCTCCTGTCGGGCCGGCCCCGCCAGATCGGCCTGGCGATCGCCTTGGTCGCGGGGCCCCTGCTCGTCTCCTCCCTGCTGCTCCACGGGCTCTTCTTCCCGGAGGGCACCACGGTCCTGGCCGACCTCGGCGTCGCCCGCGTGACCGCCGAGGGCCTGACCTTCGCCGCCGTCATGGGTCTTCGCATGACCGTGTTCACTGCGGCACTGCTGACGGCGGCCATGACACTGGACATCTCCGACCTCCTGGCCACCATGACCCACCGCGGCTGGAACCGGAAGCTCGTCTTCGTCGTCGGGTCCGCCGTCGGGCTCCTCCCGCACGTCGCGCAGCGCGCACGCCGCATCACGCGGGCCCAGCAGGCCCGCGGCCTCGTCGTCGGGCGCGGACCGCTCTCCCGGGTGCGGGCCCTGCTGGCCGTGCTCACACCGCTCGTCATCGGGCTGCTCGTGGACGCCTCCGAGCGCACCCGCATGCTCGAGGCGCGTGGCTTCTCGTCCCCGGGCCCGCGCACGAGCTATTCGCCGGACTCCGACACCGCCCGCCAGCGTGCGGCACGCCGCGCGATGGTCGCCGTCGTCGGCCTGTTCTCCGCGGCCTGGCTGGTCGCGGGATGATCGCGCTCGACTGCACGGCCTTCGGGCACGACGACGGCGCCGCGGTCCTCTCCGGTGTCGCCCTCACCGTGGAGGCGGGTGACCACGTGGTGGTCGTGGGGGCCTCCGGGTCCGGCAAGACGACGCTCGCCCGGCTGCTTGCGGGCATGACGGGTACGGACACGGGCTCCGCGTTCACCGGAGCGATCACGCTCGACGCCGAGACGGTGCGCTTCCGGGGGACGCCGGGCGATCCGCGGATCGATCCCGCCCGGTGGAGCGCGAGGGTGGCGTACGTCGCCCAGGGCGCCTGGGGCCAACTGTCCATGATGTCCTCCACGGTCGGGGAGGAGATCGCTTTCGGCCCCGCAAACCGTGGCATGCCCGCTCGGGAGATGCGGCGGGCCGTCGATGACATCGCGGCCGCCCTGAGGCTGACGCCCCTCCTGGGGCGTGATCCCCGCAGGCTCTCGGGCGGGCAGCTGCAGCGCACCATCATCGCCGCCGCCGTGGTCCAGCGACCCGCGGTCGTCGTCCTCGACGAGCCGTTCCAGGGGCTCGACGACGACGCCGCGCAGGATGTCGCCGAGGCGCTGGAAGGGCTGAGGCGGACCGGGACGGGTGTGGTGGTCTGCGCGCCCGTGCTGCCGCGCCACGCACCATCGGGTGCGCGCGTCCTGGCGCTCGACCGCGGCCGTCCGGTGTTCGACGGGCCGCTCACCGAAGCGCGCCGGGCGGGGCTGCGGCGCGTCGATATCGGCACGGAGGGGGATCCGCTCCGACTGGACGACGACGCCACCCCGCTTCCCGTCGATTTCACGGGTCACGAGCTCGTCACGCTACGGGATCTGGACTACCGCTACCCGGCTGAGTCCGGTTCTGCGGTGCCGCCGGCGGGGCTGTCGGGCGTCGACCTGTCCGTCCGGGCGGGGGAGGTGGTCGCCCTCCGCGGCCCCAACGGGTGCGGCAAGTCGACCGTGCTGCAGCACCTCAACGGGTTGATCCGGGCGGACCGCGGTACGGTCACGTCGGGCGGCGTGCGGATCGGCCGTCAGCCGACGGGCGCACTCGCTGCCACCGTCGGTTACCTGTTCCAGGACACGGACCAGCAACTCTTCGAGCGCACGGTCCTGCGCGAGGTCTCCTACGGTCCGCGAGCTGCAGGGCTGCGGAAGGACGACGCCGCACGGCGGGCCGCGGCGGCCCTCGACTCGCTGGGACTCGCCGACCTCGCGGAGGCACACCCGTACGAACTGGGTTTCGCGCAGCGGCGCATGGTGGCGCTGGCCTCCCTTCTCGCCACGGGTCCGGCCGTCTGGGCGCTCGACGAGCCCACCGCCGGCCTCGACGACCCGGCGAGGACCCTGCTGGCGGGCGTCCTCTCCCGTCACGCACGGGGTGGCGGCTGTGTCCTCATGGCGACGCACGACGTCGGTTTCGCCGACGCCGTCGCGCACCGGAGCGTCTGGCTCGACGACGGCAGGATCCATCCGGAGGCTGCGACGCCGCGCTGAGTCGCCTCCGCCGGACCGCCACAGCCCCTAGGGTGGACCCATGGACCTACTGCGCGAACGGCACCGGACGATCGAGTCGGACGGCGCCGAGCTGGCCGTGTTCGAGTACGGCCTCGACCCGGACCCGTCCACGCCGACGATCGTGTTCCTGCACGGCTACCCCGACGACCATCGCGTCTTCCACCCGGTCCTCAGGGAGCTCGCCCCGACGCACCACCTGGTCGCGTTCGACACCCGCAACGCCGGCCGGTCCCGTGCCCGCGAAGGCGCCGGGTTCACCCTGGCAGAGCTCGTCGATGACCTCTTCGCGGTGCTTGACGCCGTGGACACGCCGGGCGGTGTCCGGCTGGTGGGCCACGACTGGGGCTCGATCCAGGGCTGGGCCGCAGTGCAGGACGAGCGTGCGCGGGGGCTGATCCTCGACTACACCAGCATCTCCGGACCCGATCTGCGGCACTTCTCCCGGTGGCTGCGGGGGCGCCTCAGCACCCCCCGGCTGGCTCCCCAGGGCGTGGGCCAGCTGCTGCGCAGCTGGTACGTCGGCTTCTTCCGGCTCCCGGTGCTGCCCGAAGCGCTCTGGAAGCATGGGCTGACACGGCAGTACGAGCTGACCGCGCGACGCAATGTGGGGTCCGACCCGGTACGGGGCCTCGCGCTCTACCGCACCAACATGTCCGCCGCGGTGCGACCGCCGCGCCGGCGTCCCGTCACCGTCCCCGTGCAGGTGATCGTCCCGCTGAAGGATCCCTTCCTCTCGCCGCACCTCGTGGACGGGCTCGAGGACTGGGTGTCGGATCTGACCGTCACCCGCGTGCCGGGCGGCCACTGGTGGATTGCGGCCCGACCCCGCGCCTTCGCCGAACTGCTCGACCCCGCGCTCCGGAACCAGGACGGGCACGACTGACCTCGGCGTGCGCTGCGCGGATAAGCACATCCAGGGGGCTCAGGCGTCCAGCAGGCCCCGGATGTCGTCCGCGGTCAGCGCGGAGGAGAAGACGGCGTCGTCGTCCATGACGGACGTGAACAGCTTCGCCTTCTTCTCCTTGAGCTTCATGACCTTCTCCTCGATCGTCCCCTTGGACACCATGCGATACACCATGACGTTCTTCGTCTGGCCGATGCGGTGGGTGCGGTCCACGGCCTGGGCCTCGGAGGCCGGGTTCCACCACGGGTCCAGCAGGAAGCAATAGTCGGCCTCCGTCAGGTTCAGGCCGAACCCGCCGGCCTTGAGGCTGATGAGGAACACGGGGGCCTTGCCGTCCTTGAAGGAGTCGATGACCTCGCCGCGGCTGCGCGTGGAGCCGTCCAGGTAGGCGTACTCGACGCCGCGGGCATCGAGCTGTTCGGCCGCCTTCTTGAGGTAGGACGTGAACTGGCTGAAGACGAGCGCCCGGTGCCCTTCCGCGAGGACGTCCTCGAGGTTCTCGAACAGGACGTCGAGCTTCGCGGACGGGACGCCCTGGTGCGCGGGGTCCACGAGCGAGGCGTCGAGGCTGAGCATGCGCAGCAGGGTCAGGGACCGGAACACGATCATGCGGTTGCGGTTCATGTCCTCGATCAGCCCGAGGAGCTTCTGACGCTCGCGCTGCAGGTACGTCTCGTAGATGTGCCGGTGCTCGGGGTGGAGCTCCACCTCGAGGACCTGCTCCTGCTTCGGCGGGAGATCGGAGGCGACGGCCTCCTTGGTGCGGCGCATCATCAGCGGACGGATGCGCTTGCGGAGCCGCACGAGCGGCCGGTTGTCGCCGATCTTCTCGATCGGCGTGCGGTAGTCCTCCGTGAACTTCCGGGCCGAGGGGAAGAGGCCCGGGGCCACGATGTTGAACAGCGACCACAGCTCCATGAGGTTGTTCTCCATGGGCGTGCCGGTGATCGCGAGCTTGAAGGGCGCGTCGAAGTCCTTCGCCGCCTGGTGCACCTTCGACGCGCGATTCTTCACGAACTGCGCCTCGTCCAGCACGAGGCCGGACCAGGCGAGGTCCTGGTAGGCCGGGAAGTCGAGCCGGAAGAGCGTGTACGAGGTGATGACGACGTCGGCGTCGCCCACCTGCGCGTCGATCGGGACGCCGGAGGCACCCTGCGTGTCGGTGATCGTGACGACCTTGAGGCCCGGTGCGAAGCGTCGCGCCTCGTTGGACCAGTTGGGCGCCACGGAGGTCGGGGCGACGACGATGAACGGTGCGTCGAGCCCCGATGTCTCCTTGGCATGGATCATGAGGGCCAGGGCCTGCAGGGTCTTGCCGAGCCCCATGTCGTCGGCGAGGACCCCGCCGAGGCGGTGCCGCCAGAGGAACGCGAGCCAGCTGAAGCCCTCGGCCTGGTACGGGCGCATGTCCGCGGTCAGGCCCGACGGCGCGGGAGTCGCCGCGACGTCCTCGAGCTCGAGCAGTCCGCTCACGGCGTCGCGCCAGGACTGCGCCTGCTCGGTCTCCTCGGCGAGGTCCTCGAACTCGGCCCACAGCCCGGCCTGGTAGCGGCTGATCTGCAGTCCCGACTCGGGGTCCCACTCGCTCAGCGCCCGGGCTTCCTCGATGAGCTCGCGGAGCTGGTCGAAGACGGGCTGGTCGAGCGAGAGGTAGCTGTTGTCGACGAGCTTCAGCTTCTTCCGGCCCTGGGCCAGCGCCCGGAAGACGGAGTCGAAGGGGATGGTGCGGCCGCTGACGGTGACCATCACGCCGAGATCGAACCAGTCGCGGTCATCGGTCTCCACGGTGCTGATCCGCAGGGTGGGTGTCTCGGTCAGTTCCTGGTAGTCCGGCTTGTCACCGACCACCTCGACGCTGACGCCGTCGAGTTCGGCGAGCCGCGGCAGGACGTCCTCGACGAACTCGACGGCCTGCATGTCCTCGAGCCGGAGCGCCTTGATCGGGATCGCCCCGAGGACCTGGCGCGCGGAGGCTGCGAGGGTGTCCTCGACGTCGGTCTCGCGGTAGCCGTCGTCGCTGCCGGGACCTCCCCGGCGGAAAGGCCGGCGCTGCACGGCCTCGCCGAGGGTGTAGTCGAAATGCCAGTCGAGGGCCACCGAGCCGTCCGCGCCGTAGGCGGTGGTGAGGACGAGCGCCGGGGGCTGGATCTCGGGGAGTTCGACGCTGCCGTCGCTGCTGTCCACGTGGATGGACTGCCGCAGTTTCGGATAGTAGTCCTGCAGGAAGAGGGACTTCTCCTCCTCCGGCACGACGACGGCGTGCCCGCGCTGGAGGAGCTCGATGTCCTTCGTCGTCAGCCTGCGCGAGGTCGGGGCGAGGGTGATCGTGTCGTCGGGGGCGACGGTGTAGATGCCGTGCGTGCTGATGACGTGGGCCGTCTCGGACGGGTGGGGGCGGCCGTCGACGTCGAGGGCAGGAGACAGCCGCAGCGCACCGTCCTCCGTCTCGGTCGCGTCGAGCTTCAGGACGGCACGGGCCGCGAGGTCGATGGTGACCGACTTCTTCGACCCCACGAAGGCGATACCGAGTCGCTGCGCCTCATCCAGCAACTGCCAGAGCAACGGGTTGCTGAAGTCGTCGAGGTACAGCCAGGAGTCGTTGTTCCCGAAGTAGTTGACGCCGGTGCCGCGGTGCAGCGCCGGGAACTGCGAGAACCATCGGTGCTGGTCCGGGTCCAGCGTCAGTCCGTAGGTCTGGTAGCTGATGCTGCCCCAGGACAGGTTGTTCTTGATCCACTTGCCCTTGCCGTTCTGGCTGACGGGCCGCACCCCGAGGCGTGTGTTGAGCGTGCGCTGGCCCTGGCGTTCGGCGGCGGACCCCCACCGCTGCACGGCGACCTCCGGGGTGCGCAGCTCGAACTGCAGACCGAGGGCCGTCCGCGGGGCAGGCGGGGCGTCGACGGCGGGGTCGGCGTCCAGGAGATCGGTGAGGGAGGCCTGCCAGCCCTCGGGGACGGAGGTGCGCGCAGCGGATCGGGCGCCGAGATCACGCTCGTGCTGTGCCAGCAGGTTCTCGGTGTTGCTCTGCAGGGCCGTGGCCGCCACGTGCTTGCAGTCCGCGCCGATGGGGCAGCTGCAGAAATTCTCGAGGGGGCGGAACCGGCCATCGCCCTTGAGTCCGAGGCGCAGCTTGGTCCGGTAGTCGTTCGGCGCCGTGCCGCGGACCTTCCCGGTCAGCAGCCGTGATTCGGCGTCCCAGGCGAGGGAGCTGACGGCGCCGTCCTTGGCGTAGGTCTGCCCACGCTGGAACGCAGCGCCGCCCACGATCCGGATGATATCCGTGACATCGACCATGGGGTGGGTGGAAATGGGCATAATTCCATGCTCTCATGCGGCGGTGACGCTCCCCTCGCCAGGGGCTGCGTTTCACCCGCGGCCGCAGGCAACCGGCGGGCGATCGACCAGAAACGACCGAACAGTCTACCCCTCGCCGACCGGCAGGCACGACCAGGCCACCGCGATCCTGAGGCACGTCCGCCTGACCTATCCTTGGCGGGGGCTGATCGCCAGGTTGCAGGGAAACGGAAGAGGTTGCACGTGTTCGAGGCTCCAAGCGTCATCTATGCGGCGGCCGGGCTCGCCGTGTTCGCGGCAGCACTCCTGCCCCGCCTGCTCATGCGCGCCCCGGTGTCGATGCCCATGGTCTTCTTCGCCGCAGGCATCCTCATCTTCACGTTCGCCGGCGACCTCCCGGACCCCGATCCCATCAAGTACAGCGACGTGACCATCCACCTCAGCGAGGTCTGCGTCATCATCTCGCTCATGGGCGCCGGGCTGGCCCTGGACCGCAAGCTCGGCTGGCGCCGGTGGTCCACCACCTGGCGGCTCCTCGGCATCGCGATGCCCCTGTGCATCCTCGGCCTGACCCTCATGGGTATGTGGGTGCTCGGCCTGGGTGTCGCGTCCGCCCTGCTGATCGCCGCGGCCCTCGCGCCGACCGATCCCGTCCTGGCCTCCGAGGTGCAGGTCGGCGAGCCGTCCGAGTCGGAGGAGGACCTGGACGCCGAGGACGAGGTGCGTTTCGGGTTGACCTCCGAAGCGGGCCTGAACGACGGGCTCGCCTTCCCGTTCGTCTACCTCGCGATCCTCCTGAGCACGGTGGGGCTCGCTCCGTCGGCCTGGTTCCCGGAGTGGGTGCTGCTGGATGTGCTGTGGCGCATGATCATCGGCTGCGCGCTCGGCGTCGGCATGGGCAAATTCCTCGCCCGCATCTTCTTCCGCACGCCCATGAAGAGCGTCCGGCTCGCCAACCACTCCGAGGGCTTCGTCGCCCTCGCCGCCACCTTCCTGACGTACGGGGTGACCGAGGCGGTCGAGGGCTACGGCTTCATCGCCGTCTTCGTGTGCGCCCTCACCATCCGCGCCGGGGAGCAGACGAACGGCTACCACGGGGTCCTGCACAGCTACATCGAGCAGCTCGAGCGCCTGCTGACCGTAGTCGTGCTCGTCCTGCTCGGAGGCGCCGTGGCCCGAGGCCTCTTCGAGGGCCTCCGCCCGCTCGAAGTGTTGGTCGCCGCCGCGTTCATCCTCCTGGTCCGGCCGATCACCGCCTGGCTCAGCCTCGCCCGGGGGAAGACCGGTCCGAGGGAGCGCCGCACCCTCGCCTTCTTCGGTGTGCGCGGCATCGGCTCCATCTACTACCTCAGCTACGCGCTGTCGAAGGGCGAATTCACGGCCGACGAGTCGACCCTGTGGCGGATCGGTGCGCTGGTGATCGTGATGTCGATCGTGGTGCACGGCATCACCGCGGCGCCGGCCATCAATGCGCTGGACCGGGCACGGCAGCGCAAGGCCCGTGAACAGGGCGACGAGGCGCAGGCGCCCACCACGGCCGTCTGACCGGTCAGGTCGGCCGCCTCCGCTCGATGGCGGCCCGCACCGCGAGCCCCCCGATGAGTGCCCAGAAAGCCCCGCCGATGCCGAGGACGGAGAGGCCGGACGCCGCGAGAAGGAACGTCACGGCGCCGCTCATGCGGCCGGTCTCCTCCCGGAAGGATGCCGTCACCGCCGTCGCCATGGTGCCGATCAGGGCGAGTCCCGCCACCGCCTCCACGAGCCCCGCCGGTGCGGCACCCACGACGGTGACGAGCGCGCCCGAGCAGGCGGCGAGCACCAGGTAGGACAGGCCGGCGGTCAGGGCCGCGATCCACCGGCGGTCGCGGTCCTCGCCCGCTCCTTCGCCCGCGGACAGTGCGGCCGACAGGGCCGCGAGGTTGACCGCGTGTCCGCCGAAGGGCGCGACGACGGCGGTCCCGGTTCCCGTGACGGCCAGTGCGGGACGCCAGGGTGCCCGGTAGCCGAAGGACGAGAGCACGGCGACGCCCGGAAGGTTCTGCGACGCCATGGTGACCACATAGAGCGGCAGGGCGATGCCGATGACGGCGGCGGGCTCGAGCGCCGGCACGGTGAAGACCACGGACGGCGCCAGGGACGACGCGTCGATGGCGGTGCCTGCGAGCCCGAGCTGAATGCCGATCACGGCGAGGGCCGTGGCGAGCGCGAGCGGGACCGACCACTTCGGGGCGAGGGCCGATGCGACGAGCCAGACGAGGATCACCGGCAGCACCAGGAACGGGATGGTGCCGAGCGACTGGAACGGCGCCAGGCACAGGGGGAGCAGCACGCCCGCGAGCATCGCCTGCGCGAGATGCTGCGGGATGCGGGCCACCAGCCGGCCCAGCCACGGCACCGCCGCGGTCAGTGCGATCAGGACGCCCGTGACCAGGAAAGCGCCCACCGCCGCGGGCCAGCCGCCGGACGGGATGCTGGCGCCGGCCAGCAGCGCGGCTCCCGGGGTGGACCAGGAGAGCGTGACGGGGATGCGGTACCGCAGCGACAGCAGGACGGTCCCGAGGCCCACGACGACGGTCAGCGCCAGCAGTCCGGAGGCGGCCTGCTCCGGCGACGCGCCGGTGGCCCGCAGGCCGGCGAGCACGACGGCGAACGACGACGTGAAGCCCACCAGGGCGGTGACGACGCCGGCGAGGACGGGTTCGTGCAGGCCTGACCGGACGGAGGATCGGGTGTTCACCGCGGGGCTCCTGTCGGGGACGCCGCGGCGTCCGCCAGAATCGTTCTGTATACGGAACGGCCAGAGTAGGATGCAGGGATGCCCCAGGACAAACCGGCCGCCGATGTGTCGCTGCGCTCCGCCGTCGCGAGCAGGATCACGCGGCTGCGCCAGGACCGGGGGCTCTCCCTCAGCGGCCTGGCCCTGCAGGCCGGCATCGGGAAGGGCACGCTGTCCGAACTGGAGGCAGGGGCTCGCAACCCGACCCTGGAGACCCTTTACGCGCTCGCGGGACCCCTCGGGGTGCCGCTCACCGGGCTCGTGGGCGACGAGCCGGGGCGCGGCGTCTCCGACGGCGTCGTCGACACCCGGCTGCTCACGGTACGCACACACGACGACGGCGGGACCACCGAGGTCTTCTGGCTCATCATCTCCCCGACGGGGACACGGGTGTCACCGGCCCACGGGTTCGGGACGGTGGAGCACCTCCGGGTGGTGCGGGGCCATGCCCGCGTGGGGGTGCTCGGCGCGGAGCAGGACGCGGGGCCCGGCGACGCGCTGTCCTGGCACGCGGATGTGGTCCACTCCTACGCGTCGACGGGCGGGGGCGCGGAGGGGGTCCTGACCATCGAGACGCCGGCGCCCTGACCCGGGGTCGCTCAGGTGGTGCGCCGCTGCTCGAGCGTGCGCTGGATCGCCTCGAGCTCGTCACTGAGGGTCTGCAGGCGCGCGGAGTTCTGCTCCACCGCCAGTTCGCGGACGAGGAGGTCCTGGCGCTCGCGGAGTGCGGATTCGGAGGTCGGGAGGTCGCTGGGCATGGACCCAGTCAAGCAGATCGGGTGCCGGCCAGGGGTCCGGGCTCCGTCACGCAGGCGTGACGGAGGCGCCGGAGCCGACCCAGGGGTCTGGGCTCCGTCACAGGGGCGTGACGTAGGCGCCGGCAATACCGCCGTCGACCATGAACTGGCTCGCCGTGATGAAGGAGGAGTCGTCGGAGGCCAGGAAGGCGACGGCGGCCGCCAGCTCGTCCGGTTCGGCGAAGCGCCCCAGCGGGACATGGACGAGCCGGCGCCGGGCCTGCTCGGCGTCGCTGGCGAACAGCTCCCGCAGCAGGGGGGTGTTGACGGGCCCGGGGCAGAGCGCGTTCACGCGGATTCCCTGCCGGGCGAACTGGACCCCCAGCTCACGGCTCATGGACAGTACGCCGCCCTTGGACGCGGAGTAGGAGATCTGGGACGTGGCGGCGCCGAGGACCGCCACGAAGGAGGCCGTGTTGATGATCGATCCCCGTCCCTGCGCCTGCATGTAGGGCAGGACGTACTTGCAGCAGTAGTACACGCTCGTCAGATTCACCTCCTGGACGCGGCGCCAGGCATCGATCCCCGTGTCGAGGATGGAGGAGTCGTCGTCGGGCGAGATCCCTGCGTTGTTGAAGGCGATGTCGATGGATCCGTAGGTGGCGAGGGCGAACGCGTACATCGCCCGGACGTCATCCTCGCTCGTGACGTCGGCACGGATGAAGCTGCCGCCGAACTGCTCCGCCAGCCCCTCCCCGACAGCGTCCGGACAGATGTCCGCGATCACCACGTGCGACCCCTCGTGGGCGAGGCGCCGGGCGGTGGCAAGACCGATCCCGGAGGCGCCCCCGGTGACGACCGCAGTGCGCCCCTGCAGGCGATTGGTCACGAGCCCGTTGTACGGCAGAGCTGTCATGAGGCCTCTTTCGTGGGAGGGACGCCGCTCAGGCGTCGGTGGCTAGGAAGACGTTCTTGGTCTCGCTGAACGCGTCGAGGGCCTGGGGGCCGAGTTCCCGGCCGAGGCCGGACTGCTTGAAGCCGCCGAACGGTGTGGAGTACCGGACGGAGGAGTGCGAGTTCACGGAGAGGTTCCCGGCGTCGATCGCGCGTGAGACACGGAGCGCGCGCCCGACGTCGCGGGTCCAGATGGACCCGGACAGGCCGTAGGCCGAGTCGTTGGCGATCCGCACGGCGTCCGCTTCGTCCTCGAACGGGACGACGCAGACCACCGGGCCGAAGATCTCATCGGTGAAGGCGGCGGACCGCGGATCCGACGGTGTGATGACGGTGGGCGGGAACCAGAAGCCGGGCCCGTCGGGAACTGCGCCCTGGAACGCCACGTCGGCCACCGGCTTCCCGTCCGAGTCGTGGACGAAACGGGCCACGGACTCGCGCTGGGCTGCCGAGATCAGCGGTCCCATGTGCGTCTCCTCGAGCCGTGGGTCGCCCACCCGCACGGATTCGACCGCGGCTCCCAGCATCTCCAGGACGTCGTCGTACACGGAGCGCTGGACGAGCACCCGGGACCGGGCGCAGCAGTCCTGCCCGGCATTGTCGAAGGCGCCGTCGGGCACCGCGGCGGCGGCCTTCTCCAGGTCCGCGTCGGCGAAGATGACGTTGGCGCTCTTCCCGCCGAGTTCGAGGGTCACCCGTTTGACCTGGTCGGCGCAGCCGGCCATGATCTGCTTGCCGACGCCGGTGGAACCCGTGAAGACGACCTTGCGGACCGCCGGGTGGGTGACGAAGCGTGCACCGACGACAGACCCCTTGCCCGGCAGTACGGTGAAGACGCCCTCGGGGATCCCGGCCTGCAGGGCGAGCTCTGCGAGCCGGATGGCCGTCAGGGGGGTGAGCTCGGCCGGTTTCAGGACCACGGTGTTGCCTGCGGCGAGCGCAGGGGCGAAACCCCACGCTGCGATCGGCATCGGGAAGTTCCACGGCACGATGATGCCGACGACGCCGAGCGGTTCGTGGAAGGTCACGTTCACGCCGCCCGCGACGGGGATCTGCTGCCCGGTGTGGCGCTCGGGGGCCGCCGAGTAGTACGTCAGGACGTCCCGCACGTTCCCGGCCTCCCAGCGCGCGTTCCCGATCGTGTGGCCCGCGTTGGCCACCTCGAGCGCGGCAAGCGCCTCGATCTCGGCGTCGACGGCCGCGGCGAAGCGCCGGAGCAGCAGCGCGCGGTCCGCAGGGGATACCTGCCGCCATGCGGGGAAGGCGGCGGCCGCACGCAGGATCGCGGCATCGGTATCGTCGGGTCCCGCCATGGTGACCGTCGCGATCGCCTCCTCGGTGGCGGGGTCGAGGACGGGATGGGTGGAGCTCATGACGCGGTCCTTTCCGGGGTTCTGGGGTGGGATGCGTAGGTGCGGGCAGCGTCCACGAAGCCGCCGAACAGGCGGCGGTCCTGTCCGTTCTCCTCGGGATGGAACTGGACGCCGAGGGTCCACCCGGCGGGGCCCCCGACCGCCGCTTCGACGACCTCCACCGTGCCGTCGTCGGCAAGGGCCGTCACGCACAGTCCGTCGGCGATCGTGTCCAGGCCCTGGTGGTGGTAGCACGGGCTCGACGCCCGCTTCCCCAGCAGCTGCCGGGCGATCGATGTGGGTTCGGTGGTGAAGTCGACGCTGCCGAAGACGCCAGGGGCGGGCTGGTACCGCGCTGCGTCCCTGCGTACCTCCGGCAGGTGCTGGTGCAGCGTGCCGCCGAGGGCGACGTTGAGGATCTGCGCCCCGCGGCAGATGGCGAACAGGGGGAGAGCAGCGGCCAGCGCGGCCCGCGTCAGCGCGAGATCGTGGTCGTCGCGTTCCGGCTGGGCCACCGTGGTCGGATGCGGGACGGCACCGTAGTGCCCTGGATCGACGTCGACGCCGCCGATGACGATCAGACCATCGAGCAGATCGAGGACACTGGTGTCGGTGCCGACGGGTGGCAGCAGGAGGGGTGTGCCGCCGGCGTCGACGACGGCGCTCACGTAGGCACCCGGGACGATGGCCGCGGTCCCGTCCCAGACACCCCACGCCGCGGACTGCCAGTAGGTGGTGAGTCCCACGCGGGGCCGGTAGGTGCCGTGCGCTGACCCTGTCGTCACCGGAACGCCCTAGTGTCGTTCAAACCCGCGCCGCACTTCCCAGTCCGTGACCGCTGCGTTGAACTGCGCCAGCTCGACGTCGGCGTAGTGGGTGTAGTGCTCCACCACCTCGTCGCCGAACACCTCGCGCGCGATCGCGGAGCCGGCGAAGAGGTCGCGGGCCTCCTTCATGGTGGCGGGCACGTGGTCGGCGTCCGACAGGTAGGCGTTGCCGTCCATGCGCGGTGGCAGCTCCAGTTCGTTCTCGATGCCGTACAGCCCGCCGGCGAGCATCGCGGCCAGCGCGAGGTAGGGGTTGGCATCCGCGCCCGGGAGTCGGTTCTCCAGGCGGGCGGAGGAGTCGTGGCCCACGAGGCGGACGGAACAGGTCCGGTTGTCCAGCCCCCAGGCCACGGCCGTGGGCGCGAAGGAGCCTTCGGCGAAGCGCTTGTAGGAATTGATGTTGGGCGCGTAGAAGAGTGTGAACTCGCGCATGGTGGCGAGCACCCCCGCGATGAAGTGGTCGTAAAGCGGCGTGCGCCGGTTCGCGGCCTCGTCCCAGAACACCAGTCCGCCGTCGTCACTCCGGAGCGACATGTGGATGTGGCAGGAGGAGCCCTCCCGCTGGTTCGGCTTCGCCATGAAGGTCACCGACTGCCCCCGCTGCGATGCCATCTCCTTCGCCGACAGTTTGTAGACGCTGTGGTTGTCGGCCGTCACGACGACGTCGTCGTACTTGAAGGCGATCTCGTGCTGACCGAAGTTGCACTCGCCCTTGGCCGACTCGACGATCATGCCCGCCTGGTACATCGCGTTGCGGATGTCCCGCAGGAGCGGTTCGACGCGCAGGGATCCCAGGATCGAGTAGTCCACGTTGTACTGGTTGGCGGGAACGAGATCGCGATAGTGCTTGAGGCCGGCATCCTCGAACGAGTCGTTGTAGACGATGAACTCGAGCTCCGTACCGGAGAACGCCCGCAGGCCGCGCGCCGCGGCACGCGCCGACTGGGCCTTGAGGATGCTGCGCGGGGCGACCCTGACCGGTTCCCCGGTGGTGAAGGACAGGTCCGTCTGGATCATGACCGTCCCCTCCCGGTAGGGGAGACGCCGGATCGTGTCGAGGTCCAGCTCGAACACCATGTCCCCGTACCCGGTGTCCCAACTGGACATCGCATACCCGTCCACGGTGTTCATGTCGGTGTCGACCGCCAGCAGGTAGTTGCACCCCTCCGTGCCGTGGCCGAGGACCGTGTCGAGGAAGAACCGGCCGTGGATGACCTTGCCCTGCAACCTGCCCTGCATGTCGGTGAACGCCAGGACCACCGAGTCGATATCACCTGCCTCGACGGCCGAGACGAGTTGGTCGACGGTGAGCATTCGTTCGCTGCGGGGATGCGGGGCCATGAGCTTCCTTCTGTCCTGGGGGTCATCACGGGCGGGGTCGGGTCAGGTGAGGTCCTGTTCCTCCTTCTGCAGCAGGGCGAATTCCTCCTCCGGGGCGCTCGCCACCAGGTGATGCCGGCTGTAGAACCAGAAGTAGGCGAGGGCGCCGAGGAAGATGGCGGCGGTGATGGAGGCCGCGAGGATGTCGACGAAGAACGTGGCGATCAGGGCGACGACGGCGAGGACGAGGGCGACGCCCGTGGTGACCACACCGCCCGGTGTACGGTACCCCCGCTCGAGGTCGGGTTCCCGGACCCGCAGGAGGATGTGCGAGAGGTTCAGCAGGACGTAGGACACCGTGGCGCCGAAGACGGCGATGTTGATGAGGAGTCCGCCGTTGCCGGTCAGCGCGGCCAGCAGGAACCCGATGGTCCCCGGGACGAGGAGGGCCACCCAGGGTGTGTGCCGCTTCGAGGTCAGGGAGAGGATGCGGGGGAGGTATCCGGCCCTGGAGAGGGCGAAGAGCTGCCGTGAGTAGGCGTACACGATCGAGAAGAAGCTCGCGACGAGGCCGGCGAGTCCTGCGTAGTTGACGAAGTCGGCAAGGACGGAGTCCCCGCCCGCCGCCGTGCGCAACGCTTCCGGGAGGGGGGAGTCCGACTGGCCCATCGCTTCGGCGCCTGCTGCCCCCGGCACGAGGAACAGCATGAGCGCGCCGAAGACCAGGAGCAGCAGCATGGCGACGATGATGCCGCGGGGCATGTCCCGCTTCGGGTCGTTCGATTCCTCGGCGGCGAGGGGGACGCCCTCGATGGCCAGGAAGAACCAGATCCCGAACACCAGGGCGGCGAGGACACCCGAGAACCCGTAGGGCAGGAAGGCCGACGATCCGACCGACCCGTCGGGGACGATGTCGAAGAGGTTGGCGGTGTCGAAATGCGGCAGGAGCCCGACGGCGGTCACGATCAGGGCGACGACGGCGACGACCGTGATGCCGACGATCAGCTTGAGCGCCTCACCGACGCCGTAGAGGTGGATCCCGATGAACACCACGTAGGTGACCAGGTAGACCGGCCAGGAGTTGGTGATCCCGAAGAGCCCGAGCGCCTCGATGTAGCCGCCGATGAACGTGGCGATCGCAGCGGGGGCGACCGCGTACTCGATGAGCACCGCCATGCCGGTGGCGAAGCCGCCGAGCGGGCCGAGGGCGCGGCGGGCGAACCCGTAGCCGGCGCCGGACGTCGGGAGCGTCGACGACATCTCGGCGAGGCCGAAGACCATGCACGTGTACATGATGCCCATCAGGATGAAGGCGATGAGCAAGCCGCCCCAGCCGCCCTCGGCGAGTCCGAGGTTCCAGCCGGAGAAGTCCCCGGAGATGACGTAGGCGACTCCGAGCCCTGCCAGCAGGACCCAGCCGGCGGCGCCGCTCTTGAGCTTCCGGTGCTTGTGGTACTGGTCGTCGACGGCGGTGTAATCGATGTTCCTGCGTGCCACGTGTACCCCTTGGTTGGACGGCCGGATGGAGGACGAGTAAGCCGGACTTCGTTCGGTGGAGTTGATTCACGCCTTCGTCATTGGACTGAAATCAGTCCAATGGATGCCCCCATGGTGGTGGCCCCGATCCGGTTCGTCAAGAGGGTGACCGGCGGGCAGGGGTAAAGGGGCACCGGCCGATGCGTAAGCTGGAACCATGGACGACCCCGAGGAGGACGCGTTCCGGCTCATCCAGCCGGCACGCAGGGGGAACGCGTTCGAGGAGACGGTCGAACGGCTCCTGCATGCCATCAAGCTGGGGGTGTTTCCCGCCGGGTCCCGCCTTCCACCCGAGCGGGACCTCGCCGGGCACCTGGGTGTCTCCCGTTCCACCCTGCGCGACGGACTCGCCGACCTGCAGACCGCCGGTTACCTCACCGTCCAGCGCGGCCGCTACGGCGGCGCCACCGTGAGCGCGACACTGCCGACCAGCGGCAACGGTCCTGCCTCCCTCCGGCGCTCCGAGGTGGAGGACATTCTCGCGTTCCGTGCCGTCGTCGAGCCCGGCGCAGCCCGCCTTGCCGCCCAGGCGGCATCGACGGAAGAGGTACGCGGCGGCCTCCTCGAAGCACTGCGGGCAGTGGCCGACGCGGACGCAGCGACGTACCGACCCCTCGACGCCCGGCTGCATCTTGCCATCGCGGAGGCGGCGGGCTCGCCGTCGTTGGCGCTCGCGGTGGCCCAGGCGCGGTTCCGTACCAATGACATGCTCGACCGCATCCCTTTCCTGGCCGTGAACATCAACCATTCGAACCGGCAGCACGCCGCGATCGTGAAGGCCGTGCTCGGCGGCGATGCGGAGCGTGCGCAGGCCGAGATGACCGCCCACCTCGAGGGCACCGCGGCGCTCCTGCGCGGATTCCTCCTCGACGAGGAGGAGGGGGAGTAGCGCTCCTCGCGGCGTGAGGAGAACCACGCCCGGGAACGCCCGGGGCCGGGACCACCGGGAAATAGATGTGCGCGGGCAACCGTTCCTCCCAGAGGTCCGCGACACACCCCGCCGTGGTTCCCGAATCGGAAGGTGTATCCATGACTGTCCCCCTGTCCATCCTGGATCTGGCCCAGGTCGCCGAAGGCTCCACGCCCGCGGAGACGTTCGCCTCGAGCGTGTCGCTCGCCCAGCACGCCGAGCGGTGGGGGTACCGCCGGATCTGGTACGCGGAACACCACAACATGGGCAGCATCGCGTCGTCGGCCACGAGCGTGCTCATCGCCCACGTCGCAGCGCACACGTCCAGCATCCGCCTCGGCTCCGGCGGTGTGATGCTGCCGAACCACTCGCCGCTCACCATCGCCGAGCAGTTCGGCACCCTGGAGAGCCTGCACCCGGGCCGGATCGACCTCGGCCTCGGCCGCGCCCCCGGCAGCGACCAGGTCACGGCCCGTGCCCTGCGCCGGGACCCCACGGCTGCCGACAGCTTCCCCCAGGACGTCCTCGAACTGCAGGGCTACCTGACCGGTGAGAGCCGTGTGTCCGGAGTCCAGGCGACCCCGGGCAAGGGCACGAACGTGCCGCTGTACATCCTGGGATCCTCGCTGTTCGGCGCCCGGCTCGCCGCCGCCCTCGGCCTGCCCTTCGCCTTCGCGTCGCACTTCGCACCCCAGGCCCTGCAGGACGCGGCGGCCCTCTACCGCCGGGAGTTCACCCCGTCCGCGCAGTCGGCGGAGCCGCACTTCATCGCCGGGGTGAATGTCATCGCCGCGGACAGCGCGAACGACGCGCACCACGAGTTCCACGAGGGGATGCTGCGCCGTGTGAGCCTCCTGCTGGGGCGTGGGCAGACCTTCACGCGGGAGGAGTCCGAGGCCATTCTCGCGTCGCCGGGCGGCCAGCAGATGGCCGGCATGGCGCGGTACAGCGCCGTCGGGACCCCCGACGTCGTCCGCGACTACCTGGAGCAGTTCGCCGAGCGGTTCGGGGCCGACGAGATCATCGTCGCGACCCAGGCGGAGAGCACCGACACGTGGCTGCGCTCCTTCGAGTTGCTCGCCGATGCGATGCACCCGATCGCCGCGCAAGCATAGTCGATCGAAGAACTTTGGCTTCCTGCTTGCCTTTACCCTCCATGGTTTGGTTAAGTGGGTGTCAGTTGTAGTGTTGCGCATTTGTATTTCACGCGGTCCGGCCTTCACGGGACGGAACGTGTCTCTGAAAAAGCGGACAAGCACGCCGCGACTGGGGCGCTCCGAAAGCCGGGGTGCGTCTGAATTTCAGAAGGATAAACAAAAATGGCAACAGGTACCGTGAAGTGGTTCAACGCTGAAAAGGGCTTTGGATTCATTGCTCCCGACGACGGAAGTGCAGACGTGTTCGCACACTTCTCCGCCATCAACGCGAGCGGCTACCGCTCGCTGGACGAGAACCAGAAGGTCAGCTTCGACACCGAGCAGGGCCCCAAGGGTCCTCAGGCGTCGAACATCCAGCCCCTCTAAGGCTGAGATCTTCCACTAGATCTTGAACGAAGAAGCAGGTCGGACCCCCGGGTCCGGCCTGCTTCTCTCTTTGACCCCGGACGTCCTTCAGCCCCTCCCGTCGGGCTCCCCGACGCAGAGACCGATGAACGCGCCCAGCTCCTCCAGCGCGGCCGGGGTGGAGGGCATGTGCTCGGTCAGCCGAGGGGACCTGACGACGACGGCGCGCCACTGCCCCCGCGAGACGGCGACGTTGACCCGGTTGCGGTTGAGCAGGAACCCGACGCCGCGTGCCGCTTCCGCCGCGGAGGACGCCGTCATGGTGACGATCACGACGACCGCCTGCTGACCCTGGAAGCGGTCCACCGTACCCACCCTGACGTCCCCGAACCCGGCCGCCCCCAGGGCCTTCCGGGTGAGCTGCACCTGGGCGTTGTACGGGGCGACCACCAGGATGTCCTCCTGCCCGAGCGGGCGCGCGACGGCGCCCGCCTCCGGGATCCACGAAAGACCGAGGTGACGCCGCACCTGCGCCACGACCTCCGCCGCCTCCTCCGCCGACACCGTCGCGTTGTCCGCATGGTCGACGAGGACGCAGTCGATGCCGGCCCGCTCATCCGCCAGGTGCCGCCCGCGCGCTGCTGCAGCCGTGGTGAGCCGGCCGTCGTAGGCGAAGACCGACACCGCGCGGCACAGGTCCGGATGCATGCGCCAGGTATCCGCGAGGAAGTAGCCGAACTGCCCGGGCAGTGTCGCATGCCCGGCGGACAGCCAGCCCAGCGCGGACTGGTCGACCGGTTCCGGGTGGGTGCCCTGGGTGACCTGGGGGAGCTGCTGGGGATCGCCCAGGAGGAGGAGCCGGCGTGCGGCACGGGCCACGGCCATCGTATTGGCGAGCGAGAACTGTCCGGCCTCATCGATGACCAGGAGGTCGAGGGAGTGTGCCGGGACCTTGCTCCCGGTCATCGTCCAGGCGGTTCCTCCTACGAGGCAGCCGCCGGGTCCGCCGATCAGGCGCGCGACGTCGTCGTCGGACCGCTGGGCCCACGGTGCGTCGGGCGCCGCCGTCCGTTTGGCCACCCGGTCGGTGGGGACGCCGGCCTCGATGGCCCGGCGCAGCAGATTCTCGACGACGGCGTGCGACTGCGCGACGACGCCCACCTTCCACCCGAGGCGGACCAGGCGCGCGATGACGTCCGCGCCGACGTGCGTCTTGCCGGTCCCGGGCGGGCCCTGCACCGCGAGATACGAGTCCTCGAGGAGTTGCAGGGCCGCGGTGATGGCCTCGGCGTACCCGTCCCCGTGCAGCGGCGCCGCGGGGAGCCCGGCACCGCCGGCGAGGCGCGGGGGGATGCGTCGGAGGAGGTCGAGCGCGGGATCTCCGGGTACGTCCGGCAGTGCCCGACCCACCCGCTCCGCCAGGGCGGTCAGCGCGCCCTCCATCGACGTCGTCATGAGCGGCTGGTCGGGGGCCAGGGCCAGCGGACGTTCGGCGCGTTCCGGTGCTCCGCGGCGCAGCTTCTCCCGGAGTACCACGGTCACGAGCCCGTCCGCGTCCTCGGACAGCTCCGTCACCTCGACGCCGAACCAGCCGCCGCGTCCCGCGCCGCTGTCGATGCTGTCGGCATCCGGAGGGACGGGCGCATCGTAGATCGCGAAGAATGTCGAGCCCTCCCGGAGGTCGGTGCCCGCCGTCAAGGTTCCGGTCGCCCTGAGCAGCCGCACGGGGTTCGAGCGCGACGTCGGCCTGGCCCAGTCCTGCACCACCTCGAGGGTGCGGAACACGAGCACGTCACGCGCGGTGTCCCAGTCCGCGGGTGAGGCGAGCCGGTCGAAGTGGGACCACCAGAACTGCTTCCGCTCCCGGCGGTGATATCCGACGGCCGCCGCGACGAGGGCGATGGCCCGCTGGTCCGCGTCCCTCCCGGCACCGGCCGGCAGCTCGGCGAGGTACGCCAGCAGCCGGGCTTCCTCCGGTGAGGGTCCGTGGACAGGAGGTTCCGCGTCGTCGGAGGTGGCGGCGTCGGGCGCAGCCACCGGGAGGGCTGCGGTGGCAGGAACCACCCCGGCGGCACCAGGGGGTGTGCTCCCCGCAGCAGCCGCGGACCGGCTCGATGTGTCCTGTGGGGCGGCGCGGTCGCCGCCCCGCTCGGGAGCGTGCAGCCCGGCCCCGTGCTGGACCTCGAGGGAGAGCAGCCAGTCCCGGAGCCGGAGCGTCGAGAGGCAGTCGTAGCGGTTGTAGTCGCTGATGCCGGCCAGGATCTCCGCCGCGGCGGCGCCGTCCCCGGCGTCGCGCGCAGCGCAGTAGGCGGCATAGGCCACGACCGACGCCCCGGCGTCGGTCACGTCTCCGGTGCGCAGGGCACCGCCCATGTAGAAGGGCTCGAGCTTCTTCAGGCTGTAGGAGCGCTCGGAGATGCGGAGGCTGTGACGCACGGTGTCGTAGAGGTCCACGAGCACGCCCTCGCGGAGCAGGGTGTCCACGGCCTCCTCGCCGATCACGTGGACGAGGGACAGCCGCCGCAGGGCGCTCTTCTCATAGGCCGCGTAGTGGTAGACGTGCAGGTCCGGGAACTGCCGGCGGCGCTCCCCGACGTAGTCGAGGAACCGGACGAAGGCTGTGCGCTCCTCCGCCCTGCTGTGGGCCCAGAAGGGACGGAACGGCGGCTCGCCGTCGTCGTCCACGGGTTGCTCGACGACGCCGAACAGGTATTCGATGCCCCAGCTGTTGTCCCCGGGATCCTGCCAGAGGGGATCGCCCTCGAAGTCGAAGAAGATGTCGCCCGGGCTCGATGCGGGCAGGGACCCGAGCGTGTGCTGCGGGAGGACGCGGTAGGACAGGGTGTGCTCGTCGCCGCCCGCGTCGCGGTAGGTGACTCCGCCGTCCCCGGCGACCGCCCCCACCTGCAGGCGGGCCTGCTCCTGCAGCCGCACCAGGGTGGCGTCCGCACGGCTGTCGGGCAGGGCCGCGAGGTCGTCGATCGTGATGACGCCCTGGGTCCGGAGCCGTGCCCGGCGCTCGCCGGTCATCCCGGCCACCAGCAGGAGGTCCCGCGACGCGGTCACCTGCTCGGTGCAGTAGTCGCACCGCCCGCACGCGGCGACACCGGGCGCACCCCAGCTCACGGCGTCCGGCTGCCCGCGGTGGTCGTGGACGAGGTCGAGGAAACGGGCGCGACGCTCGCGGAACACGGGCAGGAGATCGGGCAGCCGATGGACGCTGCGGCTGCGGTCGCCGAGGACGAGCGTCACCTCGTCCGCCGTCGGGATGCGCGCCGCCTGCAGCTGGTCGCCGTACGCGGCGAGCTGCAGCAGGGCGCCGACCTTCGCGTGGCGGGCGAGCTTCGTGTCCCAGACGGCGTAGGCGCCGTCGTCCTGCCGGACGAGGAAGTCCGAGCGCCCGTGGAACACGCCGTCGAAGAAGGCCGCCTGGAACACTACGGCCGCGCCGGAGTGCAGGGCGCGGAGGGACTCCTCGTGCTTGGCCGCCAGGGTGGTGCGGTCCATGGACGCCGCCGGTTCGACGTCGTACACGCCCGACGGATTGCCGGGAGACCAGAGGCCGTGCTCGGCGACCAGCCCGTCGAGGACCCGGTGCTCGTGCACGTCCCCGAGGGCCGCGGCGCGCTGCAGCATCTGGTCCACGGGGAAGTCCGCCCGTGGAACCCGCCCCAGCTTCTCGTCGAGGATCCGCAGGAGCCGGTAGCCGCACTCCGACGCCGTGACCAGGTCCGTCGCCGAGAACACGAGGTCGGGGGAGGTCGTGTCCGCGCTGCCATCGGCGTCGAGCAGGAACATGGGCAGCGTGACCTTTCGTGGTGCCGGTGGGACACCAGTCCACCACGGAACGACGACAATCCTGTGACCGCGGTCATAGGCTGCCCTGCCCGGTCGCCGTCGGGCACGCGGGTGACGGAGGTCTGGGAGAATTGGAGGCACCGACCGCCGACCGACCAGGAGCTCCATGAACCCCCGCACGCTTTTCCGCACCGTCGCCGTCGCGGAGGCGGTGACCTGGGCCTTCCTGCTGCTGGGCATGTTCCTCAAGTACGTCACACGGACCACCGAGGCCGTCGTCCCACCGGCGGGAGCCGTGCACGGCTTCGTCTTCCTCTGCTTCGTGGCGGCCACGGTCTTCATCTGGGTCAACCAGCGCTGGTCGGTGGCGACAGGCCTGCTGGGTATCGCCGCGGCGGTCGTCCCGTTCGCGACCATCCCCTACGAGCGGTGGATCGAGCGCCGCGGGCAACTCGCCGGTGCGTGGCGCCTGGCCCCGGGCGCCGAGGCGCCGCGCACCCCCGTGGAGCAGCTCCAGGCATGGGTGCTCCGCAGCCCACTCGTCGCGCTGCTGGTCGCCGTCGTCGGGATCTCCGTGGTCTTCGGCGTCCTGTTGCTCGTCGGCCCTCCCGGATCCTCGAGCTGAGGCCCCCATGAGCGACCTGGGGAACACCACGGACGACGAACGGTTCTTCCTCCACAGCGGCCGCCGCTGGCGGAAGACCGACCCCTCGCTGCCGGAGGAGGTCAAGGCGCGCCTCATGTCCCACCTCGGGCGCGGACGCTCGGGCGTGCGCAACAGCGCCAAGGGCGACGACGGCGCGGCCCTGCCTCGTGCGCGGCGCACCGTCCAGCTCGCCAAGGAAGGGCTCGGCGAGCGCGGGACGCCGTGGTGGGAGCAGTCTGCGGCCGAACGCACGGCCCGCTGGACGGCAGCCCTGCAGGAGCTCGACCGCCTGCATCCGAAGAAGCCCGGCGGCTCCGGGGACCGCCCGGCGGGCGAGGTAGCCGGCGATGGCTGACGGGGTCGCTGACGGGATGGCTGACGGGGTCGCTGACGTGGTCGGCGATGCCGAGCTGCGGGCCGAGATCCTGCGGATCGCCGCGCATCGTGGCAGCGCGAAGACGCTGTGCCCGTCCGAGGCCGCGCGCAGCATCGGCGGGGAGGGGTGGCGTGATCTGATGCCCGCTGCACGCCGCATTGCGTTCGAGCTGGCCGGGGAGGAGCTCGTCCACGTCACCCAGCACGGCGACCCCGTGGCGCCGGATGTCCGCGGGCCCATCCGCATCCGCTGGATCGACGGCGGGGCAGTACCTCGGGCGGGAACGACGGACGACGGCGTCCCGAGGGGAGCGCCGCCGTCCGGGTGATGCTCGTGCCCGCCGAGGGGCGTGGCTCATGCGGGACCGGTCCCACCCGTGCATCGTCACCTGGGTTCCCCTCAACGAGAGCTGGGGGGTACAGCAGATCTCCCACAGCCCGGAGCAGAAGCATTTCGCGCAGGCCATGTACCACCTGACGAAGGCCCTCGACGGATCCCGGCCGGTCATCTCCAACGGCGGCTGGGAGCACGTGGAGTCGGACATCTTCACCATCCACGACTACGCGACGAACTACGACGACCTCCATGCGAACTACCGGGACCTGCCGGCCTTCCAGTCGCTCGTCGACGGCGTGGGGCCTGCCGGGCGCCGGCTCAGCGTCCTGCCGGGCCTGCCGAGGACGGAGCCGGTCATGGTGTCCGAGTTCGGCGGGATCCTCTACGCGCCGAACAGCCCCATCGAGACGTGGGGCTACTCCACCGCGGAGTCCGGCGAGGACTTCGCCCGGCGCCTGGAGGCACTCTTCTCGGCCCTTCAGGACAGCCCGTTCCTGTCCGGGTTCTGCTACACGCAGCTGACGGACACGCTGCAGGAGGCCAACGGCCTCACGGACGAGAACCGTAAACCCAAGCTCCCCGTGGCAGAAATCCGCAAGATCGTGATGGGCAACTCCTGGAGGCCGGACCATGCATGATTCCACCCGTAAGCACGAGCCGGTCGCATCCCGTATCCCCGAGGGGGCGTCGCCCGAGGCGGCCGCCGCGGTCGAGGGACTGTACACGCGTGGCGTGATCGCCGAGCAGGGCGCCTTCACCCGCGAGTGGGCGGCGCAGATGCGCGAGGACATCGACGCGGCCTTCGCCGAGGCGCTTGCGCGACCGAACGGCGCCGTGGGGCGCGGACCGAAGCGGTACTACGTCGAGATCCATCCGGAACAGCTGCGGGGTTGGGTCGAGCTCGTGGACCACCCATGGGTGCGCATGGTGTGCGAGTCCGTCCTCGGCCCGGATTACGAGATCGTCGAACTCGGCTTCGACATCCCGGGCCCCGGTGCCGTCAACCAGCCGTGGCACCGCGACTTCCCGATGCCCGAGGAGACGCGGGAGACCGGGCGGCTGACGTCGCTGGCGTTCAACCTGACGGGCGTCGACACCGAGGAGGACATGGGACCCTTCGAGGTCGCTCCCGGAACGCAGTGGGACCTGCCCGAGGAATTCGACCACGGGATGTTCCCGCCGAGGTCGGCCTACCCGCGGTACGAGGGGCGAAGCCCTTCTTCGATGCCCTGCCGGAGCGGGTGCGCCGCCACGTGGTGTGCCCTCTCGTGGACACCCTGGTCCCGATCACCCAGAAGCACTCCATCGAGGGCCTCATGATGGGCGAGGCCTGAGCGCCTCCCCGGCAAGACCCTGAACGACGACGGCGGCACCCGGGTGGGTGCCGCCGTCGTCGTCCGTCCCGGGGGTGGGGCCCCGCGAGGCTATCTCCGTGCGAGCTCGGGGTGGTGCAGTTCGGTCACGTCGGGGTGGGCGCGCACCCGCCCCTTGAGGACGTTGGAGCCGTAGGAGGAGAGCATGGGGTTCTCGGGATCGTCCGAGATGCCGCGGGCCGCGGCGCGCAGGTCGTCGGTCAGGGGGACGGGATCGATCACCGCGTCGAGGCGCGGGGACCAGAAGAACGGGACGGCGTAGCGGTCCACGCCCGGCGCGGGGGCTGTGACGCGGTGGATGGTCGCCGCGAGGTAGCCCTCGGTGGCGACCTCGAGCATCTCGCCGAGGTTCACCACGAGAGCCCCGGGGATCGGGGTGACCGGGACCCACTCGTCGGCGCCGTGGGGGAGGACCTCGAGCCCACCCACCTGGTCCTGCAGCAGGAGGGTCACGAACCCGTAGTCCGCGTGCGCTCCCACGCCCTGCGAGCCGGCTCCCTCGACGACGCCGCCCACGTAGTGCACGAGCTTCGCCATCCAGGCCGGGGTGCCCTCGAACGGCTCGGCGAAGTGGTCCTCGGGGAGGTGCAGGGCGACGGCGATGGCGGACAGGAGTTCGGCGCCGACGCGCGACATCAGGGCCGCCCACGCCATGGCCTGCTCCTCGAGCTCGGGCAGCGCGGTACGGGGCCACAGGTTCGGGCCCTGCAGGAGCCAGTACGGCTCGTCGGCGGGGTAGTCCGCCAGGGGCTCGCGTTCGGGGGAGAAGTCGATCTGCTCGCGGGCGTCGGGGCGGCCGCGGGTGATCTCGGTGCCGAGGCCCGCGTAGCCGCGGAAGTGCGGCGAGGACCGGTTGTGGAGGCGAAGGCGCTCCTCCAGCGGAAGGTCGAAGAAGCGGCGGGTGACGTCGAAGAGGTCAGCGGCCTGCGTGGGGGTGGCACCGTAGTTGACGATGTGGAAGAAGCCGACGGTGTGGGCGGCGTCGCGCAGTTCCTCGATGAACCCGGGGGTGAAGGATCCATCGGCGGAACGGGCGGTGCTGAGGTCAAGGGTGGGGATCGATCCCGTGGACTGCTGCATGCGCGAGAGACTACGCCTGTTGAAAAATGGTCCCACCCTTTGCGTTACGCCGTATTTCGGCCGACTGCGTCGGTCCCGGCGCTACCGTCCGTACCGTCACCGGCGTCGGGCTCATCCCTGGTCCCGTCGGGGGCCTCGTCCGCGCCGTCCCCGCCGCCCGCCCGATGGCTGCCATTCGTGCTGACGCCGCGGTCGGCAGGTCCATCGGCGGCAGGCTCTCCCACTCCCGCCAGCGCACGGACGGCGCGGAGGCCGGCATCGGATCCTCGCCAGTGGCGGGCCAATGCCTCCGGGCCCGTGGCCCGGACCACAGCCCGCAGCGTCATGGCGAGCACGACGACGTCGTCCGCGTAGCCGATGACGGGCAGGAAGTCCGGGACGAGGTCGATCGGGATCACCAGGTACACCGCGAGGAGACCGAGCAGCACGCGAGCCCGCACCGGGACGGACCGGTCGGCGCTCAGGCGGCGGACGAGGCCGAGCAGGCCCGGCACGAGGCGCAGCGCGTCCTGCAGTGAGATGACGTCGGGGTGCCGCCGGGCGTAGGTCGCGAGACAGACCAGGAGGGCCCCATAGGCGGCCAGCATCGCGATGACGAGGTGGAGGACCGGCTCCCAGCCCATCACTCTCCTCCCGTTCGGTCCTGCTCCCGTGTGCAGGTTCCGACGTCGGCGCCGCCGGGTCGGGGCGGTGATCCGACCCCCGTGCGCGCGACGTCCCCTGCACCCGACTCCTCCTGCACACGAGGCAGGGCGGCATGCGGCCCGGAAGGGGACTGTATAGGTTGGAGAAATACCGAGCATCCACCAGGAAGGCGTAATCCCATGATTTTCATCGTCGTCAAGTTCACCGTGAAGCCCGAGTGGAGTGATCGCTGGATCGACCTGACGCGCGACTTCACGGAGGCGACGCGCCGGGAACCGGGCAACCTTTGGTTCGACTGGTCCCGCAGCGTCGAGGACCCCCACCAGTTCGTGCTCGTCGAGGCGTTCCAGGACGACGCCGCGGAGGCACACGTGAGCAGCGCGCACTTCTCCCAGGCGATGCTCGACATGCCGCAGGCACTCGTGGAGACGCCGGAGATCATCAGCGAGCGGATCGGCGCCGAGGGCTGGGGTCGGATGGGCGAGCTCACCGTCGCCTAGCCTGCCTGTCCTGGCTCGCCGGGAAGCGCCTGTTCCAGGATGTAGTCGTCCTCGAAGCGGTCACCGAGCAGGAATCGTTTGCTCCCGACGCGCCGGAAACCATGCTTGGTGTAGAACCGGAGGGCCCGCGCGTTCTCCTGGTTCACACCGAGCCAGACCCCGGGCAGTCCGGATCCGGCGGCGAGGTCGAGGGTCCGCCGCATCAGGGCCGCCGCCGCACCGCGCCCGTGGTGGTCGGGGTGGACGTAGAACTTGCTGAGCTCCACGGTCGGTGAGATCGAGAGGGCGGCGAGGACGTCCGGGTCGGTGGGCTGATCCAGCACCACCATGCTCCAGCCACCGATGCGATCGCCCGCACGGAGGCAGAGGATGGTGTGCCGGGGCGATTCGATGTACGCGGCGAAGCGTTCCGCGGAGAGCTGGGTCGCGATGTGCCGCGCGATGTCCTCGGGGAGCGAGTCGGCCGGACATGCCAGGGGAAAGGTGACGGCCGCGACCGCGGCGAGCTGTGCGGCGTCGGCAACGGTCGCCGTCGTGATGGCGATCGGTGCGCCGGTGCCGTCGCCCGTGCTCATGCCGGTGCCGTCGCCCGTCTGGTCACTCGCGCCGGTGAAACCGGCCGTCTGGTCACTCGCGCCGGTGCCGTCGTCCGTCTGGTCGCCCCTGCCGGCGTCGCGGGGCCTGTCCATGGTCCTGTCGGTGCTCATGATGACAATGTAGGCCGAACCGCAGCAGGACGCGGACCATAGGGTTCGCGTCCTGCTGCGGACACAGCCCGGGAAACCCCGGGCTCCGTCGAGGGGCTAGTCGAAGACCGGCTCGCCGTTGCGGGTGAGCTTCCAGTTCTCCTCGAAGAAGGCTGCCGGGTCGATGGTGCCTTCGGCGATCAGGTAGTCGATCAGCAGCTGCCGGATCTCCGTGGTCTGTTCCACCAGGACCGGAGCCGTGGCGATGTGCGGGAAGTTGCCGCCGCCGGACTGCCGGTAGTTGTTCGTGGCCACGGCGAAGCGCTGCTCCGGATCGATGGGCTCCCCGTCGTAGCTGAGGTTCACGATGCGCTGACCGACGGGCTTGCTGATGTCGATGTCGTAGGAGACGCCGGACATCATGTCGTAGTTGTAGTCCGGGGTGCCTGCCGCGTTGGTCAGTGTCGCCGGGTCCACGGTGGTGCCGGGAGCGGTCTGGTTGAAGTACTTCGCCGAGTACTCGAGGTAGTCCTTGACCTGGGCACCCGTCAGTTCGACCCCGAACAGGGTGTTCGGGAAGACGTACAGGCCCGCCATGTCACGGATGGTGACGGGCCCTTCGGGGATCACGGCGGCACGGTTGAACGGTGCCACGATCGAGAGCACCGGGAGATCGGCGTTCGGAGTCCCGTCGAGCGCCTTGTCCACCGCCTCGGCCTGCACCGTGTTCACGAAGTCCATGACGGCGGTGTCGCGGAAGCGTGAATCCGCGGCGGACATGGTCTGCGTCGTGGTGCCGATGGCGGTGTTCACGTAGTCGATGACGCGCTGGTGCTGGTCGGCCACGATCGAGGAGATAACCGGATCCGCGGGAACGGTGTTGGCGTTCAGCAGCTCTGAGCCGGCCGACGTGACGTCCCACTGGCCGTGCACCTTGGTCAGTTCGAAGTCCATGACCGAGAGCCGCATGCCCCAGTTCTTCGGTTCGGTCAGCAGCACCTGCTCCCCGGTCTGCGTGTTCGTGACGAACCGCTCCGGGATCTCCTGGTGCTCGTGACCGGCGAGGATCGCATCGATCCCGGGGACCTGCTCCGCGATCAGCGTGGAGGCGTTCTCGACCGGCAGGGCGTCCCCGTAGGAGGACGTGCCGGAGGGGCCGGAATGCGAGCTCACGACGACGACGTCGGCGCCCGCCGCCTTCATCTCCGGCACGTACTTCTGCGCCTGCTCCACCAGCCCCTCGAAGCGGAGTTCGCCGTCGACGGTGTTCTTGTCCCAGATCGCGCTGCCGGGCGTGGTCAGCCCCAGGATGCCGATCCGGAGGGGCTTCTGCCCCTTGAGCTTGACGGTCTTGAGGACGTACGGCGTGAAAGCGTCCTCGCCCGTGTCCCAGTCCTTGACATTGGCGCCGAGGAGGGGGAAGTCCAGTTGCTCCTCGAAGGTGCGCAGGAGGGGCAGGCCGTAGTTGAACTCGTGGTTGCCGAGCGTGGTGGAGTCGTAGCCGATGGCGTTCATCGCAGCCGCCACCGGGTGGGTCTCGCCGGTCTCGGACACGGGTTCGACGTTGGCGAAGTAATCCGTCAGGGACGTGCCCTGGAGGATGTCGCCGTTGTCGATGAGGAGGGTCGATTCCTCACCGCGGTCCGCCCGCACCTGGTTGACCAGCGTGGAGATCTTGGCGAGTCCGACGTCGTTGTGTGCCGCGTCGTCGTACTCGGCGTTGGTGAAGTAGTCCCAGTTCTCGACGTAGCCGTGCACGTCGCTGGTGCCCATGACCGTGATCGTGGTCGTGGCGTCCTTGGGACCCTTGGCTCCGCCGGGTGCGGCGGATGCGGCGGGCGCGAGTCCGAGGGTTGCGATGCAGCCGGCGGCAACAGCCGCGGCGATGCGGCGATGCCCCCTGATGGACGATAGTGACACGTGGAATCAGCTCCTGTTGGTGGTGCGGTGGCGCCAGCCTATCGGTGACGGATGACACACTGGTGACGCCGGGGTGACCCCGGCGACAAGTGTCCGCGAACGGCCGCCCGCACTGTGCCGGCGGTCGTCCGGCAGGAACAGACCCACGAGGATCACGATGACGACCGAGACGGAACAGCAGGACACCTACCGCGGGGACATTCTCGGGGCGGGTTACGAGGTGCGGACACTGGCGCTGCGCCCGGATGAGGAGGGCGATGTCGTCGCGACGCTCGTGCGCCGCAGCCTCCCCGCCGGCTCGCGGCGGGCCGTGCTCTACGTGCACGGGTTCGTCGACTACTTCTTCCAGACGCACCTCGCCGACGCCTGGCTGGAGGCCGGGTTCGACTTCTATGCACTGGATCTCCGGAAGTACGGGCGGTCCCTGGGGGAGCACCAGACGCCGAACTACATCACGTCGCTCGAGGCGTACGACGAGGAGCTCGACGAGGCGGCACGCATCATCCGCGAGGAGGAGGGCCATGACGTCCTCGTGGTCATGGGCCACTCCACGGGTGGCCTGGTCACGACGCTGTGGGCGCACCGCCGCCGCGGGCAGGGCGTCGTGGACGCCGTCGCCCTCAACAGCCCCTGGTTCGACCTCAACGCGAGCCTGTTCCAGCGCACCCTCGGCACTGCGGCGGTCCACCGCCTCGGTACACTCAGGCCGCGCGTCGTGGTCGGGAAGCTCGGTACCGCGTACGGCCGGTACCTGCACCGGGAGTCGGGCGGGGAGTGGGACTACGATCTGGCGTGGAAACCCCACACCGGGTTCCCCGTCGTCGCCGGCTGGCTGCGTGCCATCCGCCGCGGTCACGCCGAGCTGAACCGGGGACTCGCGATCGACTGCCCCGTATTCGTCGCGTGCTCGGACGCCACCTCGAATCCCGCGACGGAGCCCGAACGCATCTCGTCCACCGATGTGGTGCTCGACGTCGCGCACATCGCCGGCCGGGCGCCGAAGCTCGGCAGGCACGTCACCCTCGTGCGCATCGCGGGCGGTATCCACGACCTTGCGCTCTCCCCGGAGCCGGCCAGATCACAGTTCTTCGAGGAACTGGGGCGGTGGCAGGAGACCTACGTCCCGGGTGCGGACCGGGGCTGACGAGCTGCGGAGCCCTTCGGTGGCGGCGCCGTGGTGGCGCTCATCGGGGCGGTCCGGATCATCCAGCTCCGCGCCGCGACACGACGCAACCGCCGCTGAGTGCAGGCGGCCTAGCGGTTCTCCGTTGCGACATCGTAGGTCAGGACGGCGAACTGCCCCTGCTGCTCGACGGATCGCAGCTGCAACCGATCCGATTCGACCCGAAGGGGCAGCAGCGGCGCTCCCCCCACGAGCGCGACCGGAGCGACGGCAATCCGGATCTCGTCGAGCAGGCCGGCGGCGAGGAACTGCCCCGCGAGATCACCGCCCCCGACCACCCAGATGTCCCGCGACCCCGCCGCGTCGCGCAGCCGCTCGAACACCGGCCGGACGTCCCCTGACACGAACCGCACGTCCGCGCCCTCCGGAACCGGCAGCTCCCTGCTGGTGAACACGAACGTGGGGCGGTCGCCGTACAGCGCACCCCATTTCATCGGCTCGTCCACCAGCCGCTCGAAGTCCAGCACCCACTCGTACGTCGTCGACCCCTCCACCAGCACCCCCACGCTGTCGAAGAAGCGCTCGTGCTGCTCCGGGGGAGGGGGCTCGACGGCGAACAGCCACTCCAGCGAGTTCTGCTCGTCCGCGATGAAGCCGTTCAGTGTGGTGGCGGTATAGAAGATGACCCGTGCCATGGTTCATTCCACCACGCGGTCCGGGCGCGAGTAAGGGGATGGCGCCCCATCGATTCCGACCGGATCCGCCCACCGGACGCGGCCGTCCGCTGTGCATGTGCGTCTATGCCCACTGGAGGCGGACGCCTGATGGGCAGGTCCGTCCATCACGGGCGCAGTCCCTGGGACTCGGGCGACGCGGCCCACTGGAGGGGGACACCGGACGGGCAGGTCCGCCGACGGGGCGCGCCCCTACCCCTGCGCCTCGACCTGGTGGACGAACGTCCGGACGAGGGCGTCGAACTCGTCCTCCCGCTCGATCTGGGGCATGTGGCCGCACTTCTCGAACAGGCGGACCTCGGCGTGCGGGAACACCGTCCGGGCGTGCTCGAGGTGCGATGCCGGCAGGATGCGGTCCTCGTCGCCCCACACCAGGAGGGTGGGTTTGTGCTGGGCGGCGACCGTGCGGAGGAGCTCGGTCCGCCACCGACGGCGTACGCCGCGGACGGTGCCGAGGTGGCGGGCGACGGCGAGCAGCACGTCGTCGTACGCCGGGTTCCGGCCCACCTCCTGCGCGTGGTCGAGCCGTTCCTCCGTGACGAACCGCTTGTCGTAGAACAGGGCGCGCTCCGTCCGGTAGGCGGCCTTGCGGGACTTGTCCTTCATGAGGTGGCGGCCGAGCGGCCGGACTGCGAGCAGGCGGAGCGCGATCGTCACCTCCTTGCCGAAACCGGCACTGTTCGCGAGCACCAGGCTCCGCACGCGCTGCGGCTCGATGGTGCTGATCTTCATGGCGACCGCACCGCCGAGCGAGTTGCCCACCACGTGCAGCGGCCGGTGTTCCCCGAGGACGTCGAGCGCCGCGATCACGAAGCGTGCCAAGGACTCCATCGAGTACCGGCCTGCCGTGCGCTCGGACAGGCCGAAGCCGGGCAGATCCACGCTGATGACCCGGTGGTCCGGGGCGAGGCGCCCGTAGAGCCCCTCCCAGTCCTCGAGGCTGCGGCCGATCCCGTGCAGCAGCAGTACGGGCGGCATCTCCCGGGCGCCGGCGTCGCGATACCGCACGCGGACACCATTCACCCGCAGGTAGCCGTCGTCGCTCCCGGAGGTGCTCTCCAGGGTGCTCTCCGGGGTGCTTCCCAGCGTGCCCACCGAGGCGCGCCCTGGGCCGCCCGCCGCTGGGGACGTCCTGGACGGGACGGTCTCTGACGGGACGGTTTCCGACGCGGACGTCCCCGACGGTGCAGTCTCCGACGCGGACGTCCTCGACGGTGCGGTCCCGGTGGCCGAACCCGCGCCGGGCTGTCCGCCGCTCATCGACGTGCCTTGCCGACGAGGCGCGCGAGGCCTGTGACGCGGCGCTCGAGGGTACCGAAGGACATCGGTGCCACGCGGGCGACGACGTCGGGCAGTTTCGCGCTGAGGCCGATCAGCAGCCGGGCCTTCCGGGCCTTGACCGCCTCGAGCATCAACTCGGCGGCGCGGTCGGCGGGGAAGGTGAGGAGTTTGTTGAACTCGTCCTTCGCGCGGACCACGTCGGAGTCGCTGAGGCTCCCGCCGATCCGTGCGTTGAGGGCGATGTTCGTCCGGATGCCGCCGGGGTGCACGCTGGTGGTGCCGATCCCGCGGGGGAGCAGCTCGTTGCGGAGGGCCTCCGTGAACCCGCGCAGCGCGAACTTGCTGGCGGAGTAGGCGGTCTGGCCCTTCGGTCCCACGAGGCCGAACAGGCTCGAGACGTTGAGAATGTGCCCGCCGGGCGCGATCCGCGGGAGCAGCCGGTGCGTGAGCAGCACGGGCGCGGTGAAGTTGATGGCCATCACCCAGTCGAAGTCGTCCATGCTGATCTGGTCGAAGCGTCCCGCGAGGGCCACCCCGGCGTTGTTGACGAGCAGGTCCACGCGGTCGGTGGCGGCGAGCAGGTCGGTCGCGAGGCGCTCGACGGCGCCGCGGTCGGCGAGATCGGCGGTGAACGTCGTGACGCTGCTGCCCGGGTAGGTGGAGCGGATGGAGGCGGCGACGGCGTCGAGCCGGTCCGTGTCGCGGTCCACGAGCAGCAGTGTGCTGCCCCGCTCGGCGAGGCCGCGGGCGAGGTGCTCGCCCATGCCTGCGGCCGCGCCGGTGACGACGGCCGTGGATCCGGCGAACTGGAAGGGTTGGATGCTCACGCGTGGATCTCCTGGAGGTCGGGTGCCGGGGTGGCCGGCGGGGTGGGGGCGTCGAAGACCATGTTCTTCGCGAGGCTGCCGTGCAGAGCGGTGGGGGCGTCGAGCAGGTAGTTCTGCCGCATGGTCCACGGCTGCCGGTCGCCCTGCTTGGGGAACGCCGAGACGGCGCGCTGCACGTAGCCGGAGGTCAGGTCCAGGATGGGCCGTGCCTTCATGGGCCCGTTGACGGCCGGCGCGGCGGAGCGGTGACCATGGCGGTCCATGTACCGGATGAGGCGGCACACGTACCGGGAGCTGAGGTCCGCCCGCAGCGTCCACGAGGCGTTCGTGTAGCCGACGCACAGGGCGAGGTTCGGGACGCCGCTGACCATCAGCCCCCGGTACACCCACGAGTCGCCGAGGTTCACGGGGACGCCGTCGACGGTGAACGTCGCGCCTCCCAGCGGCAGCATCGAGAGTCCGGTGGCGGTGACGACGACGTCGGCATCGAGTTCCTGCCCCGACGCCAGGCGGATGCCGTGGGACGTGAACGTGTCGATGGTGTCCGTGATGACGGACGCCGAGCCCTGCTTCATGGCCTTGAAGAAATCCGCGCTGGGAGCCACGCACAGGCGCTGGTCCCAGGGGTTATAGGCGGGCGTGAAGTGCTCCGCGACCGTCGACTCGTCACCGAGGATCCGCGCGGTCTGGGTGCGGATGAGCTTCTTCGCGATCTCCGGGCGGCGCCGGCACAACTGGTAGAACGCCTGCGTGAACAGCACGTTCTTGGCTCGCGCCACATGGTGCGCGATCCCGGCGGGCAGGTGGCGGCGCGCGGCGTCGGAGAACCTGTCGCGGCTCGGCACCGCCGTGATGTAGGTGGGGGAGCGCTGCAGCATCGTCACGTGGGCGGCGTCCTTCGCCATGGACGGGACGAGGGTGACGGCGGTGGCTCCGCTGCCGATCACGACGACGCGCTTGCCGGTGTAGTCCAGGTCCTCC
Organism: Arthrobacter sp. TMS2-4; assembly: GCF_054511075.1. NCBI lineage: Bacteria > Bacillati > Actinomycetota > Actinomycetes > Micrococcales > Micrococcaceae > Arthrobacter > Arthrobacter sp. TMS2-4. The sequence continues at coordinate 103,941 of NZ_JBTNDI010000008.1, forward strand.
GGCCAGAACTGGGGCCGCACGATCTCGCCCTGGAAGGCCTCGACGCCGGGGAAGGTCGGCTCGTGGCCGCGGTCGTAGTTGTAGTACCCGCTGCAGAGATAGAGGAAACCGCACGTGAGCCGGCGTCGTTCCGTCGTAACGGGATCGGTGCCGTCGTCGACCGTGACGTCCAGGTCGAGGGTCCACCGGGCGTCCTCCGAGGACCAGGCGGCGCCGACCAGCTTCGTGGAGAAGCGGAGGCTGTCCCGGATGCGGGGTTCCTCGGCGGTGTCGCGGATGTACTGCAGGATGGACGAGCCGTCCGCGATCGCCTTGGCCTCCGTCCAGGGGCGGAACGGGTAGCCGAGCGTGAACATGTCGCTGTCGGACCGCACGCCCGGGTAGCGGAAGAGGTCCCACGTGCCGCCGATCGCGCCGCGGGCCTCGAGGACGGCGAAGCTCTTCCCCGGCAGTTCCGTCGCGACCCGGTAGGCGGCGCCGATGCCGGACAGGCCGGCGCCCACGATGACGACGTCGAGGTGTTCGATGCTGGAGTCCATTGTTCCCATTCTTCCCGTGCTTCACGTACCTCTCATTGTTCCCGGCGATCGCCCGTCGAACTTGACTTCGTGCGACAGGTATTTACCCTTGGACGACATGGGATCCGTCATCCGTTCGGCCGGCATGCGCGGCTTCCGCGACGTCGTCGAGCAGTTCGGGGGCGACGCCGCTGCGCTCGCGGCGCAGTACCGCGTGCCGCTGGAGGCGATCGACAGCGACGACGTCCTCGTCTCCGACATCGCGATGGCGAAACTCCTGGAGGGTGCCGCCCGTTCCCTGCCCTGCCCGGACCTCGGCCTGCGGATCTCGGAGTACCAGGACATCGGCATCCTCGGCCCGCTCGCGGTGGCCATCCAGAACTCACCGACCGTCGGCGCGGCCCTGGAGTGCGCATCCCAGTTCCTGTTCCTCCACAGTCCGGTGCTGCGGTTCACCATCGTCGCGGACCCCGAGGGGCGGCCGGGCGACGTCGGTCTCTGCTACGGATCCTCCGAGGGTGCTCCGCCGCGGCAGGCCATCGACGCGATTCTCGCGTTCTCGCACCGCATGATCCGCTTTCTGGTGGACGGGCCGTACGGCCTGCACTCGGTCCATCTCTCGCACCTGCCGAAGGCGCCCGCCGCACGGTACACGGAGTTCTTCGGGGCGGAGGTGCGGTTCGGCCAGGCCGCGTCCCTCCTGCGCGTGCCGAGGAGCCTGCTCGACCGCCCGCTCGCCGGGGTGGACGGGACGCTGCGGGAGATCGCCCTCGACTACCTGCACACCCACTTCCCCGAGCCGGGGCGGGTGGTCGCTCCGCAGGTCCGCAACACGATCGACCGCATGCTGGGCACATCGCCCCCGCGCATCGACTCCGCGGCGCGGCTCCTCGGTATGCATGCCCGGACCCTCCAGCGCCGGCTCGCCGCGGAGGGCACGTCCTTCGAGTCCCTGCTCGACGACGCCCGCCGCGATGCGGCGCTGCGGCTGCTCACCCGGACGGATCTGCCGCTGCAGCAGGTCGCCGCCCTCGTGGGACTGTCCGAACAGTCCGCCCTCACGCGGTGCGTCCGCCGGTGGTGCGGGACGACGCCGCGGGCGGTGCGCTCCGGGGGACTTGCGGAGCAGGGTCGCACCTAGACTGGCAGGCAGGAATCGGGTGCGGGAAGGGGAATCGGTGGCCGGGATCACCAGCGCTGACGTGGCCCGTGAGAGCGGGGTGTCACGGACGACCGTCAGCTATGTCCTTACCGGTCGGCAGGGCGTCACCATCTCCGAGGAGACCCGACGCCGTGTGCGGGAGACCGCGTCGCGGCTCGGCTATGCGCCGTCGGCTGCGGCCCGCGCCCTCCGCACGGGTCGCAGCGACCTCGTGCTGTGCCTCCTGCCCGACTGGCCCGTGGGTCCGGTGATCGAGACCCTGCTGGACGAACTCGCCGACGAACTGTCCGGCCGCGGGCTGTCCGTCCTCGTGCATCACGGGCGGGGGACCCGTCCGCTCGCCGAGCTGTGGCGTGCCGTCACCCCGCGGGCGGTGATCGGTTTTGCACCCTTCCCCGACGAGGACCTCCGCATGATGCGGCAGGCCGGCATCCAGGTGCTCGGGACCCTCGGTGAGGAGCATCAGGCCGACCGGGCCCGGCCGTCGGACACCCAGCTCGCCATCGGCGCCCTGCAGGCACAGCACCTCGTCGGGCGTGGGGCCGAGCGTCTCGGCTACGCATGGCCCACCGATCCGCGGATCGAGGACTTCGCGAGGGATCGCCTGCTCGGTGTGCAGCGTGCCTGTGCTGACCTCAACCTTCCGGAGCCGTCCGTCCGACCCGTCGCGCTCGACGTCGCCGCCGCGGCCGCCGCTGCCCGTGCCTGGCGGGACCAGGGGGTCGCCGGTGTGGCTGCCTACAACGACGACGTCGCGCTCGCCGTGCTCGCCGGTCTGCGCGCCGAGGGGCTGTCCTGTCCCGGCGACGTCAGCGTGGTCGGGGTCGACGACGTCCCCGCGGCGGCACTGGCAGCGCCTCCGCTCACGACCGTCGCGCAGTCCATCGAGGTGCAGGCACGCTATCTCGCGGCTCTCGTCCTGGCGGATCTCGACGGGGCGGTGGAGAAGCCCGAGCATCCGGGTGACGGGTTGCGGCTCGTGGAGCGGGAGTCGGGCTGACTGCAGTCCTGGGTGCACCAGCTCGTGCGGCACCGGGATGCGGGCCCACCTAGGTCGGCAACCCGGCGCGGGTGCACCGCCACCTCGAGCATCAGCTAAAGATGCCGTTGTATCGCACCACCACATGCAGGAAGGGCCGGAGCAATCGATCCGCTCCAGCCCTTCCTGACCCTGCCGGCCTACGGTGTGGACCGCGCCGGCCTACAGCGCAGACCGCGCCGGATTCACGGCGCGGCCCGCACCAGGTCTACGGCGCCGCCCACACGAGAAATGCGCAGTCCGCACTACTGAGCCGGGTACCGCACCACGTAGCTCGGCGTCCCGGTGTTGTCGTTGCTGACCGGAGCGCCGGTGTTGTTGACCACGTGGTCGATCGTGCCCGCCCCGAGGTTCACGGTCAGGAGGTGGTTGAGCACCACGCCGGGAGTCTCCGGCACCTCGAATCCGCGGGTGGCGTGGATGCTCGGGTCCACGTTCGTGAAGACGTACGAGCCGCCGCCCCACAGGGTGTGGGTCTCGACGTCGTCGGCCACCTTGTAGCCGGCCCAGCCGAGAACGCCGTCGTGCTGCCAGGCGGCCTGGTTGGGTGGATCGTAGGGGAGCTCGTTCTGGAAGAAGACCGTGCGACCCCTCTCCCCGTTCCAGATGACGTTGTACTCCTGGTAGTGCTCCACGAAGAGGCCCGTCGCGGTGACGTCGTCACCGTTGACGATCACGCCGTTCCGGCCGGTGCTGACGTCCCAGCCGAACGATCCCTCGTTGCCGTGATCCGCCCGCCACACCCAGGTGTGGTCGATCAGCACGTGGTCGCTGTTGATCTCGAGGCTCACATCGGCCTTGCCCACGTGCGGGCCGCCGATCCGGAAGTAGACGTCGCTCAGCGTCGTCGGGTTCGACGGATCGCTGTGCTTGGCCCCGTTGTTGCCGTTCTTCGTCCCCACCTGCAGCAGGATCGGCGAGTTCACGGTGCCGCCGTCGATCGTGACGCCGGCGATGACGACGCCGGGCACGTCTGCGACGCGCATCGGGATGGCGCCGTCGACGGCGGTGAGGGTCGCGTGACCGAGGCCGAGCACCACCGTGTCGGCACGCTTCACCGCGATGGTCGTGCCGATGTCGTAGACGCCCGGGGTCAGGAGGAGGTGCTTGCCGCGGACGAGGGCGTTGTTGATGGCCTGGACGGAGTCGCCCGGGCGTGCCACGAAGAACTCGGACAGCGCGATGGTGCGCCCGGCCGTCAGTCCGTCGCCCCAGGAGATGCCGCGCGACTCGGTCTGAGCGGCGGGCACACGCACGTTGTAGGCACCGGACCCGTCGGCGAAGAGGTAGGGCTTCTCGCGGCTGACCAGCGTGCGGTCGAGGGTCGTGTAGGGAGGAGAGGGGAAGGACCCGTCCGTGGGGGCGCCTTCGGTGCCGGAGAACACGGCGTTCCAGACGCCGTTGGACCAGCTGCCGATCTCCGCATTGCGGGTGAACCACTGCTGCTGCGAACCGTTGACGATGTCGCCGGCCTTCGAGTCGGCGAGGTAACCGCCGCTCGCGTACTGCGGGCCTGCGGTGCAGTAGTCCATCAACGAGAGCGTGCCACCGGTGACGTTGACGCGCCGGAGCGAGACGGCCTGGGATACGGCCCAGAAGTTCGCCGTCGAGCGGCAGCCGTCCTGGCCTGCGCCGTTGATCTCGAGCGTGAGGTTCGAGAGGGTGCGCCAGAAGTTGTTGAGCGCGATGCAGTTGCTGGTGCCGTTGTCCTCGAGGCAGCGGTTGTAGACCTCGATCTTGCCGTTGATCGTCACGTCCGAGGGGGATGCGCCGAGGCCGGCGACCTCCGTGTAGTAGCCGACCTTGAACTGCAGGGGTTGGGCATCCGTACCGTACGTGCCCGGCAGGAAGAGGAGGGCTTCGCGCTCGGTGCCCATCTCGTTGTCGATCTGCCGGGCGTTGACGGCGTCCACGGCGGCCTGGATCTCGCTGACGGGCATGCTCGGATCGAAGATCGTCACATTGGGCCCGAAGTCGGGAGCAGTCGCCGGGGGAGCCTTCTTGGTGGTGACCGGCGTCGTACCTTCCGGAGCCGGCGCTGCGATCGCGGCGACTCCGGTACTGCCGGCCAGGAGCACGGTGGCTCCGAGGGCCGCGGCGAGGCGCGTACGCCCGGTCCGGGTCGAAGGGGGGATGGTCATGCGGGGAGGTTCCTCTCCGTCGAGGTGGTCCTGAACAAGGCAACTGGTGAATCGTGTCACCGGTCGTCTGTGCAGTACATCTCCGAACGCGGGTGAAGTCAAGGAAAGCAGGGGATCGCGGTGTCGGCGTTGAACGGCAGCGGCGCCGGTGATAGAGCTTGGTAGGCGCAGCCGATCGCAGGCAGCCACGACCGCCCCGAACCGAGGAGACACCATGGCAACGCCCGACGACGAACAGCGCACCCTCAACGACTGGAGCCGCACGCTCGGCCAGGCCCTTCAGGTCCTCGACCTCGAACTGGATCACGCCAGGATCGTGGAGCTCGCGGACCGTACCTCGCGCATGCTGACGACCGACGCCGGGACGATCAGTGCCTTCATGGTCGGCTATGCCGCGGGGACGGTCACCACGAACGGGCGCGCCGAGACGGACGCGGCGATCGAGAAAGCCGTGAAGACGGTGCTGACCGTCATCGAGAAGGACGAGCAGACCGAGGAGCAGAAGGGCTGGACGGGTACGGCCCAGTAACGCCCGCGGCGGCGGGCGCGGCGCGCGCTCGCCGCGCCCGTCAGCGCCGTCAGCGTCCGTCAGCGTCCGTCAGCGCCGTCAGCGTCCGTCAGCGTCCGTCAGCGTCCGTCACGCCGGCGCGGGTTCACCGCGCCGCGTCGACGCTAGGCGGGTGAGGGTCCAGGCCACGACGACGGCGACGAGCACCGCGGAGGCCAGGCCGAGACCCGCGTAGCCGAGCAGCACGAGGGCGGGGCCCGCGAGGGCTCCGCCGAGGGCTCCGGCTGCATTCATCAGGAGGTCGGACGTGCCCTGCACAGGCGCCCGTTCCGCCGCTCCCACCGAACCGGTGAGGAGCGCCGACGCCGAGACCACGCAGGCCGACCAGCCGAGGCCGAGCAGCACCAGGCTCGTGGTCACCCAGCCCTCGGACTCCGATCCACGCCATGCCGTCACGAGGGCCAGGATCAGGAGGACCTGACCGCACAGGATCCCCTGCGTCTTCCCGAAGCGGTCCGCGATCCACCCGAACACGGGCGACAGCGCGTACATACCGGCCACGTGCAGGCTGATCGTCAGCCCGACGACGGACAGCCCGGCGCCGTGGTCGTGGAGGTGCACCGGGGTCATGGCCATGAGCGAGACCATGGCGGCGTGGCTCACCGCGATGGTCACCACTGCGAAGCGGGCTGTGGAGTTCTCGGCCAGGATGCGCAGGCCGTTCCGGTGCTCCGGCGGTGCGCTGCCGGCGGATCGGGTGGCCTCCTGCCGGGCGAGTGCCGTCAGGAGCGGGTCGGGTCGGAGTCCCACTGCGTAGACCGTAGCCGCGCCGATCTGCGCCGCTGCGGAGAAGACGAAACCGCCGCTGAGCGGCGGGATACCCAGTACCAGTGCGACCGCCGCACCGGGTTCGAAGAGATTCGGTCCCAGCACCGCGCCGATGGTCGTCGACCACACGACGAGGGCGAGGCTCCGCCCGCGGGTCCCTTCGGTGGCGAGGTCGGTGGCGGCAAAGCGTGCCTGCAGTCCCGTGGCTGATCCCACACCCAGGAGCGCCAGCGCGAGGAGCAGCAGGGGGAACGCGGCGAGTGATGCCGCGACAATGGCCAGCAGTGCGCCGATTCCGGACACGACGGCGCCCGTGGCCAGGGAGATCCTGCGTCCCCTGCGCTGAGCGAGCGACGCCAGGGGCACGGCCGCAGCGGCAGCGCCCAGCGTGGCCATGGTGGCGGCCATCCCGGACCATGCACTCGATCCGGAGGTCTCCGCGGCGAGCAGCGCCCCGAGGGAGAGCGTGGCCCCGGCCCCGAGCCCGCCGAGGACCTGCGCGGCCACGAGGACACGCAGGACGTGGCGCTGCTGGATCTGCTGCTCGTCCGGCTGCTCGATGGGTTGTGGGGTGTGCTGCCCCGAGCGCGGCATGGCCGGCTTCTCCTTCACAGCGTCCGCTCCTTCCGGTCGTCGCGACCGGTGCAGTCTATCTGCGCCGATGCCGGGTCGGAGGAAACATGCGGCAGTCGGTCTGCGGGTCAACCGCGGGGGGTGATCCCCTCGAACCATCTCCACCGCGGACGCCCACAGTGCATCGGTGAGCGAGGTTCCGACGAGGCGCGCGACAGTGCCGTAGGGCTGGATGCAGGCACGACGGCGTGACGTATCCTCTGGCCATGACTGAGTCAGAAGTGGCCGAAGCGGACGGCCCGAGGATCGGCACCGGCTTCGTATCCGAGGAGGCCGTCTACGCATTGATCCTCGTCGCAGGGATCATCGTCACCCGCCGCCGTCAGCCGAGGAGCTTGGCCTTCTGTGCTGCGAACTCCTCGTCGGTGAGGATGCCGTCCGCCTTCAGTGCTGCCAGCTCCCGGAGCTGGGTGATCATGTCCTGGTGCGGCTCCTGCGCGGCGGGTGTTGGCGGAGCGGATTCCGGCTCCGCCGCCTGGCCGGCCATGTCCTGTTCGTAGGCCCGGCTACGGTCGGCGGCGATGTGCGCATCGCGGCCGGCGAACTTGGCTGCCTGTCGGCGCTGCACCCGTCCGCTTACCGCGGTGGCGGTGCCGGCGACGACGGCGGTGCGGGCTACCCCGCGCAATAGACCTGGCATGGCGTGCTCTCCTCAGGTGGTTTCGTCGAGCGCATTGAGCGCCTCGATGAGGTCGGTGGCGGGGATCCGTGCGCTGGCGATCAGCTCGCCACCACTGGCGCGGACAGCGGCCACGAACCGTGCGGCCCACGTGTTCTCGTAGACGATGAGCGCAGCCACCGTGCCGGGCGTCATGGCTTCCGTCGCCTGCCGGATGTCCTCCTGGTCCAGGATCCCGGAGGATGCCCCGGCGAAGGTCGAGAACCCTCCTCGCTCCGAGAGGGGGTCGGAGAACTCGACGATGTCGACCGTCCCGTCCTCCGCCTTGCGGATGATCAGGAGGTCGAAGAGGCGGATTACTCCGCGGTCCACGAGGTCCATGAGCGCGGGGGCGGCGTCACCGGTGAGGCGATCGGCCGAGAATTCGAGAAGGACGAAGTCGATCGGGGCGACGAGAGTCTCGTCGTCGACTGCTGGGGTTTCGGTGGTGGTCACTGCGGGTCCTCCTGGTAGTCGGTGGGTGACGGGGGTTGCCCGTCGCTGGGCGGGGTGTAGGGCGAGTCGTCAGTGGAGTGCCTTCTCCCTGAGTGAGGCGTAGTCGTCCGCCGCGATCGATCCGCTCTCGGAAAGGGACGCCGCCCTGCCGCGAATCATCACGTAGACGAGCGCCATGATGAAGGGAACGAACAGGAGGAAGAGCAGCCAGACCGCTGTGGCGAAGCCGCCGAGCTCGCGGTCGCGGAACAGATCGCCGATGATCGGGAACAGGACCATCAGGTACGCGACGAAGGCGAAGGTCCAGAAGAAGAACCGGACCGCATCCCGGATGCCGTCAAGAACGTCCATGGCCGATCTCCTTGTATCCCCCGGTGGGCACCTCGGTGCGGGAGTGCACGAGGGCGGCTCCGTCGCACGTAGGCATCAGGCTAGGGTCCCGGATGGGGTTCGGACAGGGCCGATGGTCCTACGACCGATCCGGCCCCGTGAACGGCCCGGACAGAACAGAAGACCCCCGGCCGTAGCCGGGGGTCTTCGGTTCTGCATCTGTCAGGCGGCAGCGGTCAGGCGTTCGCCACCGTCTTCGCAGGCGTCGTCGTACCGTTGGTCGGGAAACCGTCCGGTTCGACGTCGTGCGTCTGCGCGGTCGCGACGTGGTCGTGGGACGCCGGTGCTGTATGGGTGCTCTTCTCGAAGCGGACGATGATCTGCTTCGACCGCGGGGTGTTGCTGCCCTCCGCGACCTCGTCGAGCGGGACCAGCACGTTGGCCTCCGGGTAGTACGCGGCGGCGCAGCCGCGCGCCGTCGGGTACGAGACGACGCGGAAGGCGCGGAGCACGCGCTGCACACCGTCGTCGTACACGCCGTGGATGTCGACGTTCTGGCCGTCCTCCAGGCCCAGTTCGGTGATGTCCTCGGGGTTGATGAACACCACGTGGCGGCCCTTCTTGATGCCGCGGTAGCGGTCGTTGTGACCGTAGATGGTGGTGTTCCACTGGTCGTGGGAGCGCAGCGACTGCAGGATCAGCGTGCCTTCCGGACGCTCGAGGTACTCGAGGTCGTTGACGGTGAGGACGGCCTTGCCGGTGGGCGTGTTGAACGTCCGCGAGTCGCGCGGTCCGTTCGCCATGATGAAGCCGCCTTCCCGGCGGATCTTCTGGTTGTAGTCCTCACAGCCTTCGACCACGTGGGCGATGTGCTCGCGGATGAGGTCGTAGTCCTTCTCGAAGCCTTCCCAGTCGGCGTTGATCCTGCCGTCGATGGTGGCGCGCGCGAGACGGCTGATGATCGCGGGTTCGGAGAGCAGGTTGTCGGAGACGGGTTCCACGCTGCCCCAGGAGGGGTGGACGGCGCAGACGGTGTCCTCGACGGAGACGAACTGCTCACCCGTCGCCTGGCGGTCGATCTCCGTGCGGCCCTTGCAGGGGAGGATGAGCGCCTCCTTGCCGGTGATGAGGTGGGAGCGGTTGAGCTTGATGGAGATCTGCACCGTCATGTCGGTGTTCTCGAAGGCCTTCTCCGCCACCTGCGTGTCGGAGATCGCCGAGACGAGGTTGCCGCCGAGTGCCACGAGCACCTTGACCTGCCCGTCGCGCATGCGGCGGATGGACTCGACCGCATCGACGCCGTGCTCGCGGGGCGGTTCGAAGCCGAACTCCTTGCCGAGGGCGTCCATGAAGGTCTCCGGCATCTGCTCCCAGATGCCCATGGTGCGGTCGCCCTGCACGTTGCTGTGGCCGCGGATGGGGGACGCACCGGCGCCGCGCTTGCCGATGTTGCCGCGCAGCAGCAGGAGGTTGATGATCTCCTTGATCGTGGCGACGCCCTTCTTCTGCTGCGTGATCCCCATGGCCCAGGTGATGATCACCTTGTCGGCCGCGAGGTAGCGGGCAGCCAGCTCGTCGATCTCCTCGATCCGGAGACCGGTCGCCTCGATGACCGTGGCGTCGTCGAGCTTCATGAGGTAGTCGCGGAGCTCGTCGAGGCCCTCGCAGTGCTCCTCGAGGAAGGCATGATCCAGGACCGTGCCGGGGTTCTTCGCCTCGGCCTCGAACACACGCTTGGACACGGCCTGCAGCAGGGCCATGTCGCCGCCGAGCCGGACCTGGAGGAACTGGTCGGCGATCTCGGTGCCCTTGCCCGCCACACCCTTGACCTTCTGCGGGTTCTTGTAGCGCTTCAGCCCGGCTTCGGGCAGCGGGTTCACGGCGACGATCTGGCCGCCGGTCTCCTTGCACGCCTCCAGCTCGGTGAGCATGCGCGGGTGGTTCGTGCCCGGGTTCTGGCCCATCACGATGATGAGGTCCGCATCGGCGTAGTCGTCGAACGTGACCGTCGCCTTGCCGATGCCGATGGTCTGGCCCATCGCCCAGCCGGAGGACTCGTGGCACATGTTGGAACAGTCGGGGAGATTGTTGGTGCCGAAGCCGCGGACGAACAGCTGGTACAGGAAGGCGGCCTCGTTCGAGGTACGGCCACTCGTGTAGAAGGCGGCGTCGTTCGGTGCATCCAGGCTCTTGAGCTTGTTCCCGACGATCTCGAAGGCCTCGTCCCAGCTCACGGGCCGGTAGTGGTCCTCACCGGCAGGCTTGTACACGGGCTCCACGAGCCGTCCCTGCATGCCCAGCCAGTACTCGGAGCGCTCGCGGAGGTCGCTGATCGAGTTCTCGGCCCAGAAGTCCGAGTCGATCACCACGGGCGCTGCTTCCCAGGTGACGGCCTTGGCGCCGTTCTCGCAGAACTCGAAGGTCTTGCGCTTGCCGGGGTCGGGCCAGGCGCAGCTCGGGCAGTCGAAGCCGTCCTTGTGGTTCATCTTGAGGACGGTCTGCAGGGTGCGCTTCACGCCCATGTGCTCGATCGCGGGCTTCATGGAGTGGTAGACACCCGGCAGTCCGGCAGCCCAGTCCTTGGGTCGCTTCGAGACCTCGATGTCCTTCTCGTCGACTTCGTTCACACGGGGTTCACTGCGCGTCATCGCGGACGTCCTCCTTCGCGGCCCAGGTTCGGGCACTCCTCGACAGGTGGTCTACCCGCCTGATACCTCAGGCCTAGCAGGCTATCGGGTGCAGCCGCAAGCTTCGGGCGACCGTCCGGCGCGGTTTGACTCGGGAAGGTCGATTTCTTCGGTGAGGGACGACGGTTTAGTTAGTTGACCTAACGAAACGGTGAGCGTATCGTTACTCCGAGCAACAATTATGAGGACCGGGAGTCTGGCCGTCATGACCCGCACCCACGTCCAGGATCGGTAAGGAAGAACGTCGATGGCCACCCACCCCGCCGAGAAGGCAGCAGCAGGAGTCTCCCAGCGGCGGCCGACGCCGCAGCCCGGGGCCGACGGGCCCATGACCCATCAGCAGATCCTGCAGGCACTCACCGGCCTGCTCGCGGCTCTGTTCACGGCAATCCTCAGCAGCACGATCGTCGCGAACGCCCTTCCGACCATCATGAGCGACCTCAACGGCTCGCAGACGGACTTCGCGTGGGTCATCACGGCTGCGCTGCTGGCCAATGCGGCGACCACTCCCATCTGGGGCAAGTTCGCCGACCTGTTCGACAAGAAGGTCCTGGTGCAGCTCAGCATCGTGATCTTCGTGGCCGGTTCGGTCCTGGCGGGGCTCGCCCAGACCATTCCTCTGCTTCTCGCGGCCCGGGTCGTCCAGGGAATCGCGATGGGCGGCCTGACTGCCCTGGCGCAGGCGATCATCGGTACCATCATCGCCCCGCGGGAGCGCGGCCGGTACTCGGGCTACATGGGTGGCGTCATGGCTGTGGCGACGGCCGGTGGGCCGCTTCTCGGCGGCTTCATCGTGGACTCGCCCCTCGGTTGGCGCTGGACGTTCTTCGTCTGCGTGCCGCTCGCGATCATCGCCCTGGTGCTGCTGCAGGTCACGCTGAAGCTTCCCGATACGCGCCGGAAGGCCAGCATCGACTGGCTCGGATCGATCCTGCTGACGGCAGGAGTCAGCCTGCTCCTCATCTGGGTCTCCTTCGCGGGGAAGGAGGGCTACTACGACTGGTTCTCCCGTGAGAGCGCCCTCATGGTCGGCGGCAGTGTCGTCCTGCTCGCGCTCCTCCTCGTCGTCGAGTCGAAGGCGACGGAGCCGATCATCCCGCTGAAGATCATCTCCCAGCGCACCACGGCCCTGGCCATCATCGCGTCGATCACGGTCGGCGTCGCCATGTTCGCCAGCTCGAGCTACCTCGGCCAGTACTACCAGGTGGCACGCGGCGCGACGCCCACCGAGGCCGGGCTCCTCACACTGCCGATGATTGCCGGGAACCTCATCGGGTCCATCGGCGCGGGATTGCTCGTGACCCGGTTCGGCAAGTGGAAGCGGTTCCTGATCGCCGGCTCGCTCTTCCTCATCGTGGGTCTCGGTCTGGCCGGGACCATCGACCACCTGACAGATCTGTGGGTCGTGGGCGTCTACACGTTCGTCTTCGGTCTGGGCCTCGGACTCCTGCTCCAGAACCTCGTCCTGGCGGTGCAGAACACCGTGGCGGTCAGGGACATCGGCACGGCCAGTGCGTCCGTCGCCTTCTTCCGCTCCATGGGCGGGGCGGCCGGCGTCGCCGTCCTGGGAGCCATCCTCGGGACCCAGGTGGAGGATCGGACCACCGAGGGGCTCACTGCGGCCGGGATCCCGGTCAGTGGTGGTGCGGCGGGCGGATCGCTCGACCTGGTCGACCTGCCGGCCCCGATCGCCGAGATCGTACGGGCAGCGTACGGCGACAGTACGGCCCTGATCTTCCTCATCACGGCGGCCATCGCCGTCGTCGGACTCGTCTGTGTCCTGTTCATCAGGGAAGCGCCGTTGCGCCGGACGGTCGATGTCGCCCAGGCCGCTCCGGCCGGTCCCGCGGCATCCATGTCGTCCGCGGCCACCGGGACGACGCCGATCGCGGGTGCGCAGTCCGCCGGGTTCCACGCGTCCGACGCCGATCTCGACGACCATGCGGGGGCCGGTCGCTGATCCGCGCCGGGCGGCCCGGCACGAGCCATCCGCCGGGCTGAGGGGTGAATCTGCGGGTCCGGAGTGATCCATCCGCCGAGATTTGTTCCTAGGCTCGACAAATCCCTTGTCCTGCCTCTCGATGTGACGTACCTTGGTCTCAATCGCTCGTCGAAACGTTTAGACGGGCGGTGCCGGACAGGCATATCGACAGCCCACGAGCAGACATCGGAGTCAGCATGGCCAACATCCACGACGTCGCACGCGTCGCCGGAGTGTCCATCAGCACGGTGTCCTATGCGCTGAGTGGCAAGCGCCCGATCGGTGAGAAGACCAGGCTCCGCATCGACAAGGCGGTGCGTGAACTCGACTACATGCCGAACGCCGCCGGCCGGATGCTGGCGGGAACCAGGACGCGGATCTTCGCCCTCACGGCCCCGCTGCGCAGCGACACCTATGCGCCTGCACACATGGCCTTCGTCCTCGCCGTGGCCACAGCCGCGAGGAAGTACGACTACGACGTCCTTCTGTTGACGGAAGACGAAGCGATTGCCGGGCTCCGGCGCGTCTCGGCGAGCAGGCTCGTGGACGGCATCATCGTCCTCGACGTGTCCATCAACGACGAGCGGGCGGATCTGGTGCGCTCGCTCGGCATCCCGGCGGCGCTCATCGGCGTACCGGGGAGGGCCGAGGGCCTGGTCTGCGTGGACCTCGACTTCGAGGCTGCTGCAGCGCTGGCGGTGGACCGGCTGGTGGACGCCGGACACTCGTCGCTGGCGCTGCTGGGTCACCCGGAGGCGGTTTACGAGCGTGGCTCGAACTTCCCGACGCGCTTCCGGGACGGCTTCCTGCGCAGGGCCGCCGACCGCCAGGTGCAGGCGCGTTTCTCGATGGCGGAAACGGGTGCCTCATCGGTCCGGGAGGCACTCTCCAGGCTCCTCGATGCTGACACGGTTCCCACGGGGCTCGTCGTCCATGCGGAGGAGGGTGTTCACCGGACGGTTCTGGACGCCCTCGCCGAGCGCGGATTGTCCATCCCGCGGGACCTCTCCGTGATCGCAGGCGTGCCGACCTTCGATACGTCCATGTTCACGCCGCCGCTCGACGTCATCCCGTTGATCCCGGCGGATTCCTGCACCCGCGCCGTCGAGCTGGCGGTCCAGCAGCTCGACGGCACTGTTCAACCACGCGTCGAGCTCATCGCTCCCGTCTACCGCGACCGGGGTTCGGTCGCGGCACCCCGCTCGGGCCCATAGCGCCGGGTTTCCCCCTGGCCTCTGGGCGCCGATCGACAGTCCCCATTATCGAAACGTTTCGACTATCGGCCGCATCGCGGTCACCACCACTACGAGGGAGTAGGCATGACGAAGAACAGATTGATCCTGGGCGCGGCCCTGACGGCGGCCGCGGTTGCACTGTCGGGGTGCTCGGGCTCCCAGCCCGACGCCGGATCGGGCGGCGAAGGTGACACGCTCAAGCTCTGGCACTTCGAGAGCGAGACGAGTGCCATGGGCATCGCCTGGACGGAAGCCATCGAGATCTTCGAGGAGGAGACCGGTGCGACGGTCGAGTTCGAGGAGCGCAGTTTCGAGCAGATCCGCTCCACGGCCAGCCAGGTGCTGAACTCGGACGAGGCCCCGGATCTGCTCGAGTACAACAAGGGCAACGCCACAGCAGGTCTGCTCTCCAGCCAGGGCCTGCTCACCAACCTGGATGACGCCGTCGACCAGTACGGCTGGGACGACAAGCTGGCGCCGTCGCTGCAGACCACCGCCAAGTACGACGAGCGGGGCATCATGGGGTCCGGCAGCTGGTTCGGCGTCCCGAACTACGGCGAGTTCGTCGAGGTCTACTACAACAAGGACATGTTCGCCGACGCCGGCCTCGAGGTGCCCACGACACTCGACGAGTTCGAGGACGTCCTGCAGGCGTTCACGGACGAGGGCATCACCCCGATGGCGGAATCGGCAGCCGAGTACCCGCTGGGCCAGCTCTGGTACCAACTCGCCCTGACCCAGGCCGACCGCAGCTGGGTCGAGGACTACCAGCTGTACAAGAACCCCGTGGACTGGCAGGGCGAGGAGATCTCGTTCGCCACGGAGACCGTCAAGGACTGGACCAAGAAGGGCTACATCTCGACCAACGCCACGGGGTCGACGGCGGAGGACGCCGGCACCGCGTTCATCAACGGCACCAACCCGATCTTCTTCTCGGGCAGCTGGTGGCACAACCGCTTCACCACCGAGGCCACCGGATTCGAGTGGGGCACCTTCCTCTTCCCCGAGGCCGAGCTCGCTCCGGGGTCCGCGGGCAACATGTGGGCCGTGCCGGAGAACGCGGCCAACAAGGAACTGGCCTACAAGTTCATCGACATCACGATGCGCCCGGAGATCCAGAACCTCATCGGCAACAACGGGGGTGTCCCCGTCGCTGCGGACCCGGCGGACATCACCGACGAGAAGAGCTCGGAACTCATCGCCAACTTCAACGAGCTCACCGAGAAGGACGGCATCGCGTTCTACCCGGACTGGCCCACGCCCACGTTCTACGACGAGCTGAACGCCGGGCTGCAGGAACTGCTGAACGGCACGAAGTCGCCGGAGGAGTTCCAGGAGCAGATCGGCGAGCAGTACCAGAGCGGCGTCGACGACATCGTCGGCTGACCCCGCATCCCCTCGGCCGCGCCGCCACGATCCGTTCCCGGACCGGAGGCGCGGCCGGGGCTCCCTGACTACCCCTGCCCTGGAAGGTGCACGCCCATGGCGATCACAACCCGGTCGAAAGGGCGCTCCACGCGTCCCGTCACCAGTCTCATCCCCGGCTCCGGCCGCAACTCCTTCTGGTTGTACCTGCTGCCCGGCCTCACCCTGCTCACGGTCATCATCGTGATTCCGCTGCTGTGGAACGTCTACCTGACCTTCACCTCGTACCGGGGGATCCGCCCACCGGAGTTCATCGGCCTCGAGAACTGGGTTGAACTCTTCGACGACACCACGTTCTGGACCTCGTTCCGCAACTCCATGGCCATGATCGTGGCGATGGTGGTCGTGCCGACCGTCGTGGGCCTCGTCCTCGCAGCGATGCTGTTCGATCTCATCGGGCGGAAGTTCGGCGGGCGCCTCGCGAGCTTCCTCCGCGCCACGTACTACCTGCCGCAGATCCTGCCCGGCGTCATCGCGGCCATCGTGATCGGCTGGATCCTCCGGCCTGAGAACGGCGCGCTGAACCAGGTCCTTGCCGCCGTCGGTCTCGGTGGGCTGCAGGGCAACTGGCTCGGGGACCCGGACACGGCGCTGCCCAGCATCATGGTGATCATGGTCTGGGTCCAGCTCGGCTACCCCGTGGTCATCTTCATGGCGGCCCTGCAGCGGGTGGACCCGGAACTCTATGAGGCCGCGGAGCTCGACGGTGCCAACTGGTTCCAGCGGTTCCGCGCCATCACGGTCAGCATCATCCGCCCCGAGATCTTCGTGGTCACGCTCACCTGCGCCATCGCAGCGCTCAAGGTCTTCGGGCCCATCTACGCCCTGACCGGGGGCGGACCCGGCACCTCCACGATCGTGCCCGCCTACTACGCGTACAGCGAGTTCTTCCAGTCCCAGCAGGTGGGCTACGGCGCGACGATCGCCACCGCGCTGACGGTGGTCATCGCCGTCGTCAGCATCATCTTCGTCCTCGTGCAGACGAGGCTCGAGCGCAGTGAGGAGGCACGCTGATGGCCGTTCCCACACTGACCGCGCCGGACGCGGTGCAGGAACCGCCCCGACCACGACGGCGCTCCGGCCGGTCCCGCACGACCGCCGGCGACTGGCTCGTGCTGGGGGTGGCAGTGCTGATCGGACTGCTCATCGCCGTCCCGTTCCTCCTGATCCTCGCCAATTCCTTCAAGTCGCCCACCGATTACGCGTCGGGTGGCCCGCTCTCGTTGCCCTCCGCCCTCTACTTCGACGGCATCACCGCATTCTGGGAGCGCGTGGACTTCCCCCGGAAGCTCTGGAACAGCTTCTTCATCAGCTCGGTGGTCGCCGTGCTCGCCGTCGGGATCTCGATGTTCAACGCCTTCGCCCTGGGCATCGGACGGGTGCGCGGACGGACCTGGCTGGTGCTGCTGATCCTGCTCGCGAACATGCTGCCGCAGGAGGTGCTGCTCTACCCGCTGTACTTCATGTTCAGGCAGGTCGGCCTCTACGACAGCGTCTGGGCCGTGATCATCATCTTCACGGTCATCCAGAGCGCGTTCGGCACCTACCTGCTGGCCTCCGTGTACGGGACGTTCCCGAAGGAGCTGCTGGAGGCGGCATCGCTCGACGGTGCAAGCCGGTGGCAGATCCTGTGGCGCGTCATCTTCCCCATCTCACGGCCCACCCTGAGCGTGCTGCTCATCTTCTTCTTCATCTGGACCTGGAACGAATTCCTGATCCCGTTGACCTTCCTGGTGGGCAACGACAACCAGACAGTCCCGGTGGCGATCACCGTGCTGCAGGGCGATCGGCTCATGGACGTCACCACGACGAGCGCGTCCGCACTCCTCGGGCTCCTTCCCACCCTCATCTTCTTCCTCATCTTCCAGCGCACCCTCACCCGGGGCATCACAGCAGGAGCAGTCAAGTAACCATGAAATTCACCGACGGATTCTGGCATGTCCGCCCCGGCGTCGATGCGCAGTACGCGCAGGAGGCCTACGACATCGAAGCGGTGGACAATCGGCGCCTCGTCGTCTCGGCGCCCACGAAGGTCATCGAGCGGCGTGGGGACACCCTGAATCGCGCCCTGCTGACGGTCACGCTCAGCACCCCGCTCGACGGCGTGATCGGTGTGCGGATCGAGAACCACCGCGGTGACACGCCGCACCGGGGCTTCGACCTCGTCGGCGCGGTGGAGGGGCTCGGCGCCGCGAAAGCGGACGACGACGGTGGCGTGCTCACCGCGGGCGGCCTCACCGCGCGCATCCGCCGGGGCGCCCCCTGGGACCTGTCCTTCGAAGCGGACGATCGGACGCTCACCTCCAGTGGCCACAAGTCGGTGGGCCGGATGGGCCTCGCCCCGGACGCACCGGTGACCGCCGAGCCGACCGGTGTCACCGGCGTGACGGCGACGGGCCGTGCGCCGGCGTCGTCGTACCTGCATGCCCAGCTCTCGCTCGGTGTCGGGGAACTCGTGTACGGGCTGGGCGAGCGCTTCGGGCCGCTCGTGAAGAACGGGCAGACCGTGGACATCTGGAATGCCGACGGAGGGACATCCAGCGAACAGTCCTACAAGAACGTCCCGTTCTACCTGACGAACCGCGGCTACGGGGTCTTCGTGAACCACCCTGAACACGTCTCCTTCGAGATCGGGTCGGAGTCCGTGGAACGCGTGCAGTTCTCCGTGCCGGGGGAGACGCTCGAGTACTTCGTGATCCAGGGTCCTACGCCGGCGGACATCCTCGAGCGCTACACCCGCCTGACGGGACGGCCGGCGCGGGTTCCTGCCTGGTCGTACGGCCTGTGGTTGTCCACGAGCTTCACCACCGACTACGACGAGGCCACTGTGGCCCACTTCGTGGACGGCATGGCCGCGCGGGACCTGCCGCTGAGTGTCTTCCACTTCGACTGCTTCTGGATGCGCGAGTTCAACTGGACGGACTTCGAGTGGGACGCTCGTGTGTTCCCGGATCCGGAGGGCATGCTGGAACGCCTTCACGGCAAGGGACTGCGGATCAGCGCGTGGCTCAACCCGTACATCGGGCAGCGGTCGTCTCTCTTCGACGAAGCCGCGGAGGCCGGGTACCTCGTGCGTCGCGAGGACGGCACCGTGTGGCAGTGGGATCTGTGGCAGGCGGGCATGGCATTGGTGGACTTCACCAATCCCGATGCCACGGCCTGGTTCCAGGACAAGGTGCGGACCCTGCTCGGCCAGGGTGTCGACGCCATCAAGACGGATTTCGGGGAGCGGATCCCGCTCGGCGTCCGCTGGCACGATGGGACACCTGCGGAGACCATGCACAACCTGTACCCGCAGCTGTACAACCGGGCGGTCTTCGATGTCCTCGAGGAGGTCCGCGGCGAGGGCGAGGCGGTCCTCTTCGCCCGATCCGCGACAGCCGGCGGGCAGCAGATGCCCGTGCACTGGGGTGGTGACAACTCGTCCTCCTTCGAGTCGATGGCCGAGACACTGCGTGGTGGCCTCTCCCTCGCGCTGAGTGGCTTCGGGTTCTGGAGCCACGACATCGGTGGTTTCGAGGGGTCGCCGGATCCTGCCGTCTTCAAGCGCTGGGTCGCGTTCGGCCTGCTCTCGAGCCACTCCCGTCTCCACGGCTCCACCAACTACCGGGTGCCATGGGCCTTCGACACCGGCGACGAGGCGGAGGGACAGAGCGCCGTCGAGGTCACGCGGACCTTCGCGCGCCTGAAGGCGTCCCTCATGCCCTACCTGTACGCCGCGGGGATGCAGGCCCACAGGACGGGTAGGCCCGTCATGCGACCCATGCAGCTTGCCTTCCCGGAGGACCCCGCCGTCGCGCACCTGGACCGGCAGTACATGCTCGGACCCGATCTGCTCGTGGCTCCGGTCTTCTCCGCCGACGGCCGCGTCGAGTACTACCTCCCGGCGGGGTCGTGGACGCATCTGCTCACGGGAGAGGTCGTTGCCGGGGGCGGGTGGCGGCGGGAGGTGTACCGCTTCGAAAGCCTCCCCCTGTGGGTGCGGCAGGGCGCGGTCCTCGTCACCGGCAGGACCGACGATCGGCCCGACTACGACTACCTCGACGATCCGCTGGTCACCGTCTACCCGGGAGCCCTCGAGGGACCCGGTACCGGGACCACCGTCCGTGTGATCACCCCGACCGGTTCGGAGGGCGAGTTCCAGGTGGCCCCCGTGTCCTCCGGGTACCGTGTGACCGGCCCCGCCGGCGTCGTGTTCCGGGCGCGCATCGCGGGGGGCGCGGAACGCCGCTCCGACGATGGGGCCGTTGATCTGCCCGTCCCGCCCGTCCCGCCGGGACCGGCGGGGGCAGGCGGCTAGGTCGCTCCGGCCGGGGCGGCTACGCGATGCCGGTGGTGCCGAGCAGCGATCCGACCAGGTAGGTGAACGCCATGGCCAGCGCGCCGCCGATCACGAGGCGGATCGTCGCGCGACGTCGTGAACTCCCGCCCACCTTGGCGCTGATCGCCCCCGTGATGGCCAGGGCGACGAGGACCGCCACGAAGGTGATGGGGATCCGGAGTTCGGCCGGCGGGAGGAGGATCGCGAGCAGTGGCAGGACCGCGCCGGCCGCGAAGGCCGCGGCCGAGGCGAAGGCGGCATGCCAGGGGTTGACGACCTCGAGCTCGTCGATGTTCAGTTCCGCCGACAGGTGGGCTGCGAGGGCGTCGTGCTGTGTCAGTTCGACAGCGACCTGGCGGGCCGTCCCCGGCGTCATCCCCTTCTGCTCGTAGAGGCCCGCGAGTTCCTCGAGTTCGCCGTCGGGATCCTCTGCGAGCTCCCGGCGTTCCTTCTCGATCAGGGCTTCCTGACTGTCTTTCTGGCTGCTGACGGAGACGTACTCACCCAGCGCCATGGACACGGAGCCCCCGACGACGGCGGCTGTCCCCGCCACCAGGATGGGCGCGACAGCATTCGTCACCCCGGCGACGCCGACGACGGTCGCGGCGGTGGACACGATGCCGTCGTTCGCGCCGAGGACGGCGGCACGCAGCCAGTTCAGGCGTCCTGCCACGCTGCTGTCATGGGGTTCGCTGCGCTGCATCGGAGTATTCGTCATCGCAGCAGTAAAGCACCGGCGCCCTCGTCCGGCTACGGAGGATCGGCTTGCCTTGCCAACCCCAGTAGCATCGAGGAGTGAAACCGTTCCTGCTCCTGGCCACCCGCGTCGACGACTACGCAGCCGACGCCGAATACCAGAGCTTCCTGAGCTTCGGCGGCCTTGCCGAGGGCCAGCTGAGGCGTGTCCGGCTCGAGACCGAGTCCCTGCCCGGACTGGACCTCGCGGACTATTCGGGGATCTTCCTCGGAGGCAGCCCCTTCAACTCCTCGGACCCGGAGGAGTCGAAGAGCGCCGTCCAGGTGCGGGTGGAGAGTGAGCTCGGCCGGCTGCTCGACACGGTGGTCGCCGAGGACTTCCCGTTCTTCGGTGCCTGCTACGGCGTCGGGACGCTCGGGCGGCACCAGGGCGCCGTCGTCGACACCACGTACGCCGAGCCGATCGGTGCCATCGACATCACCCTCACCGACGACGGCCTGGCCGATCCGCTGCTCGCGGGACTGCCGTCGTCGTTCTCCGCGTATGTGGGGCACAAGGAGGCGTGCACGGTGCTGCCGCCATCGGCGGTGCTGCTGGCCTCCTCGGCGACGTGCCCCGTGCAGATGTTCCGTGTGCGCGAGAACGTGTACGCCACCCAGTTCCACCCCGAGCTCGACGTCGAGGCGCTCGTCGGCCGCATCAGGACCTACCGCCACGCAGGATACTTCCCGCCCGAGGAGGCCGACGACTACATCGAGCGGGTTCGTGCCTCCGCGGTCGCCTACCCCGCAGCGATCCTCGGGGCGTTCGTGCGGCGGTACGCGCGGGACTGAGCCCGGCGCCGGAGGGGCGCGTCAGGGAGCGTGCTCAGCCTCGCGTGCGTTCGTCCTGCCTCACCGCGGTCCGGAAGCCCCGGGCGATGCGCAGGGCAGAGGTACGACGTCGGTCGTCCGCCCGGCTGCGGTCGGATCCTCCGGGGACGGGGTACAGGCCCAGCGCCTCCTGGCGTTTCTGCTCGGCCCTGGACGCGATGTCTTCCGTGAAGCCGGCCGCAGGTGAGCCGGATGCGAGGGCGTCGGGGGCGTTCTCCTGCGAGGCGGGCCGGTAGGACCAGCCGGTGCCGAGATCCATCAGTGACCGGTGCTTCACGTCGTAGAAGCCGTCCTTGACACCGATGGCGGTCCCGGCCGCACCGGCTGCAGCCGCCAGGAAATGCAGGTGGAACCGCGTGGTGACCCAGGTCTGGTCGGCCCGCAGCGGCAGCCCGTCACGCCACACGGACATGAACGGGATGAAGGAGTCGGGATCCATCAGGTCGCCCAACGCGTCGAAGGCAGGCCGGTCCACGCCGGGAATGGCTTCGACGTACTGGATCGTCCTGCCCTGGGCGCGGGCCGCCGCCACGGTGGCCCGGACGTCGTCGATCACCTTCCTGCTCTGCTCCTCCGACTGCAGGTCGCTCTGGAGGCAGAGCACGAGGTCGGCGCCACCACGGGCCAGTCCTCTCCTGCGCTCCTCCAGCACGCCCAGGAAAGCGTCGTCGAGACCGAGGGTGACCCCGAGGACATCCGCCGATGCCTGGTCCCGGACGCTGACGTGGTCGAAGTGCTGCAGCAGCTCGACGACGGTTCGCGGGTGGCCGACGCCGTCCATGCCCGTTCCCGTGTCGATCATCGGCACCACCGAGAGCCCGGTGCCGTACAGCTTCGCGCCGGTGAGTGCCTGCACCGCGACGGCGCCGGCTACGAGGCCGGCATGGAACGGCCAGAGGTTGTTCAGGTAGCCGCCGCCCAGGAGGTGGAGGCTCTCAACCTTCCGAAGCCTCTCCAGCCCGAGGTCGTAGGCCGGCGAACCGAAGTTCCTCACGAGGTCGACGACGCGTGTCATCACCACGTCGGGGTCGGTCGAAGGAGCCTCCCAGCAGGACCGCCACAGTGTGTTCGTCACGCGGAGCCGTGGGTGCAGGCCGTGGAAGAGCTCGGATGCCAGGCCGGGGTTGGGGCAGTCCAGCCACACCTCGTCATCCGGACGGGTCTGCGCCAGGTGCTTCAGCCAGGCCGCAGCGATGAGCTCGTCACCGAAGTTCGGGTGGCCCGCCGGTGATATCAGGTAGATCGAGGACATGACTCGTGAGCCTATCAAGTAGCGCGGAGGCATCGTCCGTGCACCACAGCAAACGTGTCCTGACGGGGGTCGGTGCCGGGAGGTACTGTCGGGAGAGATGCCGCGCAGGGCGACACAGAAGAGGTGGCTGTCATCCGTTTCAGAGCGAGTACGAGCACCGCACCGTCCGGCACGGACCCCGTGCGGCCGGCTCCGGGCGAGAAACGCCACCACCAGGTCCTGATCATCGGTGGCGGTAATGCCGGTGTCTCCCTGGCCGGCCGGCTGCGCCGATACCGGATCAAGGACGTCGCCGTCATCGAGCCGCGGAGCCGGCACCTCTACCAGCCGCTGTTCTCGCACATCGCCGGTGGCACGGCGGACGCTTTCGACGCCGTGCGACTCCAGGCGGAGGTCATGCCCAAGGGGGTCACCTGGATCCAGGACAAGGCCACGGACGTCAGCACCGGTACCAACACCGTGCTGCTCGAATCCGGCAGTGCCGTCACCTACGACCACCTGGTGGTCTGCCCTGGGATCCAGAACGACTGGACCGCCATTCCCGGCCTCAAGGACGCCATGGAGGGGCCGCACGGAGCGTCGAACTACGAATACGAGCTCGCTCCCAAGGCCTGGAAGCTGTTTCGGGACCTCACCGAAGGCACTGTCGTCTTCACCCAACCGCCCGGTCCGGCGTCGTGCGACGGGGCCGCGCAGAAGCCCATGTACCTCGCGTGCGACCACTGGCAGCGCCAGGGTGTGCTCGGGGACATCCGTGTGGTCCTCGCAGTGTCCACGCCCACCATCTTCGGGATGGACATCATCGACGAGGAACTCAACCGCAAGATCGAGGAATACGGCATCGAGGTCCGGTACAGCACCGAACTCGCATCGGTCGACCCGGAGGGCCGGACCGTCGAGCTGACCAACACCGTCAGCGGTGCCTCGGAGACCCTGCGCTACGACGTCCTCCACGCCGTCCCGCCCCAGTCCGCCCCCGAATGGCTGAAGTCCACGGACCTGCCGACGCCGGGTAACCGGGCAGGATTCGTCGAGGTGGATCCCGTGATCCTCCGGCATCCGCGCTTCCCGAACATCTGGTCCTCGGGCGATGCGGCGTCGACACTGAACTCGAAGTCCGGTGCCGCACTGCGCATGCAGACGACGGTCCTCGCGAAGAACCTCCGGGCCGCGCTCAAGGGGAAGAAGCCCACCGCACAGTACAACCACTACTCGGCGTGCCCGTTCGTGGTCAGCCGCGGCACCGTGGTCTTCTCCGAATTCGACGACAAGTACGCTCCGATGCCGACCGTGCCGGGCTGGGACAACCTCGCCCGGGAACGGCGACTCACGTACGTGGTGGAGCGGTTCGTGCTGCCGAAGGTCTACTGGAACCTCATCCTCAAGGGGCGGGCCTGAGCGCTCGGGCACGTGGTGTTCCCACCCTTGTCGAGTCCGGAGCCGGCCCGTAGCATCCGGTCATGGAGATCATCGAGTACCACCCCCGGCGTGATCAGCTCGTGTACACCTTCGGGGGTAGTGCTCCCGTCCTGACGGTCCGGCCCGGCTCCGCACTCCGCCTCTGGTCCGAGGATGCGTTCAACAATGCGCTCACCTCGGTGGACGACGTGTCGGGCGAGAAGGTGGATCTGAACTTCGTCAATCCGCAGACCGGACCGTTTCACGTCGAAGGGGCGGAGCCGGGGGACACGCTGGCCCTGCACGTCGTCGACCTCACTCCGGCACGTTCCTACGGGGCCTCCGCGACCATCCCGTTCTTCGGGGGACTCACCAGTACCGACCGCACCGCGTCCCTGCACGACCCCCTGCCCGACACCACCTGGATCTACCACGTGGACACCGAGCGGCGGACGGTCGGCTTCCAGTCGCGGCACGGGGACCTCGAGGTCGCCCTGCCGCTCGAGCCGATGCTCGGGACCGTCGGCGTCGCTCCGCCCGGCGGGGAGGTCCGGTCGTCGCTGGTGCCCGAACGGTTCGGCGGCAATATGGACGCGCCGGACGTCAAGGCGGGCACCACGGTCTACCTCGGGGTCAACGTGGAGGGGGCACTGTTCTCCATCGGTGACGGCCACTACCGCCAGGGTGAGGGAGAAGCCTGCGGCACCGCCGTCGAGGGAGCGATGCACTCGACGATTATCGTCGAGCTCGTCAAGGGCGGGGCCCCGGCATGGCCGCGGCTCGAGACGGATTACCACTGGATGGCCGTCGGGTCCTCCCGCCCCATGGAGGACTCGTGGCGGATCGGCCAGCTGGAGATGATC
The DNA here is from genome assembly GCF_054511075.1 of Arthrobacter sp. TMS2-4. Classification (NCBI taxonomy): domain Bacteria; kingdom Bacillati; phylum Actinomycetota; class Actinomycetes; order Micrococcales; family Micrococcaceae; genus Arthrobacter; species Arthrobacter sp. TMS2-4. The sequence goes on from NZ_JBTNDI010000008.1 coordinate 128,945, forward strand.
CGCTGGTTCCAGGACCTGTTCGGGTTGCATCAGCTGGATGCCTACCAGCTCCTGACCCAGACCGCCCTCGCGCCGATTGCGAATGCCGTCGACGCCAACTACAGCGTGGTGGTCAAGGCTCCCAAGGCACTTTTCCCCTCCGTCGATGCGTATGGCGGCCTCCACGCACATCTGCGACGGCAGGGCGCCGAGCTCCGCTGATACCCGGACACGACCCCGATCCCGACACCGACAGCTCACCGAAGGACAGCCATGGACCTGCATCTCGACGGCACCACCGCGATCGTCACCGGCGGCACGAAAGGCATCGGCCGCGCCATCGTCGAATCGTTCGCCGCGGAGGGCGCGAACGTCGCGTTCTGTGCCCGGAACGCCGAGGAGGTCGAAGCGACCGAGGCGGCGCTGTCGTCGTCGGGCGGTCGGGTGATCGGCTACGTGGTCGATGTGGGGGACGGTCCGGCGCTCGCCGCCTGGGTCGCGGCCGTGGCGGACGAGTTCGGCGGCATCGACTCGGTGGTGAGCAATGTCAGCGCCCTCGCGATCGAGGACTCGGAGGAGAACTGGGAGGCCAGCCTGCGGGTCGACCTCATGGGTACCGTGCGCCTGGTCAAGGCGGCCCTGCCGCACGTGGCGCGGAGCGCGACGCCGTCGATCACCGCGATCTCGAGTGTCTCCGGCCGCGAGGTGGACTTCGCCTCCGGTCCGTACGGGACGGTGAAGACGGCGCTGATCGCCTACATGGCGGGCCTCGCCTTCCAGCTCGCCGAGCAGGGGATCCGGGCCAACACGGTCTCGCCCGGCAACACCTACCACGAGGGCGGGGTGTGGCCGAGTATCGAACAGGGCAGTCCGGAACTGTTCGCGACAGCGCTGGCCCTCAACCCCACGCGACGGATGGGCACTCCGCAGGAGGTGGCCGACGCCGTCGTGTTCCTCGCGAGTCCGCGCTCGAGCCGCACGACCGGCGCCAATCTCCTGATCGACGGCGCACTCACGCGCGGCATCCAGCTCTAGCGGGTTCTGGCCCGCGACGACGGAATCGCGCGCCCCGCCTGTCCGATTCCTGGCTCGCACCACGACGGAGCGACACGACGACGGGACGCCGGACGTGGCGGCGTCCCGTCGTCGGTCGGTGACCTACTTCGACAGGAAGCCGAGCAGGATCTCGTTGATCTCGGCGCCGTGCGTCCAGAGCATGCCGTGCGGTGCGTCCTCGATCTCCACGTAGTCGGCGGAGGGGAGTCGCTTGGTGAACTCGCGGCCGGTGGAGTCGATCGGGAGGATGCGGTCGTCGGTCCCGTGCACGATCAGGGCAGGGACCGTGACCTTCTCGATGTCGCTCCGGAAATCGGTCAGCCAGGAATCGACGACGGCGAACGACGCATACCAGGAGGCTCCCGACGCGACGTTCCACGCGTTGCGGAGTGCTTCCTCGCTGAGGCGGTTGCCGAGGAAGTTGTCCGTGTTGAAGAAGTCGTTGTAGAAGTTCGTGAACCAGGCGTACCGGTCCTCGATCGCGGCGCTCCGGATGCCGTCGAACACCGAGGCCGGGACGCCGGAGGGGTTGTCGTCGGTCTGGAGCAGGAACGGCTCGAGTGAGGCGAGGAATGCGGCCTTCGCCACGCGGGCCTCGCCGTAGGTGCCGATGTAACGGCCCACCTCGCCCGTGCCCATCGAGAAGCCGACGAGTACGGCGTCGTTGAGATCGAGCGTCTCGAGGACCGTGTTCAGGTCCGCGGCGAACGTGTCGTAGTCGTAGCCCGTGGTGGGCTTGCTGGACCGGCCGAAACCGCGCCGGTCATAGGTGATGACGCGGTAGCCCGCTGTGAGGAGAGCGGCGGTCTGCTTCTCCCACGAGCCGCCGTCGAGGGGATAGCCGTGGATCAGGACGACGGGCTGGCCCGTGCCGTGGTCCTCGTAGTAGAGCTCGATGTCCGTACTGTTCTCGGTGCCGACCGTGATGAAGCCCATGTGCGTCGTCCTTGTCTCGAGCGGGGAGAACGTTCGTTCTCCCTCACCGGCCAATATAGAGAACGTTCGTTCTCGATTCAAGTAGAATGCCTGTATGTCCGATTCCCAGATACGCAGCCGCATCGTGGCGACGGCGGACGGGCTCTACAACGCAAAGGGCATCCACGCCGTCGGTATGGACGAGCTGCGCGCCGCCGCGGAGGTCTCGCTCAAGCGGCTCTACCAGGAGTTCCCCTCCAAGAGCAGCATCGTCATGGCCGTCCTCGAACACCGCCACGAATCCTGGACCCTGGGGCTCGACGCGAAGGTCCGTGGCGTGGATGGTCCGCGGGCCCGGCTCCTGGCGATCTTCGACTATCTCGCGCAGTGGTTCGGTGAGGACTCGTTCCGTGGCTGCGGCTTCATCAACAGCTTCGCCGAGCTCGGGGCTGTCAGCCCGGAGGTCGCCGAGTACGCGAGGAAGCACAAGGAGTCCTTCCAGCACTACGTCGGGGATCTGTCGGAGGCGGCAGGGGCGCCACCGTATCTGGCGCCGCAGTTGTCGATCCTCGCCGAAGGCGCGCAGACGACGGCGGCGATCGCCGGGTCTCCGGAAGCAGCGGGTCAGGCGCGCCGCGCAGCGGAGGTGCTCATCGATGCAGCTCTTCGCCAGGGGGTCCGGGGAGCGGCCTAGGCTGTCAGGTCCTGGTAGTCCGGGTGCTCCTGAATGAAGGCCGCCACGAACTCGCACCGGGGGACGACAGCGAGGTGCTGCCGACGGGCGTCGTCGAGCGCGTACCGGATGAGGGTGCTGCCGATGCCCTGCCCCTCGGCGTCCGGGTCGACGACCGTGTGGGTGAACGTGATCGTATCCCCCGACCGGTCGTAGGCGGCGGTGCCGACGCGACTGCTCCCGAGGATGGCCTCGTAGCGATTCTCGGCTTCGTTGTTGCTGATCTGGACGTCGGTGGTGTCTGTGCTCATCCAGCCACCCTCGCACCCGTGCCGACCGGGGGTCAACGTGTCCGTTCCGGTCGGTCGGCGTTCGCTTCTCCGGTCGGCGACCAAGCGTCCCCGCTGGGACGCCGCACACGTTGTACCGTCTGAACCATGACGTCGAACATTCTGGTGACCGGTGCGAGCAGGGGCATCGGCGCGGCCATCGCGCATGATCTCGCAGGACGGGGACACCGCGTTGCTGTCCATGCAGGCCGTGACGGGCGCGCCGCGGCGGCTGTGTGCGAAGCGCTTGCCGGTGATGGCCATGTGGTGGTGGTCGGGGACGTCGGTGACCCCGAGGCCTGCAGGCGCGTGGTGGAGGAGGCGGTGGGCGGACTGGGTGGGCTCGATGTCCTGGTGAACAATGCCGGCATCTTCGAGGCGCATCCCATCGAGACCGTGTCCTTCGAGGACTGGCAGGAGGCGTGGCGGAGCACGCTGGACGTGAATCTCGTCGGGCCGGCAAACCTGGCATGGCTCGTCGCCCGGCACCTCCTCGACCGGCCGGCAGGCCCGGAGGGTGGTCGGCTCGTCAGTGTCGGATCGCGGGGTGCGTATCGGGGTGAGCCCGCCACGCCGGCCTACGGGGCGAGCAAGGCGGCGTTGCACTCCATGACGCAGTCCCTGGCCGTGGCACTCGCTCCGCACGGCATCCTCGCTGCCGCCGTCGCGCCGGGGTTCGTCGAGACCGACATGGGCAGAACCGTGCTGGACGGGCCGGGTGGTGACGCTGTGCGTGCGCAGAGTCCGTTCAACCGTGTCGCGACGCCGGAGGAGGTAGCGCAGACGGTTGCCTGGTTCGCAACCGATGCTCCGCTCTGGGTGAGTGGCACCGTGGTCGACGTCAATGGGGCGTCCTACCTGCGGTAGTTCCCGGGGTGCGACTGGGCGAGGTGCTCGTCGTGGTCGGAGGGCGATGGTCGCCGCCGCGCGGCTAGAGAAGGTTGATACCGCTGTGGGCGAGGGCTTGCAGGTCCGTCCGGCGCTCGAGGTGGCGGTGAAGGAGTTCTGCGTTGGTGCCCTCGACGGAGGCGAGTGACGATCCTGCTGCGATGAACGCGGCGCCCAGGCGGAAAAGGGTCCGCGACGCGAGCCCTGCATGGGATGGTGCCGTGAGCACCGGGTATCCGACGGGAAGGGTTGCGCTGGTCATGATGTCTCCTGGGAGTCGATGAGGGGGAATGCGTTGAAGTGCAACTGGACGGGTCGGGTGCCCGGGGTGCCCGGTTCGGCACGGTAGGCGTCGAGCTTCTCGCGAAGGATCTCGCTCATATCGCGGGCGAGGGTCGCGAGTTGCTCTGCCGTCAGATGGGCGTTCATTGTTGCGATCATGGCTGCGTCCGCCCATTCCGGCGGGACGGCCTCGCAGCCACTGGCCATGAAGGTCGCGAGAGCTTCCGCCCGGCCGCGTTCGAACTGGCGGTTCACCTGCCGGGTGGCTTCCCGGGTGGTGGGGTCCTGTTCGAGTTCGGGGGTGCTGAGGGTCAGCGACCCGCGGGGGCGTTCCCACCACCGCTCGCGGGCGGAACCGCGATCCTCCACCTCGCGAACGAGGCCGTAACGGGCCAGCTGCCTCAGGTGGTAGCTCGTCGACCCACTCGACTCTCCGACCCGCTTGGCGATGCTGCATGCGGTCTGCGGACCGTAGCTGGACAGGACCTCCAGCAGCTGGATCCTGAGGGGATGGGCAAGGGCCTTGAGTGCTGCCCCGTCGAGGACGCGGTTGCCGTCGTCGACGGGGTGTCCTGCTTCGCTCATCGTCTCTTCCATGCGATCAGTGTGCGCTTGCAAAGAAGTCTTTGCAATACTTTCTTTGCAACTTCTGGGGTCTCTTCGCCGGAGGGTGTCGACCGCCGTCGTCGGGCCCTCCTACGGGTGCACGGAACGCTTGATGCATGACGCACCATGACGGCGGTAGGTGGACGACGGCGTGCGTGCCCACCTACGCTCGGAACCAGAATCAAGAGTTCCAACGCAAAACCCTGGTTTGTTGGACGGCAACCCTCTCGCTGTAGTGGGGTGCCCCAGGTGAGGATTCGGCCCGGCACGGCCAGTGCGGGCAAGTATGGCGCTTCCGCCACGGCAGTGCCCCGACATGAGGATTTTTCATGCCCACAGCTCCGCGCCGTATCCGCTTCAATGCCTTCGACATGAACTGCGTGGGACACCAGTCCCCGGGTCTGTGGCGCCACCCCGAGGACCAGTCGTGGCGCTACAAGGACCTGAGCTACTGGGCTGATCTCGCGAAGACCCTCGAGAAGGGCTTGTTCGACGGCATCTTCATCGCCGACGTCCTCGGCACGTACGACGTGTATGGCGGTTCCAACGAGGCCACGTTGCGGCAGGGGACGCAGACCCCGGTCAACGATCCCTTCCTGCTCGTCTCCGCCATGGCCCTCGTCACCGAGCACCTCGGGTTCGGTGTCACCGCGGGCACCGCCTACGAGCACCCCTACCCCTTCGCGCGTCGGCTCTCCACCCTGGACCACCTCACCAAGGGCCGCGTCGGCTGGAACGTGGTCACCGGCTATCTCCCGTCTGCCGCGCGCAACATGGGCCATGAGGACCAGCTCGAGCACGATGCGCGGTACGACCACGCCGACGAGTACCTCGAAGTCCTCTACAAGCTGCTCGAAGGATCGTGGGAGGACGACGCCGTGGTGCGCGACCGCGAGACCGGCGTCTTCACGGACCCGGCCAAGGTCCACGAGATCGACCACGATGGCAAGTACTTCACGGTTCCGGGAATCCACCTCAGTGAGCCGTCACCGCAGCGGACGCCGGTCATCTTCCAGGCGGGAGCATCCTCTCGTGGCATCGCCTTTGCAGCCGGCAATGCCGAGGCCGTCTTCGTTGCCGCACCCACGAAGCAGAAGCTGAAGGACGTCGTCACGAAGATCCGGGATGCGGTCGAGGCCGAAGGCCGTGACCGCTACTCGGTGCGGATCTACACGCTGCTCACCATCATCACGGACGAGACGGAGGAGAAGGCCCAGGCCAAGCACGACGATTTCCAGCAGTACGTCAGCTACGAGGGAGCCCTCGTGCTCGTCTCGGGGTGGCTCGGTGTGGATCTCTCCGCCTACGATCCGGACGAGCGGCTCGGCAACGTGAAGTCCAACGCCATCCAGTCCGCTGTCGCGAACTTCCAGAAGGTGAACGACGACGGCTCGCCGTGGACCGTGCGGGACATCGCCGAGTCCGCGGGGATCGGTGGGCTCGGGCCCCGCATCGTCGGCTCGGGTGTGCAGGTCGCCGATGAGCTCCAGGCATGGGTCGAGGAGACCGACGTCGACGGCTTCAATCTGGCCTACGCGATCACGCCCGGGACCTTCGAGGACATCATCGAATTCGTGGTGCCGGAGCTGCAGAAGCGTGGTGTGTACCCGACGGAGTACGTCGAGGGAACACTGCGGGAGAAGCTGTTCGGTAAGGGCGACCGGCTGCCGGAGGAGCACCGTGGTGCGCGGTATCGACTCCAGGCGATCCGCCCCTGACGTGTGTCGGCTCATCGGTCCGTTGGCCCACCTCGTCCGTCCGTCGGCTCGTCGGTCCGTTGGTCCACCCCGTCCGTCCGTCAGTTCGTGGGGTGCCGCTCTCCTCGGCTGCTCCGGGAGTTTCTTGAGTATCGATGGCGGTACCCGGGAATAGGCCTCCGCTCGCGGCAGAACACCCCGACGAAGGTGGTCAGGCCGAGGGTTCGGGGACTAGCGTCGAAGACAAGGTATCCAGTCATTCGACAGAAGGAGTTCCCATGTCACGAGTAGCCATTATCGGTGGGCACGGAAAAGTAGCCCTGCACCTCACGAAGATCCTCACGAGTCAGGGTCATCAGGTCAGTTCGATCTTCCGTAACCAGGACCACAGCGGTGACGTCGAGCAGGCGGGCGCAACGCCTGTGGTAGCGGATGTCTCCGAGCTGTCGGTGCAGCAGATGGCGGATGTCTTCCGTGGCCACGACGCTGTCGTGTGGTCTGCCGGTGCGGGTGGTGCGAGCCCGGAGGCGACGTATGCCGTGGATCGGGATGCTGCGATCCGTTCCATGGACGCGGCCCAGGAGGCGGCTGTGGGGCGCTACGTCATGGTGTCCTACCTCGGTGCGCGCAAGGACCACGGGGTGCCGGAAGACAACAGCTTCTTCCACTACGCCGAGTCGAAGGCTGCGGCTGACGAGCACCTGCGCAACTCGGAACTCGCCTGGACCATCCTGCAGCCGGGAGCCCTGACGACGGATCCGGGGACTGGGAAGATCGAGGTGTCAGCCGAGCCGCAGCAGGACTCCGTGGCCCGTGAGGATGTCGCGCTCGTAGCCGCAGTCGTGCTCGGCAACCTCGGCACGGTCGACAAGACCATTCAGTTCAACAGCGGTGAGACGCCTGTTGCGGAGGCCATCGAGGCTGCGCTGTAGTCTCCGATACCAATCGTATGAAGGCGGTGCCCTTGGTATGGGCGCCGCCTTCTGTGTGCGTGGGCGACCGACTCCGTTCATGCGGGAGGCCTGTCCAGTTCCACGAAAGGTCGCCCACGGTGCTCCGGTCGTAGCTGACAGGCCCGATGCTCCGGTCATCCGGGACTGTGCTCCAGGACATCTGTGTTGTGCTCGGAAACCTCTGGCCTCGGCCCGGAAGCATGGCCGACCACTACTTCGTCGACTGCTTGTCCTGCCTGCCAGTACCTGTTCCGCCGCGCAGTCCTCGGAGGGCCAAGGGCCCGGGGAGCGGTAAACCACGGAATGCCATTGCGGGACTCGACCGTCCAGCCGCCCTGATGAATGACGTGGTGATGGCGTGAACACAGCAGGACGCCGTTGGCAATGCTGGTCGTGCCGCCATGGGACCACGGCTTGATGTGGTGCGCCTCGCACCAGCTGGCCGGGATGGAGCAGTCAGGGAAGGCACAACCCTTGTCCCTGGCGACGAGCGCTCGCCGAAGGTGCGGCGGAAAGAGCCGCTGTGCCCGTCCGACATCGAGGACCTGACCGCTACTACCCAGGACCACCGGAATGATGTCGGCATCACATGCTAATTTCCTGATACTCCCGGCACTCATCTGCCCCGAGAAGACTGCATATCCGGCTCGGTGCGTCGCGCTGACGAGATCCTGCTGATCGATGGTCACCATGACCTGCGGTCGGTAACCGCCCGTCGACGGGAGGGTGGCCGTGCTCAGTGCAACCCGGCAAGCTGCAACGAGTCCATCCAGGAGAGTCTGAGCCCTCGTTGGAGCTGGAGGATCACCGAGAGCGCTCACGGATTCCTGCGCGTCGTGACCGAACGACGCACAGCTGTCAGGGTCGCTCGGGTGGTGCTGGTCGCTGAGCTCATTGATTGCTCGGCCGGGCACGGCCTCACCGGCTTGGCCCGGAACGCAGCGGGGGTTCGCGGTCGAATTCATGACCGTTGCAAGATGTTCGAACTGCTCGTCCGTGGCGCCGATCTCGAGGAAGTGCAGTCCGTGACGCCGTCCTTTCAGGAAGACGCCCTGCCGTGCACGCAGCACCTTGTCCGTGGGTTCCCGCCCGTCCTGGTCGAGGACGCTCTCCCAGCGACGAGCCAGCACACGGAGGATGTCCTCGTCGGCTTCCATCCCCTGCCGTGTCAGGTGGTGTTCCATCGACTCGAGGTGTTGAGGTGTCGCGAACGAATCCACCCGGTGTAATGCCTGAGCGATGACGGTTGCGGCCCGCCCGCTGATATGGCCGGAGGTCATAGCGGCCCCGAGCACAGTGAGGCGGGGAGGAACCGGAGCGCCGGTGGGCGATATCCGGGGAAGCACCAACTCTGCAAGCGTCAGCCGACGCTTCGCTTCTGCCCTGCTGATGCCCAGTGTGGCACGCAGATACTCTGCGCAATTCCTGAATCCGTTGTCCGACGCAACGGGCTGGCCTTCACCCTCCTTGCCAGAATGCCCGTCCGAACCGAGCGACTGTTCGGCGCGCACCAGGAGCGCACCCCCCGCACGCTCATCACCGTCGGTGTCCGCCAGTTTGTGCTCCTCCGCCAGGCGGGCCGCCAGGATCTGCAGATAGTCCACGATCTTCGAGGCATGCTCGACCTCGACGATGAACTGCGCAGCTTCCGTCCTGGTCCTGATTCGGTGGTTCAGACCTACATCCCGTGCGCACTCCGCAAGCGCCTCGCGCGCCCAGCCCAATGGACTGGGTGTCGCAAGAATCGGCTCGATCGGGGCAATTGCCATGCTTGAATTTTATCGAACACGTCTACTATTTCTGAGGCTGGGAGGGCAATGTGGAGGAAGAGTGGCTTCTCGTTGTCCACATAAGCGGGATGCTGTGGACGCGCAAAGGGACGACAGCATGGCGCACCGGCGCACCGGCGCACCGGCGCACCGGGCGCTCGAACACGCGCCGTGCCGGACACCGCGCGCACCCCGCCGTCGTTCGCCTTTATGAAACGGCCTCCCGACCCTCCGCCGACGAAGTACCCGGCGCGTCACCCGCCCGCCACACGAAGGCCGGCACCGTTCCGTTGATTTCCCAGTCGCCCACGATCCTCGACTTGTAGATCACCGGATTATGCGAGGAGACGGTGCGGGCGTTCCGCCAGTGCCGGTCGAGCTGCAGGCTTCTGCGGGTCGACGACGCCCCGAGCGCGTTGAAGATGGTCGCGGCTGCACGCTGGACCTGCTCCGTCACCACGATCTGTGCCTGCGAGGACGCGAACTCCACTGCTACTGCAGCGGAGTCCGCGTCCACCTGCGGGAGACCTACGAGGTGTGCCTCGTAGGCCTCCTGCAGCAGTTCGGCCACCCGGAGTGCAGCAGCCTCGGACGCGAACGCGAGTGCCGAGACTTCCCCCACTACCTGCTGCACCTGGATGTCCTCACTGGGTCTGGTGCCGTTCCCGTGGCTGAAGGTGCGGGTCCGCCCGCGCACCTCTGCAGCCACGTCCCGGACTGCCGAACGCGCGATCCCGGCAAGGGTCGCGACATGGACGAGCTGATACACCCCGGTGTCGTACGGCGGATGCTCCGTGTCGGTGATGACGTCCGCCGCGGGCACGACGACGTCCCGGAAGATCGACGTACCGCTCGCCGTCAGTCGCTGGCCGAAACCGTCCCAGTCGTCGACGACCTCGACCCCCGGTGCGTCCCGCCGCACGAGCGCGATGACGTCGACGCCGTCGGATGTTCGCGCACCCGTCTGGATCCAGTCCGCGTACAGGCTCCCGGTGGTGTAGTACTTGGTGCCGTTGACCCGATACGCGTCGCCGTCGCGCTCGATGGTGGTGCTGACACCGCCCACAGGTACCGGTCCGGTCTCCGTCCATGCGTTGCCGAGCACCGCACCGCTGGCGACGCGGCGAAGCCAGACCGGATCGTCGGCATAGAGACGGTCCTCGACGAACGCGATGTGGCAGCGTAGCGCCTGTGCGAGGTTCGACTCGGCGGCGGCGAGCTCGATGAGCAGCCGGAAGAACTGCGGAGCACTCACTCCGCCACCGCCGTGCTCGACCGGCACCCGCAGCGCCGTGAACCCGGCGTCCGCGAGCGTGCGCACCTGGGTGTGCAGGAGGATCCGCTCGTCCTCGCGCTTCGCCGCACCGGCGGCGATCTCCTCGAACAACGGGCGGTAGTGTTCGGCCAGCCGGGTGTAGGTGAGCGGGACGTCGACAGCCTGAGCGTCGGTCGGGGTTGTAAGGGTGTCTGCGGTCATCGGTCGGCTCCTGCCGGGTCGTGGAACGGGGTGGATGCGGGCGCGCCGCCGGCGCCACGAGTAAGGCCGGGAACGACGCCGGTCGCGTCGTGATCGCCGTGAGCGGCGCCGATGGGATCCCGAGCCGGCATGTCGGGTACGGCGTCGAGCAGGGCCCGGGTGTAGTCGGTGGCCGGAGCCGTGAAGATCGAAGACGCCGTCCCGGACTCCATCACGCGGCCGTCCTTGAGCACCAGGACGTCGTCGCTCACGTGGTGGATGACGCCGAGATCGTGGCTGATGAACAGGTAGCTGAGCGCGAGTTGCTCCTGGAGGTCCGCCAGGAGGTCGAGGACCTGCGCCTGGATGGAGACGTCGAGTGCGGAGACGGGTTCGTCGAGCAGCAGGACGCGTGGCTGGAGTGCCAGAGCACGGGCGATCGCGACACGTTGGCGCTGACCGCCGGAAAGGGTGAGAGGCCGCCGGTCGACGAGATCCAGTGACAGACCCACCTGCCCGAGGAGTTCGGCCGCGCGGTCGCGTCGCTCACCGGGGACGCCGATGGAGCCGGCATCCAGGGCATCGGTGATGATGCGGCCCACGCTGAAGCGAGGGTCGAACGAACTCAGCGGGTCCTGGTTGACGAGCTGGATATCCGGCCGGTGGGGGCGGCGGAGAGGTTCCGCGATGGTGCTTCCCACCCAGGGCAGACCCCCGAGGGTGACGGTCCCGGCGTCGGGCTCGGTGAGGCCGAGCGCGATCCGCGCCGTCGTCGACTTGCCGGACCCCGATTCACCGACGATCCCGAGCGTCCTCCCCGCGGCGAGCGTGAAGGAGACGTCGTCGACGACGGTGCGGTGCGTACCACCCGGGCCGGGATAGGTCTTCACCAGATTGCGCGCCTCGAGGGCAGGGGCATCATCGGAGAATGCCGAGGGCCGCGTGGGCCGGGCTTCCACGGACACCCGGGGGACCGCCGAGAGCCGGGTGCCCTTGCCTGCTGCGGACGGGACGGCGTCGATCAGCTGGCGTGTGTAGTCGTGGCGCGGGTTGCCGAGCACCTCCGATGCCCGCCCGGACTCGACGATCCGCCCGTGCTGCATGACGGCGATCTCATCGGCCAGGTGGCTCACCACGGCGAGGTCGTGCGAGATGAAGATGAGCCCGCGGCCCTGCTCCTTGAGTTCGGCGAGCAGTTCGAGGATCTGCGCCTGCACGGTGGCGTCGAGGGCGGTGGTGGGCTCGTCCGCGATCACGAGCCGTGGGTTGAGCACCGTGGCCTGGGCGATCAGCGCCCGCTGTCGGAGCCCGCCGGACAGTTCGCCGGATCGCTGGCGGGCGCGGACCTCGGGGTCCGGGATCCCGGCGTCGCGCAGCGCGGTGTGGACCCGCTCCTGCCGTTCGGCCCGGCCGCGGACCCCATGGGCGCGGAGGGTCTCGTCGATCTCCTGGCCCACCGTGCGCAGGGGATCCAGGGAGACGAGGGCGTCCTGCAGCACATAGCCGATGTCCTTCCCGCGTAGTCCCCGCCACTGCCGCTCGGACAGCCGGGTGGCGTCGTGGCCGAGGACGTCGAGGCGGTCGGCCGACACCCTCGCGTTCGGAGCGTTCAGCCCCACGAGCGTGCGGGCAGTGACGGTCTTGCCCGAGCCCGATTCGCCCACGAGGGCGAGCGCCTGGCCGGGTGCGAGGGCCAGCGAGACCTCGCGGACGACGTCGACCGCGCCCCGCGGCGTGGTGAAGGAGACGCTGAGGTTGTCGATTGAGAGCAGGGGCTGCCCGGCGGTGCTCCCTGAGCCCGTATTCGTGATGTCAGTCATGGTCAGACCTCTGCTTCGAGTCGGCGCTGCAGGTGGTGTCCCACCACAGTGGTGGTCAGTGCGGCGAGCGTGATGAAAATGCCGGGGAAAGCCGCGATCCACCAGGCCACCTGGAGGTAGTTCCGGCCGTCGGCGAGCATGGCGCCCCACTCGGCGGCCGGGGGCTGCGCGCCCAGACCGAGGAAGCTGAGCGACGACGCCCAGACGATCGCCTGGCCGATCCCGAGGGTGGCGAGCACGAAGAGGGGCCGCGCCACGTTCGGGACGATCGTGTGCCAGAGGATGTGGGATCTCGACCGGCCGAGCGACAGGGCTGTTTCCACATACGGGGCCGCGACCACCTGGAGGGTCTGCGTCCGCAGCATCCTTGCATAACCGGGGGCAGAACCGACCCCGACGGCGATGGCCGCGGTGACAACACCGGTGCCGGACACCGCGATGACGATCAGGGCCAGGAGCAGGCCCGGAAAGGCGAAGAGGATTTCCACGAACCGGCAGATCGCCGAGTCCACCCACCTGCCGGAGACCCCTGCGGTGATGCCGAGGGCGCCGCCGAGGACCAGGCCGATCGCCGTGGCGGCGAGACCGAGCAGCAGGGACTGCCCCGTGCCGGCGATCACGCGGGAGAACACATCGCGCCCGTTCTGGTCGGTACCGAACAGGTGCGCGCCGCCCGGGGACTGGAAGGCGTTGGCGGGGTCGATCTCGAACGGGTCCTGCCGCAGGAAGACGGACGGTACGACGGCGGCGAGCACGAGGAAGGTGAAGAGTGCGGCAGCGATCCAGACCCCGATCGGGGTGTTGCGGACCAGGCGTCCGGCGCGGGAGGGGACGGGTGACGGCGCGGTCGGAGCGCCGGTGCCGGCCGCCGCCGTCGTCGTGGGGTCGAGGGTCAGGCTCATGCTGCGGATCCCTTCGGGTTCGTGCGGGGGTCGACCACGCGGTAGAGAACATCCACCACGAGGTTCACGAGGATGTAGACCGCGGCGATGATGACCACCACGGCGAGGGTGACGGGCAGGTCGCGGTTCACGATGGCGTCCACCAGGGACCGGCCGAGGCCAGGCCTGGCGAAGATGATCTCGGCGACGACGGCGGAACTGACGAGCGAGCCCACGGCCCACGCGGAGAGCGTGAGGCCGGGCAGGATCGCGTGGCGCAGGGCGTGGGTCAGTCGTACGGCCGTATCGCTCAGGCCACGGGCCCGGGCGCTGAGGACGAACGGCTGGGCGAGAGCGTCCTCGAACGAGGACCGGGTGACCTGGGCGATGAACCCTGCCAGGGGGATCGCGAGGGAGAGCGCGGGCAGCACGAGCGACCTGAAACCGTCGTTGCCGGCAACGGGGAACCAGCCGAGGGTGACGGCGAAGACCACCGCGAGCATGATGCCCACCCAGAACTGGGGGAGGGAGGCGAAGAACACCTCGACGGCGCGGCCGGCGCCGTCGAGCACGCGCCCACGTCCCACCGTCAGTAGGGTGAACGCGAGGGCGATGACCCACGCGAACACGAGGGCCAGCCCCGCGAGCTGCAGGGTGGGCAGGATCTGCGGGCCGATGATCTCCAGGACCGGGACCTTGAAGATGTAGGACACCCCGAAGTCTCCCGTGGCGAGGTTCCCCAGGTAGGAGAGGTACTGGACGAGGACGGGCCGGTCGAGCCCGTACTCGGCGCGGACGGCCGCGACCGTCTCGGGGGACGGCGAGGATCCCGCGCCGCCCAGGATCGCGGTGATCGGATCGCCCGGCGTGAGGCGCAGGACGAAGAACGTCAGGGTCACGGCCGCCCAGAGGACGAAGAGGCTGCCGGCCGCCCGCTTCGCGACGACCTTCCCGGCGGTGCCCGCCGTCGCCGTCGTGCGGGGTGCTGCGCTGAGGGAATCGAGGGACTGGGTGCTCATTCTGAATCCACCGCCGTGACGTCGTAGAGGTAGGGGAGGGACAGGCTCGGCTCGAGGGTGAGATCCCGATAGCGGTCGGTCCGGAGCGCCACCTGGCTGGCCTGGTTGTAGAGGGGCAGTTGCAGCGCGTTGTCACTGACGATCTGCTGCGCCCGGTAGTAGAGGTCTTCCCGCGTCCCGGGGTCGTCCGTCGCGAGGGCGTCATTGAGGATGCCGTCGAGTTCCGGGTTGCGGAAACCCGAGCCGTTGGGCACGAAGCCCGCGGACTCGGTGTACTCGGAGGAGAAGACGATCCGCAGGACGTCGGCCGTGTTGGTGTTCCAGTAGTCGGCGCGGAGATCGTAGTCGAAGGTGTTGCCGAGTTCGCTGACGGTTGCGCCGTCACCGTTCTCGATGAGCACCTCGAAGCCGGCCTTCTTCGCCGTCGCCTGGATCTGCGTTACGAGGGCCTGATGGGCAGTGGGCCACGCGCCGGGTGTGTAGGGGAAGTGCACGGTCAGGCGCGCGCCGTCCTTCACGCGGTAGCCCTCGTCGTCCCGTTCGGTCCAGCCGGCCTCGTCGAGCAGGCGGGCTGCCTCGTCCGGGTCCGGGTCGTGGACGTGCTCGAAGTCGGGGGAGTAGAAGCCGGTGGTGGAGCTGAGCGGTCCGCCGGCCCGGGTCACGGTGCCGAAGTAGACGCTGTTGATGCCGGCGTCGACGTACGCGCTGCGGAGGAAGGCCTTCCGGACCCGGAGGTCGTCGAACGGTGCGCGTGTCGTGTTGAGGATCAGGTTGGTCGGGTTGCCGGGCCTGTCCTGCAGGATGAGTCCGACGTCCGGGTCCGCCTCGGCCTCACCGAAATGGACGGACGGCATGAGGTCCAGGGCGTGCACCTGCCCGGCGCGCAGCAGCCCGTAGCGCGTGGAATCCTCGGGGACGATCCGCCACTCGATCTTCTCGATGTGCGCCGGCCCCTCGTGCTGCGCGTACGGCGGGGCCGAGTTGTAGTCCTCGTTGCGGACCAGGCTGACCCTGGACTGCGGCACGTAGTCCACGATTCGGTAGGGCCCGGTTCCCACGGGGGCGTTGCAGTTCTCGGCCTGCGGACGTTTGAGCGCCTCCGGTGACTGGATACCGAGGAACGGCTGCGCGAGCACCTCGAGGAACGCAGCGTATGGGCGGTTGAGGGTGACGACGGCTGTGGTCTCGTCCACCACCTCCGTGCCCACGTAGGGTTTGAGGTAGCCGCCGGCCGTCCCTGACTGTGTATCGGGGTCGATCATGTGGTCGAGGTTGGCCTTCACCGCCTCTGCGGTGAGCCTGGTGCCATCAGTGAACCGGACGTCGTCGCGCACCGTGAAGGTGTAGGTGAGGCCGTCGTCGGAGACCGACCAGTCCGTGGCCAGCCAGGGATGGATGGCACCCTCGCTGTCCTGGGAGACCAGGGAATCGAGGTAGTTCGCCGCGATGGACGCCTGCGGCATGTCCCCGTTGACGTGGGGGTCGAGGCAGGAGATGTCCTTGCCCGTCGCGAAGACGAAGGTGTCGTCCTCGCCTGCGGCAGCGGAGCCTCCGCAGCCGCTCGCGGTGAGCGCCATTGCCGCCGCGACGGCGGACAGGACAATGCCGCGGGGTGCGCATCGGGGGAAGGATCGGGGTGTGCTGGGGCTTGCTGTTCTCACGCGGGGCTCCTGAATCATCGCCCGATGGAGGGCTGATACAGGTCGCCGGCAGGCGCCCCGGGCGTGCAGGAGCACGGAGGGACAGACCAACGAAAGCGTGTAGCTTCTCCATCGGTCCTGGCAGTAGCACCGTTCCCCGTTGCTACGCGGGGAGGGTTGCTGCGGCGTCGTCGATCCAGGTCTCTCGGCCGCTCGGGATGGTTATGGCTCCAGCTAAGCGCACGGGGCGGCGGCAGCGCCAGCGGTCCCCGTCATATTCGGTTACGCGGCGTCATGCGAAGACGCACGACGGCGTACCACGGGCTACAGGCCGGCAGCGGCGTGGAAGGTCCGGAGCGCCTCGACGACGAGCTTGTGGTCCTCGAGCTGCGGAAGGCCGGAAACCGTCACGGTGGCCACCGGTCCGACACCCTGGATGTACAGCGGGAAGGAGCCGCCGTGCGCTGCGAACACCGTCGTGTCGAACAGCGGATCGTCCTCCACCCTCCCGCCGTTGCGGCGTCCCCACAGGCCGACGAGCAGGGAAGGAACGAGGTACCGTTCGGCGGTGCGGCTTTTCGCGTCGAGCCAGTAGTCGTTGTCCGGCGTGGTGCCGTCGAGCGCGGCCCGGAACAGGATGTGGTTCGGCCGTCGGATGCAGACGGCGATCGGCAGGTTGCGACCCGCTCCCAACTGAACGATCAACTGCCCCAGCGCGACGGCGTCGTCGTTCGTGAAGCGTGTGAATTCGAGTTCGGCGACTTCCCTCTCGACCGTGGCGATGAGCGCCTCGAGTGCCTCGGCAGACTGGTCGCTGCCGCCGTCGGGATCGAACGGTTGGACGGCTGTCGGGAGGGCATCATTGCTCATCTCCTTAATTTACGTTGTCGGCGCGCCATGGCGGACTTTTACTCAGTTGTTTAGCAGATTTCTCCGGGAGTGGACGCGGGCGAGCAGGACGGCGCGTGCGACACATGCGCCGTCGCGGATCGCTCCGGCCTGACCTTCAGGGAATGGGAGTTCACAGTCCGGGCGCGCAGGGTCCCGAACCGAGGAGTGCGAGGCCGGCACGGTCGCCCTCGCCGAACGAGACCCGCCCCATGTTCTGCTCGTACATCAGCTCGCCGGGATCATCCACATGATCGAGCCCGACGACGTGCGCGAGCTCGTGCATGATGATCGCTCGGAGCTGCGCCCGCCCGTCCGGGTAGCTGAGCGACCGGGCGGCGTCGGGCGCATCGAGCTGCACCTGCCCACCCGCGTAGACCAACGGCTGCCCGGGCGCCTGGGCGTAGTCGCTGCCGCCGAGTCCCGCGATGTCACCGGCGAGTCCTGGGATCTCGGCCTCACTGGTCCAGGTGATGAGCACCGGCACCCAGGTCTTCCCGTACAACTCCGGCTGGTACAGGTCGCGGTCCTCGCTCGGCGCCTCCGTGGTCACGCCGTCGTCGATGAACTGCAGGCCCGTGGCAACGGACACCGCAGCGACTGCCTCCTGCACCAGTCCCTCCGACCCGGCCGGCGCGTTGTCGGGCCGGACGACGTAGTGCACGGGGCGGCACGGGTCATAGGCGATCCACTCCTGCTCCTCGACAGGCGAGTCCAGCAACGCGAACGCCGTCGACGCCGGTGCCGGCGGTGGTGTCCCGAGCGGCGCATCGCCGGCCCCGACCCCGCGGGGCGGCACGTCGGCCCCGGGCAGGTAGGGCAGTGCGACCGGCAGGACGAAGCGGTCGAACAACGACGGCATCGCGTACAGGGCGGCGACCAGGCCGACGCCCGCCACGGTGCCGAGCCGTCGCATACGTCGTCTGCGAGCCGGCGCGCGCTCCCGGGCCCGTGCCCGCCCGGAGCGCGACGCCTGCTTCGAGGCCGGCCCGTAGGTCGGTGCGGCCCGCCACGGTGGGGGAGCGGACGGTGTGCCGAGGGCGTCGTCGAGCGCCCACCCCGGAATCCTGCCCGACGGCGACCGTTGGACGGCCTTCATCCGCGCATCGCGGCCCTCGTGGAACCACTCGCGATCCATTGCGCCCATGCGCCCCGCACTTCCCCCGGTCGACTGATCTCTGCCCCATCCTGCGGGACCGTCGGTGCCGGGTGGGGGAGTGTCGCGAGTCCTTGGGGAAACCTGAGCGAAGGCTGCCCCTCGCCAGCGCGTCAGCCACGCCGTCGTTCCCGCCTCTGCCTGGCCCGAAGCGCGACACTCGGCGTGTCCCGACCCGACACGCACCCGGAGGGCGCAAACCCGGGAACGACAGCGGGAACAAGGGCAGGCCCCAGGAACGACGTCGGCCCCGTCCGCCACCCGGAGGCAGCGCACGGGGCCGGAACCCGATCCTCGACTAGGAGGTCCGGATGTCCTTCGTCCCGTAGTCGAACCGGAAGGTCACCGTGGTGTCGGTGATCAGGTGCAGCTCGTGGTTGGCGCCGTCACGCACACCGAAGCGGCCGTAGTTCTCCTCCCACGATCCGTTGACGAGGATCTTGAACTGGTAGGTCCCGGCAGGCAGCTGCAGGATGTGCAGCCACAGGTTCTCCGTCGGCTCCCAGTCGAAGCGCAGCTCGCGGAGATCGGTGCTCCAGTGGCCGGCGTCGCCGAACAGCGGAGCGAAGTCACCGGACAGGGCCACGGACTGCGGCTGGTCCTGCCACGCGACGTCGGCGTCCGAACCGGCAGGAGTGTCGTCGGTCGAATCCGTCGTCGCGTCAGTCGGCGACGCCGCGAGCGCCTCTGCGGCAGCGGCGACGAGCTCGGGCGGAGCCTCCTCGGCCACGGCCTCGGGCGAGACATCGAGAGTTGGGGTGACGTCCGGCGGCGTCGGATCCTCGGCCGGTGAAGCGTGCGCCTCCTCGCCCAACTGCTCCGGCGCCTGTGGAGCGTGGCCGGCGGCCTGCTCCGGCACTCGAGCACCGCTGGTCATGGCCTCGATGAACTGGTCAGGGTCGGTGAAGGCTGCGACGGCACGGATGCCCTCGTCGGTGGCGGTCCAGCCGCTGCGGCCCTTGACGAGCCAGCCGGCTTTCACGAGCTTCGACGTCGCCGTCGTCAGGGCCTTGAATCCACGGGGGACACCGCCGGAGAGGAGTTCCGCTTCCTTGTCGTCGAACGGGACGTCCGCGACGGCCTTGGCCATCAGTTCGCTGGGCGCGACGACGGAACCGGACACCTGGTGCTCGGCCAGCAGGGCGAGGGTGGTGCGCAAACGGGCATTGAGGCGGTTGCGAGGGGCGATGACGATCTCCTTCGTGGTGTTCCTGCGACTGACTGCCGGGCATCGTGACCGGTCGGCCGCACTCATGGCGGATGTGGTCCGGGTGGGATCTCCTACAGGAGGCAGGGTACGTGGTTCGAGGTCCGATGACGACACCCTGATTTTATCGTCAGCACGGCACCGCTTCGTGCGCGCGGCACACACCGTCAACTTTTCCCCGTATGACCGAACAGTGCTCGTCAGACTCTCGACCACTGCCAAATCCCTGAGGAGGAAAAACGATTGCATGATCGAGCCGAGCACCGACCCGTTCCAGCCCGCCACAACGGCTGAACACCATCGCGTCGATGCTATCGTGCGCAGCATGGCGTCACCCGTAGCACTGCAGCGCACGTCCACCGCGAGGACGACGGCGCGGATCGTGCTCGGCGCATTCCTCCTGTTCGCCGGCACGGCCCACCTGACACTGGCCCGGGCCGAGTTCGCTGCCCAAGTCCCGGCGTGGTTGCCCCTCGAACCGGATTTCGTGGTCGTCGCATCCGGCGTCGTCGAACTGGTGCTCGGCGCCGCACTGGTGGCCCTCGGTCGGTATCGCGTGATCGTCGGCTGGGTGGTCGCGGCTTTCTTCGTCGCGATCTTCCCCGGCAACATCGCCCAGTACGTCGACGGCGTCAGCGCCTTCGGGCTCGACACCGACGGCGCACGCCTCACTCGCCTGTTCTTCCAGCCCGTGCTCGTCGTTTGGGCGCTGTGGTCCACCGGCGCGTGGCGGGACCGGCGCACCCTGCTGGGAGCGGTCGACGACGGTGAAGCACCTAAGTCGACCGGCACCCGTCGGTGATCCTCAGTATGCTTCGTAAATGAGGCGCTAGCTCCGCTGCTGCCCACCTGCAACTTGAGGAGACACCATGAAGACCCTCCGCCCCCTGCAATCCGTCGAGAAGCTCGAGAACGCCACCGGGCTCGATCCGATGGTCACCAAGATGCGCGGCGTCGTGCAGTCGGTGATCAAGCCCGGCGCAATCCGTGACATCCTCCACGGCGTGCCGATCGGCCACCCGCTGCACCCGCTGATGATCCTCGTGCCCACGGGCACCTGGTTCTCCGCGGCCATCCTCGATGCGATCCCCGGCTCGAAGAAGGCCTCCGCGATCCTCATCGGCACCGGCGTGATCACCGCCGGTCCCACTGCAGTGGCCGGCTGGACCGACTGGTCGGAGGGACACGAACAGCAGCAGCGCGTCGGTATCGTGCACGCCGGGGCGAACGTCGTCGCCACCGGGCTGTACGCGCTCTCCCTCGTCCAGCGCCTGCGCGGGAAGTCCGGAAAGCTGCTCTCCTACACCGGCCTCGTCGTCGTCTCCGCGGGCGGATTCCTCGGCGGGCACATGTCCTACCGGCAGTCACTGGGCGCGAACCACGCCGAGGACGTCCCGCACCGCGTGGAGCCCGGCTGGCACGCGCTCGGTGCGCTCGCCGACCTCCCCGAGGGGAAGCTCGAGCGGAAGATGCTCGGCGAGGTCCCACTCGTGGTCCTCCGCCAGGGCGACGACGTGTCCGTCCTGTCGGACACCTGCAGTCACCTCTCCGGGCCGCTCAACGAGGGCGAGTTGACGTTCGACGACGGCAACGCCTGCGTGGTCTGCCCCTGGCACAAGAGCACGTTCTCGCTGAAGACCGGCGAGGTCATGCAGGGTCCCGCGACGTCGCCCCAGCCGTCGTTCACGACCCGCGTGGTCGCCGGACTGGTCGAGGTGTCGCTGCCGCACGCCGGCTGACCTCCTGTGCCCGGGCTGCCGGCGGCTGCGTCAGGGCAAAGCACGGGGTCCACTGCAGGTTCCGGGGAATTCGAGGCTGCATGCGGATCGCCGACGGGTGAGACGTTGACGATCCGCTGGAAGCGGATAAGAAGCCCCCCGACCGGGAGTGAATACTGTCGGCCGCACCCGGCTCCGGGTGCGGCCGCCGTCGAGCAGGGCCCTGTGCAGAACCCAGCGGGTCGCCGTCAGGCCGCGTGGGCGCCCTCGGTGGTCTGCTCGTCCGTCCCGGTCGGGGCACCATCCGTCGCCGATGTGCGGGTCAGCAGGCTCACGACGACCAGCGCCGTCACGGCGAGAGGGAGTGCGACGACGACGGCGTTGATGTCCGCGGATCGGCCGGTCGACTCCCAGGCCACAGTGGCGACTCCGCCGACGACCATGCCGGCGATCGCGCCCCACGACGTGGCACGCTTCCAGAACAGGGCGGCAAGGACCACGGGAGTGATGGCCACGCCGTACATCGTGTAGGCGTACATCTGCAGGGCGAGCACGCTCGGGAAGAACTGGCCGAGCACGTACGCGAACACCGTCACCGCGAGGACGGCCCAGCGCCCCAGCTTCAGTGCCTTCTGTGCGTTCCGGGCACTGCCGCGGCGCTGGAATACGAGGTCGTAGACGATGTTGCCGGAGCAGGTGAGCAGGTAGGACGACCCGGTGGTCACGATCAGCGCGAAGGCGCCGGCGAGGAGCAGGCCGCCGATGCCGAGGGGTACGAGGTCCGTCCCGGCGAGGCCGAGGATGGCCTGGCCCGGCTCGATGCCGGGGAGGAGGAAGGACGACGACGACGCCAGCAGGATGATCGTGCCCAGCAGCAGGATGGCGCCACCGAAGAAACCGATGGTGGCCTTCCGGGCCGTGCTCTCGTCGCGGCCGGAAGCAAGCCGCTGGTGCATGTTCTGGTCACCCAGGATGAGGAGGAACAGGGGCAGGAAGTAGCCGAGGAGCTGGACCGGAGTGAGCGTGCCGGTCAGCGAGGTCAGCGCGGGGTCCAGGCGCTCGACGTAACCGCCGATCCCACCGACGTCGGCGATGAAGACGACGGCGAGTGTCCCGACCAGCGCGACCACGATCACGACGACTGACACGAAGTCGGTCCAGGCAACCGATTTCAGGCCGCCGCCGAGGGCGAGGAAGGTGATGAGGACGGCGGCGACGATGGTTCCCTGCGCGGGGCTGAGCGGCGTGATGATGCTGAGGATCGAGCCCGCGCCGGTGAACTGGTAGGCCGTGATGCCCACGAAGGCCACCAGGATGATGATCGTCGCGAGGACCCGGACCGGCCTGCCGAAGCGCACTTCGAGCATCTCCGGGATGGTGTGGTGGGACAGCCGCCGAACCTTGGTGGCCATGAAGTACAGGCAGACGATGCCGACGACGGTACCGGCGAAGAAGAAGATCCCGGCGACGGGGCCGTAGGTGTAGACGAAGCTGGCCCCGCCGATGATGGAGCCGGACCCGACGAAGGTGGCCAGCAGCGTCCCGGCCAGGACGGGCGCGGGCAGCGAGCGGCCCGCCAGCATGAAGTCGTCACCGTCGGCGATCGCCTTCTTGCGGCTGAACCACGCCCCGACCAGGACCATAAGCAGGACATAGCCCACGAGGATGAGAACGTGCACAGGTTGCATGGGGAGCCTCTCGCTGATGCCGGCCGGGCGCCGGTACTCCAGAGCAGTCTGGTGTGATCCAGCTCCTATTGCAATAGTTGTTGCAGAATGTCATGCGACCGAAACATGAGCCGACAACTGCTTCTCACGCCGGATCCACGAGGTCGAGCTCGCTCCAGAGCTCCTCGGCGCCACGAAGGGCTGCCATGGTGCGGGCCGGGTCTGCGGCCGAGAGTTCGGCCAGCAGGGCCTGGACGGTCGCGACCGCCGCAACGGTGCTCGGCATGAAGGTTACGCCCTCGCTCGGTACCAGCAGGGCTACCTCCGCCAGATCGGTGATCCCCGTCTGGCGGTCCGCTATCGCCACGATCCGGATGCCCCGCTGCGCCGCGACGCGCACCACGTCCAGGACGAACTTACTCGCGCGCCACAGGTTGCAGCTTACGAGGCAGTCGCCCGGCCCGAGCCTGAGCAGCCGGTTCACGAGGGCGGTCCCCGAGGCGGTGTGCAGCTCCACGTCGCGGCCCATCCACTGGCCGACGTGGGCGAGCTGGAAACCCGCGGCCGCATAACTGCCGGTGGCCAGGACGATGGTGCGCTCGGCCGAGGCGAGGATCGCCGCTGCGCGGCTGATGCCCTCGGGGTCGATGCTGTCGGCGAGGCGCGTCACGTTGCGGAGATCGTTGGCCAGGGAGGACTCGACGAGGCCGCCGGCCGGTACGGCGCGCTCGGTGAGGAGCCTCTCAGCGGTCAGGGACGCGAGGTACCGGTGTCGCAGTTCGGACTTCAGGGCCGACCATCCGGAGAAGCCGAGGAACTGGGCGGCCCTCACCACGGTCGCCACATTCACGTCCGCTCGCGAGGCGAGCTCCTGGGTGGACATGAAGGACGCCCGCGCGGCGTCAGTGCGCATGACCGCGAGGACCGCCTCGATCCCGGGGCTCGCCTTCCGCCCCAGCGCGAGGCCCTCGAACCATTCGGCGATCTGCACCACTCTGCCTCCCCTCATGCAACAGCTGTTGCATGTTGTGCTCGAAGTTGCCAGTATCGGATGAGGCGTCAGCCACACCACTCTTCGAGGAGCACCATGCCCGAGACACAACACTTGCACATCACCAACGCGACGGTCCTTGATCTCGCCGACGGCACCTCGTCACCCGGCCGGAGCGTCCTCATCGAGGACGGGCTGATCACCTGGGTGGGCCCGACCGCTGAGGTCCCCGCCGACCGCCCCGCCGGGGAGACGATCGATGCCGGGGGCAAGTACGTGCTACCGGGCCTCATCGACGGACACGTGCACGTCACCGCGGCGACGGCGGATCTCGGCGCCATGGCCGAATGGTCACCCACCTATGTCGCCGCGCATACGGCCCGGAACATGAAGGCCATGCTGCACCGCGGCTTCACCACCGTCCGCGACGTGGCGGGCGCGGACTTCGGCGTCGCCATGGCCGTGGAGGAAGGGCTGTTCGAGGGCCCGCGGGTGATCTTCGGTGGCAAGGCCCTCTCGCAGTCCGGCGGACACGGCGACATGCGGGCGATGGGCTCCAGCACCCTCGACCCGCACCAGTGCTGTCCCTCCATCGGCATTGTGTGCGACGGCGTCGACGCCGTCCGCAAGGCCGCGAGGGATCAGCTGCGGACCGGCGCGCACCACATCAAGATCATGCTGTCGGGGGGTGTCGCCTCACCCACGGACCGCGTGGACTCCACACAGTTCTCGGAGAGCGAGATCCTCGCCGTCGTCGAGGAGGCCGAGGCCTCCAACCGCTACGTCTGCGGTCACGCCTACACTGCCCGCGCCGTCAACCGCGGACTGCGCCTCGGTGTCCGTTGCATCGAGCACGGCAACCTGATCGACGACGAGAGCGTGCGCCTGTTCGTGGAGAAGGACGCCTTCCTCGTGCCGACCCTCATCACCTATGAGCGCCTCAAGGCCGACGGCGAGGCCGCAGGCCTGCCTGCGGCCAGCCGCGAGAAGGTCGACACGGTGCTCCACGCCGGCCTCGAAGCCCTCGACCGTGCGAACAAGGGCGGGGTGAAGATCGTCTTCGGTACCGACCTGCTGGGGGCGATGCAGGTCCACCAGAGCCAGGAGTTCCGGATCCGCGCCCAGGTGCAGTCGGCACAGGAGGTGCTGCGCTCCGCGACGCTCACCGCCGCCGAGCTGATCGGGCTCGAGGGGAAGCTGGGAGTCGTGGCGCCCGGCGCCTTCGCCGACCTGCTGATCCTGAACCAGAACCCGCTCGACGACGTTACCGTGCTGGCCGATCCCGAGTCGTCCATCAGCGCCGTGATCAAGGGCGGACAGGTGGTCGGCGGGTAACCGGCTCGCGTCGCGCGGCCTCGGCACGCTGCCGGGTCGAGTGACGCGACCAGCGGGATTCCCCGGTCCATTGCGGCACGGTCCAGGGAATGAGGAGAGCCCCAGGCGTGACGATGCCCGGCACGAACCGTGCCGGGCATCGTCGTCGGTTCGTTGATCAGCCAGCGGCAACCGCACGACGGCGGACGACAAACGCTCCGCCCAGTGCCGCAAGCACCAGTCCGCCGCCCAGGGCCAAGGCGCCTGAGTCGTCCTGCGGAGTCTGGGCCACACCGGTCTCGGCTCCACCAACCGGCATCTGAGCAACCTGCCCGGGGACCGGCTGCGCGACGGGTGGCACAGGCTGGGCCACGGGCGGCGTCACCGGAGGGGTGTTCTGAGCGACGATACCCGCCACGATGCTCGCGTTGTAGGCAGGTGTTCCTGCTGCATCGCAACCGAAGCCGTCCTTGTCGGCGTCGAGCCCTGGCTGGTAGCCGGGGGTGCCGAGAGGGATGTTGTAGACGCCGACGTTCGCGGCTTCCGTGCAGTTGTTGAACGGGAGGCCGACGGCGAGGGCGGGTGAGGCGGACAGCAGGGAGGCGCCGGCGACAGCCGAGGTGGCAACGACGATGGATAGCTTCTTCATGGGATTACTCCTGAGACCTGGTCGGAATGATGAGCCGACTGTAGGTTCCCGGAGAACTCGACGAACAGCTTCCCGGCCCGGCGTCCGCTTTGTTGCGTTCTGCAACCAACCCCTGTAAGAGGCCGGGCCTACCGCGCCTGCGCCACCGGGTACAGATCCGTCGCCTCGAGCAGCGCCGAGTCGATGCGTGCCGCCAGGACACCATCCGTCTCGGACGACGCCTTCGCCTCGGTCCACCGCGGATCGGCGCCGAACGCCGTCCAATTGGCTTTCGGGTCGCCGTCGTGCTCGAGGAGATAGACGAGGACGTCGTCCGTCCCGACCGGCGTCCAGTAGCCGAGGCTCTTCATGTTGTGCTCGGTGAAGAGGTCGATGGTCGAGGAGCGGAAGCGCTCCACGAGGGCGTCCATCTTGCCGGGGTTGGCGGTGTATGTGCGGAGTTCGTAGGTCATGGGTCTCCCGGTGCTTACTGGGCTGGTGGTCAGACCCACACTAAACCCACCGAGGAGCGCTTTCAGGGCGGACTTCTTCTGCCGGCCATTCAGCCGGTTCCGGTCGTCGAACAAGGAATCGGTCCCTGCCGCGACAGAGAAGGAATGTCGGTGGCACGGGGAATCATGAAGTAATGCTTACCGCCTGAAAGGAGCCCGGATGTCCGGAAGTCTCGTTGCGGGAAACGCAATCATCACCGAAATCGGCTGCGCACTATCCGTCACTGCGCCCGTCGAACAAACCCTCTTGGACCTGCTCCTGCATCCGGCCGTTGAGGAAGCCTTTCAGTGGATGGTCAGCGTCGACGGTAACTGCAGTAACTGGCGAGACCTCGAATCGCGGGCCGAAGTGGTCCGTCTGGTCAGGCTGATCGCCACCAGTGGTGACTGGCTGGTCATCCAGTCCAAGAACCTCGATCTCGGTCCTTCAGGCCGATACGCCCAGGTCATGAACACGGGGAGCGGCTACCTCGTGGAAATCGCGTACTGCGATGGTGGAGCAGTTCACAACTGGCGGATCGGACTGGGCGCCGAGGCGGACGACGCCGGGAACAAGCCCCACAGCGCCGTCGCACCGATCCAACAGCTCAGATTCGCGGCGGTGACCGAGGTGCTGGATTCCTGGCTGCGCGGCTACGGCATGCCGCTCGGGTACGGCGGGGCACTTCACGTGTACGGGTGACCTTCCCGGACGGCCGACGGCGCGGTGCCCAGGTGCCGGCACGGAACACCTGGCAGAAGTGTGGCGAACAACTCCAGACACCGGCACGAAACAGCCGGTCGCATTCAGCCGAAGAGCTCCGGACGCCGGCACGTCAGGTAGGTGTTGAGCTCCCTGGCACGGCGAACCTCGGCCGGGTCCACGCCCGCGAAGAGCAGTTCCTCGCCGTCCCCGGCAAGGCCGAGGAACGTCCCGTACGGGCTCGCGATGCAGCTCAGTCCTGTGAAACCGGGCAGCGTGTGGTTCGCGTAGGCGATATACACGCCGTTCTCGAGGGCCCGCGCCGGCACCAGCAGCGTCGAGATGCGCTCCGCGTTGTACGTGTGCGCCGGAGGCCGGTTCCCGACGTCGCCCGTGGCGGGCACCGCCGTCGGGACGAGCAGCAGATCGGCGCCGCGCTGGGCCGCGCTCCGCACGAATTCCGGGAACTCGACGTCGTAGCAGATACCGAGCGCCACCGTCATGCCCAACAGCCGCACCGTCTCGGGACGCTCGTCGCCCGGGACGAAGACCGACTGCTCCTCGGCCCCGAACAGGTGCGCCTTCCGGTAACGGGTCAGCTCCGCGCCCTGGTGGTCGAACAGGGACGCGGTGATGTGCCGTGCGTCGGGGGTGGTCTCGACCGACGATCCGACCAGCACGATCCGGTACCGCCGAGCGATGCACGCGAGCGCGTCCCGGACACCCTGCCCGTCGGACTCCGCGGCGGAGGCAGGAGCGTAGCCGGTGGCGAAGAGCTCCGGGGTCACGAGGATCTCCGCACCCTGGGCGGCGGCGCGCGCCGCGTACCCGTCGAGGCGACGCAGGTTCTCCTCCACGGCGCCGACCGTCCCTGCAGCCTGGAGCACAGCGAGAGCGGGCACCACGACTCCTTCCGGGAAGCCGGCCGGCTGGCAGGTGGTCTGCGCAGAATCCGACGGCCGATCCATTGACAGCCCTCATGATAGGCACAACGATGTACCCGAACCGAATGACATTCGATTATTGGAGAAACGCAATGGTTCCCACCGACGCGACGGCGCGAGACCTGCATCACCGACTCGGCGAGATCGCCGCCCACGAGCACGACGACGCCTCACGCGCCGCCCTCTCGGGGCGGCACCTCGGCCTGTACGCCCTCGTGACCCTCGGGATCACGCTCGCCGGGTTCCTGGTGCTGGCGCTGTGAGCACTGAAAGCACGCGAAGCACCGGCGGCACGCAAAGCGCCGGCGGCACGAAGAACGACGCCGGCGACGGCGGGTCGCTCGGCTCGCTGCCCCTGCTGCGCAGCGAGCGCATCTGGAACGGCGCCGACTTCACCGGCGTCAACATCAGCCTCGCCATCGCCACGTGGGCGTTCCTCGTCGGAGGGTCGACGGCGCTGCTCGTCGGCTTCCAGCAGGGCATCGCCGCGATGATCATCGGCAACGCGATCGGCCTCGGCTTCATGGTCCTGGCCAGCGTCGTCGCCAGCCAGCGCTACGGCGTGGAGCAGTACACCATCCTCAGGCCCGTCTTCGGTCTCGTGGGTGTGGGATTCCTCGTCTTCACCGTCATTCTGATCACCGAGATGGGCTGGTCCTCGCTGCTGGCGATCATGGTCGGCCGGGCCGTCACGCAGGTCTCCAACTCGACGTTCGGTACCGGCTTCGGCCCGGAGAGCCTCATGGTCACGGTCTTCGCCCTCGTCGCGATCGCCGTCTCCTGGTGGATCCTCTCCCGTGGACCCGTGACCATCGGCCGCTTCAACAAGTTCATCGCCCCGGGCCTGATCGTCGTGACCGTGTTCCTCATGGTCTTCCTGGTCCTCAACACTTCGTGGGACGCACTGTTCAGCGCCGCACCGCTCGCCCCGTTCGAGGACGAGCGTCTCAACTTCGCCCTCGCCGTCGAGTTCAACGTGGGCGTCGGCGTGTCCTGGTACCCGGTCATGGGATCGCTCGCCCGGCTGACCAAGACCCCCAAGGCCGCCCTCTGGCCGTCCTACCTCGGGCTGTTCGGCGCCACGCTGATCGCTCAGGTCGTCGGCATGGCCGCGGCCCTGACCCTCGGCGATTCCGATCCCACCGTCTGGATGCTGCCGTTCGGCGGCCCGGTCCTCGGCGCGTTCATCCTGCTGTTCATCGCCTTCGCGAACATCACCAGCACGTCCTCGATCGTCTACTCCACGGTGCTCGCCCTCCGGCAGGCCAGCGGGAATCTGCTCTCCGGGGTCCGGTGGGCGTGGCTGTGCGCAGCGTTCTTCGTCCTGCCGGCCGTCCTCGCGTTCTTCCCGGGCTTTATGTACCAGCGGTTCATGGTGTTCGTGACCCTCAGCGGCGCGTTCCTGGCGCCCATGTGCGGGGCGATCATCGCCGACTACTTCCTGCTGCGCCGCCAGCGCGTCGTCCTCGAGGACCTCTACCGCCACCGTCACGAGAGCGCCTACCACTTCCACGGTGGCGTCAACTTGGCCGGCATGGCCGCCGTCGTCGTCGGAGCCTCCTTCTACCTCGTGATCTACAACCCGGTCACGCTCACCGCCCTGCCCGTCTTCGGCTACATCACGGCGTCCTTCCCTGCCGCGATCGTCGGCGGAGTCGTCTACTACGTCCTCGCGAAGGTCCTCTACGTGCGCCGCGGCGTCGGCGGCTACGCGGCGGACGTGGAGAAGGTCGACGGTCGCGCGTGAGCCGCACGTCCCGCGCCGCCGTCCACCGCACCGGGTCGCAGGACCTCGACCTGACCACCGTCGACGTCGCCGACCCCGGTCCGGGCACCGTCCTCGTCCGGATGGGCGCGTCGGGGGTGTGCGGATCGGACCGCCATGTGCTCGACGGCGACTGGACGCTGCCCTCGCCCACGGTAATGGGCCATGAGGGCGCCGGCACCGTCGAGGCGATCGGCGACGGCGTCACCGACGTCGCGGTGGGCGACCACGTGATCCTCTCCTGGTTCTACCCCTGCCGGCGCTGCACCGCGTGCCTGTCGGGGAAGTCCTACGTGTGCACGGGCAGCCGGTCCGAGGAGTGCCTCCTGCCCGACGGCACCAGCCCGCTCACCCTCGGCGGCGACCGCGCGTTCCCGTACCTGACCGTGGGGTCCATGAGCGAATACGCCGTCGTCCCCGAGGCCGGCGCCATCCGCATCCCCGACGAGGTCCCGTTCGACGTCGCCAGCCTCATCGGCTGCTCCGTCGCCACGGGCTTCGGAGCCGTGGTGAACGACGCCGGCGTGGAGGCGGGCACGTCCGCCGTCGTCGTCGGGACCGGCGGCGTGGGGCTCTCGATCATCATGGCGCTGCGGCTCGTCGGGGCGAACCCGATCATCGCCGTCGACCTCAGCGAGGACAAGCTCGCTGCGGCGCGGGAGTTCGGTGCCACCCACACGCTGGTGCCGTCGGAAGGACTCGCGGAGGAAATCGCCGCGATCACCGGGGGAGGCGCCGCCTACGCGTTCGAGGCGATCGGGAGGGTGCAGACCATCGAGTCCCTGCCCTCGCTGATCGCCCCGGGCGGCAAGGCCGTGATCGTGGGCCTGCCGCCGGAGGACAGCCCGGTCTCCATCGACGCCCTGATGCTCGCGGAGAGCGGGAAGTCGCTCATCGGCTCCAACTACGGTTCGACCGTGCCCGGGCGGGACTTCCCGCGCCTGGCCGCGCTGTACCTCGCGGGGCGCCTGCCCGTGGACCGGCTCATCTCGCACCGGATTAGTCTGGACGAGGTCAACGAGGCCTTCGACGCGATGCGCCAGGGCGAGCGCGCCCGTAGCGTCATCATGTTCTGAGCACGACGAGAACGACGACGACGTTTGGAGCGACCCCGGCCACGACGACGGCAGCCACGACGGCGGCCACGACGGCGGCGTCGGCGACGGTAGCGTGGCCGGCACGCTAGGGACAGAACGCAGAGGGCGGCTCAGCCGCCGGTACAAGGGGGACCATGGGGCGGCCACGCCAGGCGATTCTGTCGCCGGAGAAGATCTATCGGGCAGCACTGGAGCTGGTCGACGAGTTCGGGGACTTCACCCTGCCCGGGCTGGCGAAGAAGCTGTCGGTCAGCCCGTCCTCCATCTACCACCACGTGCACGGGCGCCCCGAGATCATCAACGGGATCCGGTCCGTCATCGGCTCCGACGCCCTGGCGGCGGGGGACTTCTTCACGGCCGGCCCGGACTGGCGCGACCGGGCGGCCGCCTGGGCGAGGAGCTACCGCAGCGCCCTCGGTCAGCATGCGAAGGCCATCCCGCTGCTCGTGGGGGAGGCCGTGACGGACACCGCGACGCTCGGCATCTACGAGCACCTCGCCGCGGTGTTCGTGGAGCAGGGCTTCGCTGCGAACGACGTCGTGGTCGCCGTGACCGTGCTGGACAGCTTCATGCTCGGGTCCGCGCTGGACATGGCGTCACCGGAGCTGTCCTGGCTCGCCGACGCCGAAGGCCAGCCCGCGCTGCACGGTGCCTTCGCCGGGGCGTCACTGGACGGGAAGCGCTCGGACCTCGGCTTCGAGGCGGGCGTGGCGGCGATCATCGCGTACCTCGAGACAATGCTGCCGGTTCGCTCCTGACCGCCGGGCGTCCCAGCGCGGTTCGCCGCCACTATGGTTAGGGTCAGCGGACAACCGGCGCGCGGTCGACGATCGCCCCCGGTGTCACCGGGAGGGACGCATGCTCATTGCCGCAGCTCAGGAGGACGTACGCCGGGTCTACCGTCGAGGGTCGGTAGGGCAGCTCGTCACGGCGCTCGTATGGGGAGTGTCCTCTATCGTCGCCTCGCAGGACTCCATGATCACCGCCGCGTGGGCCCTGTTCCTCGGAGGAATGCTGATCTTCCCGCTGACGACCCTCGGGCTCAAGGTCCTGAGCGGTCCGGCCTCGCTGCCGAAGGGTCACCCGATGTCCGCGCTGGCGTTCCAGCTGGCCATGCAGATCCCCCTCGGCCTCCTCGTGGTTCTCGCCCTCACCGCACCCCAGCCGAATCGTTTCTTCCCTGCGGCGATGGTGCTCGTGGGGGCCCACTACCTTCCGTTCGTGTATCTCTACGGCATGCGCTCGTTCCTGCTGCTCGCCCTGCCGCTGATCGTCGTCGGCGTGCTCATCGCCGTGGTGGCACCCGAGTGGTCGCTGGCAGGGGCATGGTTCACCGTCGCGGCACTCCTGGTGTTCGGCGTCGTCGAGTTCCTCCGTGACCGGCGGCTGTCCGCTGCGAACCGGGTCGGCACGGCGGACGCCTGACGCGCGGTTGGCGGGCGACTCTGACGGGCCGCCCGCCGAGCGCGGAGCAGGGTCCCGGAGGACCGGCTCACCCCTTCGACGCCGTGAAGTAGGCGTTGAACGGGTCGGAGGCGATCGCCTTCTCCTCGATCTCCGAGAACCCCGCCTCGCCGAGCATCGTCTGCGCGAGCTGCGTCCCCCACACGGTGCCGAGGCCGGCGCCGTCGAGCCCGAGCGAGACGCTCATGCAGTGGACGGTCGAGAGGGCGTACAGGAACGACGCCCACGGCAGCTCGATGTTGTCCTCCACGTTGCTCGAGGCCTTGATGTCCGCCATGAGGAGGCTGCCGCCGCTGCGCAGTGCGGTGAACATGGCGTGCAGCACACCCGCGGGGTCGGCCTGGTCGTGGATCGCATCGAAGACCGTGATCGCGTCGAAGGCATCGGTCTCGTCCAGCTGGGCGACGTCGCACAGGACGAAGCGGGCGTTGTCCAAGCCCAGGTTCGTGGCCTCCGCCCGGGCCGCAGCGATGGCCTCCTCGGAGAAGTCGTAGCCCGTGAACGTGCTCGCGGGGAACGCCTTGGCCATCAGGTTGACCGCGTGGCCGCTGCCGCAGCCGATGTCCGCGACCTCGATGCCCGCCCGCAGCCGCTCGGCAAGATCGGGGATCAGGGGCAGGATCGTGTCGATGAGCGCGGCGTCGTTCACCCCGGCGCTCTCCTCGGCCATGATCGAGTGGAAGCGCGGGTAGTCGGTGTAGGACAGACCGCCGCCGTTCCGAAAGCAGTCCACGATTCGCTGCTCCATCTCGCCCATCATGCTGACGTACTGCATGATGCGCGCCAGGTTGTCCGGTCCCGCGGCGGTGGTGAGCAGGGCTGAGTGCGTCGCGGGAAGCGCGAAGGTCCTGTCGGCCGGCTCGTAGGTGAGGACTCCGGCCGACGCCATGCCGCCGAGCCACTCCCGGACGTAGCGTTCGTTGAGGCCGGCGGTCCGGGCGATCTCCCCGCTCGTCGCGGCGGGCAGGGTGGCGAGGGCGTCGAACAGGCCCGTCTGGTGCCCGATGCTCATGAGGACGGCGATACTGCCGCCGTTGAGCAGGCCGATGCACCGCTCGCCGAAGGCTTCGACGGCCGCGAGGTCGGCGTCGGCGGTTCCGAGTTCCGTACTGACTGACATGGTGTGCTCCCAGGGTTCGTGCGGGCTTGTCCCGCTGCATCGAGCCTAGGAATCAGGTTCCCGGCGCTGCTTCGGGCGAACGCTGCATTCCTGCCGCGCGGCACTGGTGTGAATGATGCACGACGGCGAGGGGCGGAACGACGGCGACGGCGGAAGGGCGGCGACGACGGCACGCGGCACGACGGCGATGACGGAAGGGGCAGACCACGAAGGGGCGGACCACGAAGGGGCGGACCACGAAGGGGCGGACCACGAAGCGGCGGGCCAGCAGCAGCGGGCGATCAGCCGCCCGGGGCGACGCCGTTCTCGCGCGCCCAGGCGGCCGCGGCGGTGCGCGAGGTGACGTCGATTTTCCCGAAGATGTTCGCGAGATGCCGTCCCACGGTCTTCTCGCTGATGAACAGCTGCCGTGCAACCTCCCGGTTCGACGCGCCGGAGGTGATCGCGGCGAGCACCTCGAGTTCCCGCGCGGTCAGCCCGCCCGGTGCGCTGCGCGCCACCATGGGTCGCAGCTCGGCGGTGGCGCCGAGCTCCTCGAAGATGGTCCGCGCGGCCGCGGTGTTCCAGGCCGCAGCCTGCGGCTGGCCCAGCGCCTCGTACGCCAGGGCCTCCCACCGGTGGATGACGGCGCTCGGGTAGCGGGCCCGGGCGTCCTCGAAGAAGCGCCGGGCACCCTGGAATGATGCGAGGGCCTCGGCGGGGTTGGAGCTGGTGAGCAGCAGGATGCCCCGCGCCTTCTGCGCCCATGCGCGGAACCCGGCGCTCCCGTAGTGCTCGGCCGTGTGCTCGAGTTCGCTGCACAGCTCCTCGGCCTCCTGCCCCAGCCCGAGCCGCAGCGCCGCCTCGACAGCGGTACCCAGCAGCCGCGCCCGCGCGAGCCGGTCCCGTCCCTGCAGTGCGGCGAGGAGCCCGGCGTAGGCGGCCTCGTCGTCGCCGTCCGCTCCTTCCAGCAGCGCGAGCCCCGGCTGGGGCTCGATACCGCAGCTCCTCGCCAGCGCATACGCGGACCGAGCGCCGTCCGGGTCCCCGCGCATCCGCCGGATCTCCCCGAGCTGGTAGTAGCCCTCGCCGGCGGCCCAGGTGTCCCTGTCCACGAGATCGGCGCTGGCGCGCTCGATCTGCGGTTCGACGTCGTGCCAGCCGCCTTCGATGCTCAGCAGTTCGAGGCGGTGCACGCGGCAGACCCCGGTGTACATGACCTCGCTGCCGAAGCGGGCGCACCACCGTTCGGTGGCCGCGGTCCACGAGCGCATACGGCGGTAGTCGGCGAGCTCGTGGCACACGTGGATCACCGTGCAGTAGATGTCGCCCACCCATTCCAGGGCTATCCGGTTGGCGAGCACCGGCAGCATCGCCTCGTCCAGTTCGGCGAAGCCCCGCGCCGTCTCGCCGCTGCGCACGTCGGCGAGTCCGGACAGCACGAGCCCGAAGGACATCAGCGCGGGGTCGGCGAAGCGCTCGCTCATCGTGCGGAGCCGCGAGGCGTACGACGGCGGCGGGGCGGTGCCCGAGAAGTCCAGCTCCAGGACGGCCTCCAGATAGAGGAGATACCCGTGGGCAGGGCTCTCGGGCAGGTCCCGGAGGATGCGCCGGGCGCGGCTGATCCACCCGGAGCCGACGGCGAGGTCTCCCCGGGTCACCCAGAGGAGGGCGAGCTCCAGCGCCTTCATCGCGGCCCGCGGCAGAGATCCGTCCTGGCAGTGGTGCTGGAAGACCCGCTCCGAGACCTCGCAGTTCTCCTTCACGTTGCCGCTCCACCACGCGGCGCTGCCGAGCAGTTCGAGGTCGTCGACGGCCAGGGGAGTGGCGGCGTCGGCCGCGCTCAGGGCCTCGAACGCGGCGCGCCATTCGCCCCGGGCATGGGCCGCCCGCCCGGCGCTCAGGAGTTCGGTGATCTCCTCGGTCTCCATCAGGTCATCAACGGTAGTCCTGCGGGGCCTTCCGCACCACGGCATTTCTATCGGCTGGCCGGGGCCCTCGCGCAGCCGCCAGCGTGCGGGTCAGGCGTCGCGCCGGTCGGCGGCCGTTCCGCCGTCGGCGGCGGTTGTACCTGGAACGACGCCGGCGCCGCCCGCTGCTTGTGGTGTCCTCGAGAAGCGCAGGTACCAGACGAGCATGAGCGCCGTCGAGACACCATAGAACGCGTGGAGCATCCAGATGGGCCCCGCCGGCAGGCTGAAGACGTACACCGAGTGGACGACGTTGGCGACATTGCCGAGCACCATGTGCCCCAAGCTGTAGGACTCCATGTTGCGCGTGCGCACGGCCTTCAGCAGCATCGGCAGCGTCGACAGGGCGAACAGCACGGTCGAGATGATTCCGGCGATCACGGGAAGGTTCATGCGGACGACGCTATGAAGCCGGGTGCCTCTCCCGCGTCGGGCGAATCCTGTATTTGTGGCGGGGCCGGTCCTGCACACTGCTGCACCATCGGCGCGGACGTGCTGTCCTCCCGAGGCCGGCCGGTCAGGACGGCGGCGTCCTGACGAGCACGGTGTCGCGGAGATAGGCCACGAAGTCGTCGGGCTGCTCGAACAGCGGACGGTGTCCGGAGGTCGCGAGTTCGGTGGCCTCTTTGACCGGGGCCTCGAGCAGCTCGAACCATTCCGCGAACGGCTCGGCGCGGCCGCCGGCCTCGTGGGCGCCCTGCACGAAGTAGACGGAGACGTCGAGGCTGGTGACGTCGGTGCGGAAGTCGGTGTCCTGGAGCTGGGGGTAGATGACCGAGAAGGTGTCCATGAACGATCCGAGCAGATGGACCTGATCGGTGAGGGTGTATTCGGGGACGAGGAAGTTCTCCGAGAACCCGCCCTCGCCCTCCGAATTGCCGGTGTGGTCGTAGGGGTACACCTGGTGCTCGTAGGCCAGCGCGGTCTCGTAGTCCAGCATGTCCTCGTAGGGTGGCGGACCGATCCGTTCCAGCTCCTCCACCAGGGCCGTGTCGCCGGATCGCTCGGCCCAGGCGAGGGTGTCCTCGTAGAAGATGGTGTCGGTCTCGAGCGGGCTGACCATCTGGCCGGTACCGATGTACGCGTGGTAGAGCTCCGGCGCCTGCTGGACCGCGAGGACGCCGTAGATCGTCCCGCCCGACTGTCCCGACAGGTAGATCTTGTCCTCGTCGAAGCGCTCCCGCAGGACGTTCGTGACGGTGATCGCGTCCTCGACGGAGCTCTCGAGGGTGAGGGTGGACGCCGGATCCAGCTCGGAGTACGACGTGCCAGTACCCCGCTGGTCCAGGGTGGCGACGACGAAGTGCTCCTCCAGTTCCTGCAGATGGTTGCGCATCGCGCCCAGCTCGGACCCACCGGGGCCGCCGGCGAGGAACAGCAGGACGGGGTTTTCGACGTCGGCGCCGCGCAGCATGAGGCCGAGGTCCTTGCCTCCGGTCTCCACCGTGGTGAGTTCGGTGATGCTTTCGGTCACAGGCTCACCGTCCGCGGCCTCGATGGGGGCCGTGCTGGCCGGCCGGGCGAGAACCACCGCGAGCGCGATGATCGCCACCGCCGTGAGAGCCGCCACGGCACGGCGGACGACGACGCCGACACCCGCCCGGTGGGTCTGGTCGGGGGAGCGCGTGAGTCGTCGTGCCGCTCCGGCGCCGAGCGCTGCGCCCAGGATCATCGGGGGGAGGGCGAGGAGGGCGTGGAAACCACGCCCGACGATGAACGCGAGGATGCCGTAGGGGCTGGTGGCGATTTCGTCGACGGTGGGCCCGTCCGTGCCGATACGCGTGAGCTCGAAGACGACGACGACCACCACGGGCGCAGCCAGCATGGCCCACCGCGACTTGAGGATGAATCCGACGGCGGCGCCGACCAGCAGGCAGAGGACCATCGTGCCGAGCGACTCGGCGGTGGTGAGGGGTCCGCGGGGAGTCCACCAGCCCAGCAGGAGGCCGCAGCCGACGGTGACGGCCAGTGCCACGGCAGCGCCCACCCGGCGGTCGGCCCAGATGGGCTCCATCAACGTGCGTACACGGTGGGAGAAGGTGGGCTCTGCGTCGAGGCTCGTGGCCATGATGTGTCGCCTGCTTTCCGGAGGTACCGGGCCGGGATCCTCGTCCAGCATTACGGGACGGTCCCTTCCCTGACAGGGCCGAAGGTCCGCGGGACTGCGCGGGATGACGCGTAGGCGGGCTTCCGGCCGGGGACCAACGGCCCTGTGCTCCGTCGTTGCGGACACAACAATGGAAAGGGAGACGATCCGCCGCCCGTGCTGCGGCCCACCCGGAAGCCGAGGCGATCATGCTGAAGATCACGAAGGACAGGCCATCCGCTCCCGATCACAGCGAGGGCCGGACGCGGACGGGCCTGGTCCGGAAGATCGTGGGCGGGTTCTTCGTGTTCACGGGAGGAATTCACCTCGGGATCGTCATGGCCGATGCGCAGTTGTATGCGGACTTCGCCCAGGAGTCGTTCATCCCGCTCGTCGAAAGGGCCTGGGACAGCATCTTCATGGCCGCTCCGGCGCGCTGGGGACTCGCGCTCTCAGCGGGTGAGGCCACCCTGGGCGTCCTGCTCCTGCGCGGCGGCCAGTGGGCGAAGGCCGGCTGGATCGGCGTCATCGCGTTCCACGTGGGGCTCATGCTGTTCGGCTGGGGTTTCTGGCTGTGGAGCGTCCCGGCACTCGCCTTCCTGATCTGGGCAGCCCGGAAGGACTGGCGGTCTTTGGGCGCCTGACGGGCGGACTCCCGGTCCGGATCGCGGCCGGCTCAGGCTGAGGCCGCCGCAGTCCACGTCCGGGTCCAGCGCTTGAGATCAGGCGTCGTGACTTCCCGACGACGACCCCGTCGGTGAGCCAGACGATGGACCGGACGCCGATGGGCCGGACAATGACCGGGCGATCGCGCCGACGACGAGACCGACACCCGCCCCGATGGCGGCGCCCATCGCGATGCCGGGTCCACCGGCGATCGCCACCCCGATGGCACATCCGGCCCCCGCCCCGAGGGCGATGCCGATTCCGGGGTAGGACTCCTTCAGGGTTTCCTCTGGGCTTCGCTGTTCCATCGCTCGATTGTGGTGCGGCTTTTCGCGCGCGGCAAGGGTCGTGCGACCCGTCGTCTCTACTTTGCCCGCACAGGGGCGCGGGACCGAGAACGCGACGTGGACGCTCACCCGAATCCTGAGGTTCTCCTAGGGCTTTCCTTCGCTTCCCGGCATTCAAGCCCTTCTAGGCTTGGGCGGCAGGCATAGGGGGAGAACGTGGAAGCAGGTCAGGGTGCCGCCGAACAGGCACGGCGGATGGGGGAGCGGGTCTCCCGGCTGGAGACGGAACTCGAGCAGGCGCGTAAGGCCCAGCAGGCGTGGCTCGCCGGGGCTGAGGGCGAAGCCCGCGTGGGTGAGCAGCTGCGCTGGCTGGAACCGCACGGCTGGAAAGTCCTCCACGACGTGCACTGGCCGGGCCGGCCGAGGGCGAACATTGATCACATCGCGATCGGACCCGGTGGGATCCTGATCATCGATGCCAAGAACTGGTCGGGCGATGTGCGCCTGCGCAACGGTGAGCTGTGCCAGAACGGCTATACACGGAAGCGTGAGACGGCATCCCTGCTCGAGCAATGCAGCGCCGTTGCCGTTCTGCTCGAGCCGCAGCATCGGAGTATGACCAAGGCTTGGATCTGTCTGGTGGGCCACCCCGACCTCAAGGGGGCGACGGTTACGGGCGCGATAGTTGTCGGGATCGATCGGCTGGTTGATGCGGTGCTGGCGCTCCCACCGGTGCTCGAGAAGCCGTTCGTCAACGCTATTCACGAGTACCTGGAGGGGCTGCTGGCGGGGCCGACGAGCCCTGCGGTATCGACGACGGCCCTGCTCGATCGACCCCCGGTTGAGTCCCCGCTGCTCGCTGCTCGGCGGGCAGCTGCCGCCCACCCCGTTGCCTCCAGTCGACCGCATATGCCGCCTCGCGTTCGGGCCGCCACCCCTGCCAGCCGACGACGCCGAAAGAAGGAGCCGGGCTGTCTCGGTGCGATGGGCCGCCTCGTGCTGCTGGCCCTGGTGCTCTGGATCGGGGCGGGAGCGTTCCAGCAGTTCGCCGAATCGCTGTCGACACCGCCCCTGCACCCGGCACCCGGCGTCGTGCAGCCCGTGGTGCCTGGATAGCTGACCGCTAGGCAGGAGGGTGCCGCTACCGCTGGCGCTGAGGGAGCGGGACGACGATGCCGCCCCGCTAACTCAGACGCGCGGCTCGACCGTCGCGTCCGCCTCCTCCAGATCATGCAACTGCTCGGCGTGGCCGCGGGGTGAATGGGCCTTGTCCGAGCCGTTCTCGTAGGCGTTCTCGGCGTGGAGCGCGATATCGATCCCGCGTGTCTCGACGTCGGCCGGAACCCGGATGCCCATGGCCCTGTCGAGGACCTTCGCCAGCACCCAGGTGACGGTGAAGGTGTAGGTGAAGACGGCCAGGATGGCCACGGCCTGGCGGCCCAGGAGATCGAAGCCGCCACCGTAGAGCAGTCCCCTCGCTCCGCTCGGCGCCTCCGGCGTCGCGATGAGGCCGATCAGCAGGCCACCCACCACGCCGCCGATGAAGTGCAGCGCCGTGACGTCGAGCGCGTCGTCGAAACCCAGCTTGTACTTCAGCGACACGGAGAAGTAGCAGACGACACCTGCCGCGGCGCCGATGGCCAGGGCACCGAGGGGCGTGACGGCACCGCACGACGGCGTGATCGCGACCAGCGCGGCGATGGCGCCGGAGGAGGCACCGAGCGTGGTGGCGTGTCCGTCACGGAGTCGCTCGACGAGGAGCCAGACGCAGACGCCGGCGCAGGTGGCCGCAACGGTGTTGAAGACCGCCACTGCCGCGTTGTTGTCGGCGGCACCGAGGCCGCTGCCGTCGAAGCCGATCCACCCGGTGAACAGGAGCCCCACCCCGAGCAGCGTGAAGGGTAGGTTGTGTGCCTTCGGCTGGACGGGCCAGGTGCGGCGCTTGCCCAGGACCAGCGCCAGTGCGAGGGCTGCGACGCCCGAGTTGACGTGGATGGCCGTGCTCCCTGCGTAGTCGATGGCGCCCAGGGTGTTGGCGATCCAGCCGCCCTGCACCGCGCCGTCGGCGGAATCGAAGGCGAAGACCCAGTGCGCCACCGGGAAGTACACGAGGGTGGCCCACAGGCCGGCGAAGACCAGCCAGGCGCTGAACTTCATGCGGTCGGCGGCGGCACCGGCCACGATGCCTGCGGTGAGGCCGGCGAACATCAGGTGCAGCGCGGCCAGCGCGAGGGGTGGCAGGGCGGCATCGTCGGGGGCCGTGAGCAACTGCCCCAGGCCGGCGTATTCGAGCGGGTTGCCGAGCAGGCCCAGCCCGCCGATGGACGAGCCGAAGACCGCGGAGTACCCGAAGGCCACCCAGAGCACTCCGACGACGCAGAAGGAGCCGAACACCATGAGCATCATGTTCATGGTGGTCCGGCGGCTCACCATCCCGCCGTAGAAGAGGGCGAGCCCCGGAAGCATCAGTGCGACGGCGACGACGGCGGTCAGAACCCACGCCGTGTTGCCCGC
This sequence comes from Arthrobacter sp. TMS2-4, assembly GCF_054511075.1. Classification (NCBI taxonomy): domain Bacteria; kingdom Bacillati; phylum Actinomycetota; class Actinomycetes; order Micrococcales; family Micrococcaceae; genus Arthrobacter; species Arthrobacter sp. TMS2-4. The sequence goes on from NZ_JBTNDI010000008.1 coordinate 169,563, forward strand.
GGTTGCAGCAGTGTCCATTCGATTCTCCATGACGGCTAGAAGCATGCACTCCCGCGGTGCCCGCCGGGAGCAGCGTTTCGATACGCTATCTAAATGCTCGGGCTCAGCGTTTTCGATGCCATATCGATACCGTTACGGCCGCGTTAACTCTCCGCCGACTGGTCGACGGTCGCGGACAGGGCTGCGGCCTCGGTCCGGACCGCGGGAAGATCGTCGGGGGCTCGGAGGAGCGACGCGAGCGTGGTGTCGGCGCTGAGGGCGGAGACGTCGTCGGCCGTAGAGGTGCGCAACCCGGGGAGTGGTTGGCGGTAGTGGCGCTGAAGACCCTCGTTGAGGCTGAGTGCGGCGGTCGCGGCCGCCTCAGGTTCGACGCTCCTGAGTTCGCCGGCGTCGATGCCCTGCCGGATGATCGATGCGGCCAGCCGATGCAGTTCGCTGTAGTCCTCGAAGAAGGCGCCGAAGTTCTGCGGCTGCGAGCGTGCCACGCGTTCGAACTCGTAGAAGTCCAGGGGCGAGGCGCACAGCTGGACGGCGTCGGCGTGGAGTACCGCATAAAGCCTTGCTGCTGCCGGGCCCGGTGCGGGTTCCAGTGCCCGTGCCACCTGGAGGGAACCGCGGTTCTCCTCGAGGAGGGCCTGCAGGATGTGCTCCTTGCGGGCGAACCAGTAGTAGACCGACGACTGTCGAAGCCCGGCGCTGCGGGCGATCTCGCTCATCGTCGTCTCCGCGTATCCCTTGGCGACGAAGAGTGCCGTCGCCTCACGGATGATCTCCTGGCGGGGTGATTCACCGGTTGATCCGCTCAGGCGGGGGCGGCCTGCCGTCGCCCCCGGAGTTTTCGTCGGTTCCAATCCTGGTCCTCCTGTGGGTTTTACGTCGCCGTAACAATATCGACACTCTATCGAAATTGCTCGGCACGAGACTTTCCATAGCTTATCGAAACACCGGTGGGCGTTGCGGAACCGAACAGGAGATCGTCATGAGCGTGACAACAGCAGAAGCAGCCGTCGAGACCGTCCAGCGCAAGCTTCGGGAGGCGGGCGTCAAGTATGCGATGTCGAGCTTCGTGGATCTCCACGGGAACATCAAGACCAAGTTCGTCCCCCTGGCCCACCTGCCGCAGATGGCCGCGGGATCGGAGCTCTTCACCGGGGCGGCGCTCGACGGGCTGCCCCAGGACATCAGCGACGAGGAGCTCTCGGCGCGGCCCGATCTCGACAGCGCCGTCCAGCTGCCCTGGCGCAAGGAGGTCGCCTACTTCTCCAGCGACCTGTATCACGAGGGCAAGCCGTTCGAGGCTGCGTCGCGGAACATCCTCAAGCGCCAGCTGGAGGCAGCGAGGGAGCTCGGGTTCACCTTCAACCTGGGCATCGAGACCGAATTCTTCGTCCTCAAGGACACCCCGGAAGGGCCCGTGGAGGTCAGCGACCGGGACACCCTCAGCAAGCCCTGCTACACCGCCCCAGCCGCGCTGGACAACTTCGAGTGGCTCACCGAGATGGTGGAAGCGATGAACGACATGGGCTGGGGCGTCTACTCCTTCGACCACGAGGACGCCCAGGGCCAGTTCGAGATCGACTTCAAGTACGCGGACGCGCTCACCATGGCCGACCGCGCGGTGTTCTTCCGCCTGATGGCCAACGAGATGGTCCGCAAGCACGGCTACTTCGCCACCTTCATGCCCAAGCCGTTCGCGGACCGCAGCGGGTCCGGTGCGCACTTCAACATGTCCCTCGCGGATCTCGAGACCGGCGAGAACCTCTTCGAGACCGATGACGACCCCCGCGGCTGCGGCATCTCCAAGCTCGGCTACCAGTTCATCGCCGGCGTCCTCAAGCACGCACCCGCGATCTGCGCCGTCATCGCGCCCACGGTCAACAGCTACAAGCGGCTGGTCCGCAAGGGCAGCATGTCCGGGTCCACGTGGGCGCCGGTGTTCGTGAGCTACGGCAACAACAACCGCACCAACATGATCCGGGTGCCCCTCGTGGGTGGGCGCGTGGAGTGCCGGGCCGCCGACATCAGCGGCAACCCCTATCTCGGCGCCGCGATCATCCTCGCGGCCGGGCTGGAGGGCATCCGCGAGAACCTCGACCCGGGGGAGCCGCACACCGAGAACATGTACAACTACAGCGAGGCGGAGATCATCTCCAACGGCCTCGGCCTGTTGCCCCGCAGCCTCGGGGAGGCCATCGAGGAGTTCGCGGCGGACAGCCTGTCCCGCGAGGTCTTCGGTGAGAAAATGTACAACGCCTACATCGATTACAAGAGCCAGGAATGGGACGAATACCAGGCACACGTGTCCGAGTGGGAGACCAAGCGCTACCTGAAGTTATTCTAGTCGCCATGCTCGCTGACTTCGACCTCGGCAGGTTCGGGCTGGTCTCCGGCGCGAACCTGCCCTCGGCCCGCCTCGCCTACGAGACGCACGGTCGCCTGGACGACGACGGCAGCAACTGCATCCTGCTGCCCTCCTACTACACGGGCACGTCGTCCAGCTATGAACCGTGGATCGGCCCGGGCCGGCTGTTCGATCCGGCGGATTGGTTCATCGTCGCGGTGAACCTCTTCGGCAACGGGGTGTCGACGTCGCCCTCGCGGGCCCATCCGGACGTCACGGGGGCTGACTTTCCCGACGTCGACATCGCCGACAACGTGATCGCGCAGCACCGGCTCCTCACCCAGCTCGGCGTGCAGCGGATCCGCCTCATCGCGGGCTGGTCCATGGGCGCGCTGCAGGCCTACGAGTGGGCGGTCCGGTACCCGGATCTGGTGGATGCGATCCTCCCGATCGCCGGAGCGGCACGATGCTCGCCGCACAACGCCGTCTTCCTCGAGGGGGTGAAGTCCGCGCTGCTGGCCGATCCTACGTTCCAGCAGGGGCGCTACACCGCGCCGCCGGTGCAGGGGCTCCGAGCGTTCGGCACGGTCTATGCGGGGTGGGCGTATTCGCAGGAGTTCTTCCGCGAGGGAATCTATCGGGACCTGGGGTACGCGTCCGTGGACGCGGTGGTTCAGGGCTGGGCCGCCGACCACGAACGGAAGGACGCGAACGACCTACTCGCGATGCTCGGCACCTGGCAGCGGGCCGACGTCGGGAAGCACCATCCCGGCGGGTTCGAGGCTGCGATGGGAAACATCACTGCCCGGGCGATCGTGATGCCGGGCAGTACCGACCTCTACTTCCCGCGGGCCGACAGCGAGCGGGAGGTGGCGCTCCTGGAGCAGGGGGAACTGCATCCGCTGGTGTCCGACCTGGGGCACGTTGCGGGGCGTCCGGGTGTCCGGCCCGCCGAGACCGCACAGATTGGCGCCGCGGTGCAGCAGTTGTTGGGCCAGCGGTGAGCGTCAGCGCGGGACACCCGAGTGGGAGTACCCGGCAGATGGGTGCCGCTACCGCTGGTGGGAGCCGCATCACGTGAGCGATCGGCGGGCGACGCCACCACCGATCAGGTCCTCGGCGCGGATCGGGACGAGGTCCTTCAGGAACCCGATCTCCTCGGCTCCCGGCGCCCCGGCAGCTGCCGCAGCGACGCGTTCGAGGGCGTCGATCGCCGTCGACCTCGCGTCCTCCTCGTCCATGCCCCAGGCCGTGCCTTCGCGGGCCAGGTGCTCGAGCGTCAGATAGTTGAGCCGCGCCTGGCCGTCAAGCGCGTGCCCGGCGTTGGTGCTCAGGGGGTAGAGCAGGAGGGTAGGGGCGACGTCGTACAGGGGCGCCAACTGCACCTCGCCGCCCTCGAGGATGAGTATCGAGTAGTTCTTGGAGTGGGCGTCCCCGTTGCCGATCACGAGGTTGAAGGTCACGGCCCTCAGCAGGTTCCGACGAAAGTCCTCGTCATCCCGCGTGTGCGGTGCGGCCGCCGACACCAGCCGTGTCAGGCGCGACGGCGGCCGGGTGGAGCCCTCATATTTTGCGTCGCTGCCCAGTGCCAAAGCCTGCGTGAAGTCCTCCTGGTGCACGCGGTCGCCGTCGGGGGTGCGGTCATACCGGGCGACGACGATCGCCTGGCGGGTTCCGAAGGTCGCCAGCTCTGCCGTGGCGGCGGGTAATCCGGCTGCAGCGGCAACCCTCAGTGCCCAGTCCTCCGAGGCGATCAGGTGCGGCACCGGGGAGTCGAGCGGCTCGGGCTTGATGATGTGCGTCGAGATACTTCCCGTGCCGGGCCACGCCCAGGTCCCATCAGCGGTGCGACTCAGGAGGACCTTGGACTGCACTCCACAGAGTGACGCAGTGATGGCGAAGTCCTCCGGGATGTCCCAGGTCGGTAGTGCTTCGACGATCCGCACCACGTCCTCGTTCCGCAGCGGGTCAGGGTGGCCTTCGGCGAGGGAAGAGCGTTCGTCCGGCAGGGCCTGGACGGCGCCTGCGCAATCTGCTCCGAGGATCTTCAGTAGCCCGAGTGCATCCGGGGTGGAGAGTCCGTTCTCCGCTGCCAGGTGCGAGCGGACCTGTCCTTCCGGGAGCAGGCCGTCGAAGTAGTTGAACACGGCCGGCGTGGAGATCCTCTTGCGCGTCACGGGCAAGGAGAGTGACAGCAGGATCGAGGAAGCGCCATAGTCGGCCACAATCTCGGGGTCGTACTGGAAAGCGAGGCGCAGCGATGTCCCGGACAGTACCCCGATGCGGCGCCCATGCAGGAAGATCTGGAGGTCCTGGCGCTTCATGGCTTCACCTGAAGGCGGGCGAAGCGCGGAACCAGGGCGACGTCCCGGCCCACCACGCGGATCGCCTTCATGACGACGACCATGGACACGGCTTCCCCCTGCTCCAGCCGGACCACCGTCCCGCGTCCCACGGCAAGCTTCCTGGCGAGGTCCTGCTGCGTCAGTCCCGCTTCCTTCCGCGCTTCGGCGATGGCTCGGCCGAGGCTTGCGGCGTCATTCGCCCGATAGTACGGAGTGGCATCCTCGTGGCTCATATCTTGAACATACGGCTAGTCGCTCCGCATGATCAAGATAACGAACAGAAACAGTGGCAGAGGGAATGTGGGTGATAACGAACATCGGCCACCCACTGTTCTATGGTTTGCGCTGTGCAAGTTGGTCGGCCAGGCGCACCAGGTCCGCGCCGAGCCGGCGGGCCCGGTCCGCCACCGCGTCGGGGGCATCGGCAGCGGGCGACGACGACGGGTCGCCCGTCGAGGCCGGTGCCGTCGGTTCCCGCTGGATGTCGATGTCGAACACCACGTGGTCCGGATGGTGCCACGTCGAGAAGACCTCCACGGGCCGTCCGTCCTGGTCGAAGCTCGTGCCCTCCAGCAGGAGCACGGGCGACGACGCCTCGAGCTTCAGGAGCCGCAGTAGCTCGAGGTCGCCCGGAACGGCCCGGATCTGCCGCTTGCCTGAGGTGATCTGCACCCCGTACTGCTCGCCCAGCACCGCATGCAGGGACGCATTGTGCAGGGACTCGGCGGTCAGGTCCGCGAACGTCGGCGCCGGCAGCCATGTATGGATGACGGCTATGGGCACGCCGTCGGCCGTGCGCAGCCGCTCGAGGGAGAGGACCTGATCGGTGCCGAGGACCGCCGTCGACGCATCCGCGTCCTGCACCGTCAGCGAGAGCACCTCGGTGCCCACGCTCGCCCCGGTTCTCCCGAGTTGCGCCGACAGTCCGGCGGTCCGATGCACGAGCCGGTGGTGCTCACGACGCGGCGCGACGGTGCTGCCGCGCCCGCGTCCCCGCTCGATCAGCCCTTCATCGGTCAGCGCACCCAGGGCCTGACGCACCACGGACCGGGAAACGCCGTACCGCACCTGCAACTGAGCCTCACTGGGCAGCGAGGTGCCCGGAGGCAGCGAATGATTCAGGATCTGCGCCCGAAGATGCCCGCGGAGCTGCAGGTGCAGTGGCTCGCTGCTTCCGGCGTCCAGCGGACGCTCCAGGGAATCGGGGGCGTCTGGTCCAGTCATGATGATCGAGGACCTAGCTACCAGCACTGTCAGAGGGCGACGAACCCTCGTCGTCCTGCTCCTCGATGACCTTCCCGTCGTGGACCCGGTTGAGCTCGATGCCCTCGAGGTAGCTGGGCACGGGTGGGTCGAGGTCTTCGTCGCTAGTCATGATTCCGATCCTAGGTGCCAATCCGCTACTTCTTCTGCGCGGTCTGCCAGACGTGGTCCCAGCCCGGCGCCAGCGCAGCGGCTCGGCGCATGGACAGCACGAGGCTCGTCTCGCGGGCGATGCCCTGGCCAGCGATGTCGAACGCCGTCCCGTGGTCCACGGAGACGCGCACGACGGGGAGGCCGACGGTGATGTTCACGCCGTCGTCGCCGTAGACCGCCTTGAAGGGTGCGTGGCCCTGGTCGTGGTAGCAAGCGATGACCATGTTCCATTTGCCCTTGACCGCCGCGGGGATGAGCGCGTCCGCGGGGATGGGCCCGTGCACGTTGATACCCTTCTCACGCGCAGCGGCGACAGCAGGGGCGAGGATGTCCTCGTCCTCGTCACCGAACAGGCGGTTCTCGCCTGCGTGCGGGTTCAAACCAGCGAGGCCGATGGGTTCGTCCGGGTTGCCGAGCGCCCTCGTGAACGCGCTGACGAGCTCGATCACGTTGCTGGTGCGCTGCGGGGTGACGTCCTCGATGGCCCGGCGCAGCGAGACGTGGGTGGTGAGGTGGAAGAAGTAGAGGTCGCCCGCGGAGAGGACGAGGCTGAAGTTCTCCACGCCGAACTCGTGCGCGAGCAGCTCCGTGTGGCCGGGCCACTTGTGCCCACCGGCGTGCATCGCGGCCTTGTTCAGCGGCGCGGTGACGATGCCCTGGACCGTGCCTTCGCGGGCCAGGCGGCAGGCTTCGACGACGAAGCGGTAGGAGCCGTCGCCCGCGGCGGGGCTCAGCTCGCCGAGCTTGACGTCGGCGAGCGACGGTCCGGTCTGGAGGAGCTCGATGGTGCCGGGCTCGTTCGTGGCGTCCTCGATCGCGGACAGGACGCGGACCTTGTCCGGATCGCCGCCCACGTTCCTGACGCCCTGGCGCATGGCGGCCTCGTCGCCGATGACGACGGGCCTGCACTCCTGCCGGACGTCGTCGTGCCCGAGGAGGGACTTCGCGGTGATCTCCGGACCGATGCCGGCGACGTCGCCGAGGGTGACGGCGAGGGTGGGGATGCTCATGAGGATGCCTCCGTTGAGTGGGCGAGGGTGGTGGTCAGTTCGGTGATGGTGTCGGACAGGGCGTGGACCGGGCCGAAGCCGCCGGCCTTCGTCACGACGATCTTGCCCGCTGCGGCGCCGCCTTCGATGACGCCGATTGGGATGCCCTCCTGGACAGCGCCGGTGATGCGCAGCGCTTGGGCGCGGGTGGCGTCGAGAACGGCGCGGGCTCCGTCGCCGCCGACGAGGACGAGGGCGCCGACGGACGCGCGGGCCAGGGTCTGCTGCACCACCGACGCGAGGCTGCTCGCGATGGCGGCGCCGCTGAGGGTTACGGAGCCGCCGACCGCTTCCGGCGAGGTGATGACGACGACCCGCGGCAGGGAGTCCTGGACCTCGAGCTCTGCGGCGGCCCACTGCGCGAGCCGGTTCGGCTGGTCGAGCAGCGCCTCGTCGGGCTGCAGGATTCGGAGGTCGGCCGGGTTCAACTGGGATTGCAGGTGGTCGGTCTGGGCACGCGCGACGTCATGCAGCGAACTAACGACGACGACGATCCGCCGCCCCTGCGCGGCGGGGTTGGGTTCCGCCGGGGTATGCACTGCTCCGGCTTCGGCCCAGGCTGCCGCCATGGCTGCGGCAAGGCCGGCGGATCCGGCGGGGATCGCCATCGGGCCGGCAACGACGAGTGCTGCCGCGAGAGTGTGGAGGTCGTCGTCGGAGGCCGCATTGACGACCACGACGCCGTCGCCCGCCGCGTCCCGGAGTGCCTGCGCATCCTGCTCGGGAGAGCCGCTGAGGCTGATCGTCGTCGTGCCGGGCAGGAGTTGTGAGAACTCACTTGTCGGAACCGGGGTCACCGGATCCCGGCCCGCGGGGGAGTCCTCGACCGATCCGCCGTGGACGCGCAGCAGGCCGTCCTCGATGGTGCGCCCCATGGCCGGATAGGCCGGGCAGACGACGGCGAAGCAGCCGGGGTGTTGCTCCTGCCACGCGTCGAGCGCTCCGGCAACCTGGGCCGGGACGCTGCCGCGCATCGTGGAGTCGATCTTCAGGTACAGGCGGTCGGCGCCGGCGGTGACGAGGTTCCTGATGGCGCTCGCCGTCGCCTGCCGGGCCGTCGCCGGGTCCAGGGCGCGGGCGTCGGTATTGACGGCCAGGGCGCTGCCGGGCTCCACTGAGTCCGGGAGCAGTTCGCCGAGCAACAGCCGGGAGGACCAGCCGGTGCGGGAGAACTGGACCACGGAGTCGGTGGCGCCGGTGACGTCGTCGGCGGCGATGCCGACAATGGGTGCGGTGGGTGCCGTCACTCGTTGTCCTCGATCCGGCGGGGTCGGTCCGTGGGGGCCGACGGATCGCCGGCGGGCGGAAGCTCGGAGGCGGACGTGGGCACGACTCCGACGGCTTCGTCGGTATCCAGCCCACCCTGGCGCTTGAGCACCCAGGTGGCGAGGAGCGGCGCGAAGATCGCGGTGACCAGGACGGCCGAGGCGACCTGCGCGGTCGCGACCTCGACGAACGGCGCGAAGGTGGGGTCCGCGGCCGCGACGACGGCAGGGGTGGCGATCGAGTTGCCGGCCGTGGTGGCCGAGGCGATGCCAATGCCGGACTTGATCCCGCGGCGGAGGATGAACCGGTAGCCGAAGTAGACAAGGGCGCCGGTGATCAGGGTGGCGGCGATGCCGACGAAGATGCCGCTGAGGCCGCCGGTGATGACGTTGCGGAGGTCGATGCCGGTGCCGAGGGCGAAGGCGAAGAACGGGATGACGATATTCGGCACGGGTCGCATGATTTCGGTCCACTTGGCGTCGAGGTTGCCGACGATGAAGCCGAGGATCAGGGGGATGATGGCGGCGAGCATAACCAGGAACGGGATGTTGCCGAGGCCCGAGACCCCGAGGAAGAGCAGAGTGAAGAAGGGGCCGTCGTTGATGGCGGAGGCCATGTAGGCGCCGCGGTCGCGGTAGTCGCCGTAGCGGCCGGTGAAGGCAAGCCAGAGGCCGCCGTTGCTGTTGTCGAAGCTGGCCAGCAGGGCGAGGATCGAGATGCCGAGGATCCCGTCGATGCCGACGACCAGGCCGAGGCCTGCGACGAGGGATGCGGGGATGATCGTCTTAAACAGCAGGACGACGCCCGTGGTTGCGAGCACGGGACCCGACGTTTTCACGGTGATCTGCATGCCGGTAGCGAAGATCAGGACGGCGATCAGGGGAAGGGCCGATTCGGCGAACAGGGCGGTGGTGAAGCTGCCAAGTTCGAGGAAGCCGGGGGTGAACGTCCCGACGATCGAGCCGAGGATCAGGGGGATGAGCATGAGCCCGCCGGGGATGCGGTTCATGCCGTCGAAGAGCGGGATGCGGGACTTGGGAAGCGATTCGGCTGCCATTGGCGAATCTTCTCTCTATGCGGACGGAGGATTAGGTACAACGAGTACGGACACGATGTACCTACTGTAGACCGCGTGTGTCAGGTCACACAAGGAACTACTGCGAGGAGTCCTTGCGGGGCGGGCCAGAGCAGCAGACCCGGTGGTCTTCGCTGCTGTGGCACAAGTCCGCCTGACCTGACGGGAACGGGCATGACACCGCGACCTTCGCTGGGTCGACCTCCCTGGCCGAGGTGTACGCGTTCCTGACCGCGCGGGGGCAGATGCTGGACGCCTCACCCGGGGTGATCGCCGAGCAGACGCTCGCCGGTGCCCTGTCCACCGGAACCCACGGCCAAGGCCTGCAGCAGAGCTCGATCGCCGGCGCTGCGCTGGCCATCCGCATGGTGCTGGCCGACGGCACGGTCGCGGAGTTCGACCATGACCACCCGGACTTCCTCGCCGTCCAGCTCGGCCTCGGATCACTGGGCGTGATCACCGCCGTGACGTTGCGTGCACGGGAGTCGATGATCTACACCTGCGTGAAGAAGGCCGTCGACGCCGGCACGCTCGAGACGGACCTGGAGACCTGGAATCGGGAGAACATCCTGGTCAAGGCGTGGTGGTTCCCTCAGGAGAACCAGGTCCAAGTGTGGACCGCCAACGAGGCGTCCGACGACGAGGTGTCGCGGTACCGGGCCGGCGGCAGTCAGCTCGTGGAGTTCGCGACGACCGATACGTTCATGAACAGCACGATCGAGGCAACGCTGCAGCACCTCCGCGACGACAGCAAGGGCGTCGCCGACAACTGCAAGTCGCTCCGCACGGTGTCGCGCTTCCGGGACTTCACCGACGTCACGGGTGACATCTACCAGGTGTTCTGCAAGGGGATCGCGACCCCTCAGATCAACGTCGAGATCGGCAGCCCGCTCGCGCAGGCCGGAGCGGTGATCAGGAAGATCAAGGACTGGCACGCAGAGACGCGTCCCCGGATGCACTACCCGGTGATCCTCCGCTGCACCGGTCCGTCCGACGGATGGCTGAGCCCGTCCCACGGCCAGGACACCTGCTACTTCGGCTTCGTGGTCTACTACGCGGCCGACGGTTCGCTGTCCGAGGAGGGGAACAGCTTCCTCCGTGCAGTGGAGCGGGCCCTGGCCGAGGAGGGTGGCCGGCCGCACTGGGGCAAGTACTTCGACGAGTCCCTGTACGACTGGCCCGCGCTCTACCCCCAGTGGGAAGCCTTCCGCCGGGTGCGCGAGACGCTGGACCCGGAGCACAGGTTCGCGAATGCCTTCACCGATGCGCTCCTCGACTGACCCGACCCGCCCACTAGGACAGGAACACCACCGATGAATGCCTGGGTGACCTTGCTGACTCAACCCGACTACCTGATCGGGGTCCGGACGCTACGTGCCTCACTGTCGGCCTCCGGCAGCACCACCCCCCTCGTCGTCATGGTGACCGAGGGGATCGACGAGCAGGCCCGGCGCCTCCTAGAGGACGACGGGTGCCTCCTGCGCGACCTGGCACCGTTGCGGCCGGCCGGGGGGTCGGCGGACAGCTACGCCAACTCCCGCTTCGCGGAGGTGTGGACCAAGCTGGCTGTCTGGGGCCTCACCGAGTTCGAGCGCGTCGCCTTCCTGGACGCCGACATGCTGGTGACCCGGAACATGGACGAGCTGTTCTCGCTGGACTTGGCCGAGGGCGCCATCGCCGCCTGCCACGCCTGCCGGTGCAACCCCAACCGGATCGCGAGCTATCCACCGAGCTGGACGCCCGAGACCTGCTTCTACACGCACTGCCGGGGCGGAGACCACGTCACCGAACCGGATGCGACGGACAACTACCTGAACGGCGGCTTCCTCGTGCTGTCGCCCGACGAGGCCGTCCTCGCCGACATGGTGGGGCGGCTGGCAGGGGTGGATGACCTCTCGCACTACCCGTTCGCCGAACAGGACTTCCTCAACGAGTACTACCGAGACCGCTGGCACCCGCTGCCCTACGTGTACAACGCGCTGAAGACCCTGCAGCACCAGCACCCGTCGGTCTGGGATCCGGCGTCGGTGAAGAACATCCACTACATCATCGACAAGCCGTGGGCGAAGCCGCTCGACCCCACCGACCGGTACGTCGAGGTGAACCGGCTCTGGTGGGAGGTGGCCCATACCCTCGGAGCACCCGTCGGCTCCTGAGCCCGTAGACGAAGGTACTCAGCGCCAACCCCGCTACCTGAACGTGCCGCCCGGCACTGAGGGCTGGACCGCCACCTCATCCCGCAGCTCGAAGAGCACGAGCTGTACGACGCCGAAGTCGACGAACACTGGCAGCCACCCATCGACGAGGACGACGAGCAGCAACGCCTGCTCTGGAACGCCGCCTGATAATGAGGGTTGCTACTTCGAATCGAGAGATAATTCTGCTGTGATCTTCATCGTTCCTGACACCAACATCTTGCATAACGATCCATTACTAGCTGGTGAAGCGTGGAGATCTCTAGACGAACACCGAGAGGAATGGGCGATCCAAATCGCCGTCCCCGATGTTGTCGAGATGGAAACGGTTCGGAAGGTCCGAGAGAAGTGGACTCTAGAGCGCAAGCCATTCGATGATGCGCGCCTGGGGAAGTTCGGTCTTCAGGATGATGTCAGGACGATTGCAAATGCGATCACGGCTCGTATCGACAGCTACGAAGCCGACTTGACGGAAAGGCTCGCCGAACTCGGCGCCAATGTGGTCCTACCGTCGGCACTGAATCATCTCGAAATTGCCCGTCGCGCTGCCTACAGCATTGCCCCATACCAACGCAAGACAAAAGACGGTTATAGAGACACGGTGATCTGGTTGACGGTCATGTCCATAGCCGAGGAGAACCCGGACTCTCACGTGTGGTTTGTTAGCGACAACAGCCAAGATTTTGGCCCAGTCGCGCCGAACTGGACCGGGGAGAACCAGGGAAGCCGCAGCGACTGCCCCATCCTTTTCCATTCTCAGCTTCGGAAGGACCTCGATGCTCGAGGACTGTTCGATCGGGTCAACTATGTGACCAGCCTGCAAACTTTGGAACAACACCTTGCTTCGCTTCGCGGACCCATTTCCGACGATGATCTGGCTGCTCTCGTCTCAGGGTTGGACGGGTCTGAGCTGTCATTCCTTCTGGAGGAGCAAATAAAAGGCCAGCAGATCGCCCCGTCCCAAGCAGCACTGTCCTTGAACACAGTCTCTGCTTCGATCGTGAGCGCTGACTCCGTCGGCTACACTTGGCACTTCTCGGATAGTGCACGACGCGGCCAAGGCCGATGGACCGCAAACTTCGACATCAATGTCGAAGCATATGTTTGGACAAGGACGTACAGCGGAGATGCTGTGATGGTATCGAAGCTCCTGAACGCTGGTGGGCGAATCACTTTCAAGGAGTCGTCAGAGGTTGAGAGTCTTGAGATCCTCTCTGTTAAGGCCTTGCCTGACGATCCAAACAGATCCCTATGGACGGCCGAGGCGCAACATGAGCGCATCGAGGCAACACAGCTCTCCTTGAGCTTCCTCAAACTGCTTCCCACGATCGACACCTCATCTTGGTTGCCTGGTATCAATTGGGCTGAGGTCATCGGTTCTCAAATCGATACGACGGGCATGCTGCCAGGTTTCGACTTCGCAGGCATCGCTCAGCACATCGACACAAGCAAAATATTTGGCGGCGTCGACCTATCGAACATCGCGTCGGTCCAAGGAGTTTCGGACCTCATTCGGGCAGCAGGTGAAATAGCACAGGCAGACGACGATCTAGACGACGATCTGGGCGACTATTCAGACGACGATTCAGGCGTGGAGAAGCCATCCAACTCCCCCCGAGCCCGAAGCCACCCCGGACGCGGCCACCGAGGAAGACTCCCCTCCTGAATCCCAAGAAACTGAACAGGAAGACACTCGCTGAATCGACGACGGTGCACTGCCTCCTGCCCACGGTAATAGTGGAAACTGATTGCGGGTTCGGTGTGGCTCTCTGTCCACATGACGTGGCTCTCTGAGTTGCTGTCCTTCCCTTGACCTGTCCACTGACCCCGCGATCGC
>NZ_JBTNDI010000009.1:0-125079 GCF_054511075.1 Arthrobacter sp. TMS2-4
AGACCCACAGCGCCGATGGTACTGCACCCGAGAGAGTGTGGGAGAGTAGGACACCGCCGGACAACCACTCACGGGAAGGCCCCACACCACCAGGTGCGGGGCCTTCCCCACTTTAACAACCACAGCATCCGACCGACCCAACCCCGCGAGCCGGCAGGAGTAGTGCGTGGAGCCGGTGGCAACGCGAAACGACGGAGCACGCCCGACACGGAGGTGTGCATCACCAGCGGCTGATTCCGGCGTCCCGATGAAGTGGCGCCCGCCCGTTCGTGGTTCCATAGATGAGTAGTACGCCGTCGTCGAGCAGTACCCACAGAACAATAGAGACCCGCCGGTAGAGATGCCGGAACCTGATGAGAGGACCGCCCTGCCATGGCTGACCAGGAGCACACCGCCGGACGAGACGGAGACCCCCGTCGGTCGGATGGGACACCGAACGGTGATCAGGAAGGGGCGGGTCAGTCTGAGCGCCGTCACTCCTGGGGCTCGAAGCCGGCCGGCCAGGGCGGCCGGTCTGCGGCTCCCAGGTCCCCAGGCGATCGGCCGGCCTGGAAGGGGCAGTCGGACCCCCGCAGTTCGGCCGGCCGGAGCGGGCGGCCGGAGCGCACCAGCCAGGACGACCGTCGGGACGGCCCGGGGCGACCACGAAATGAGCAGTCGGGTCAGCCCAGGGACGGGGGACGCAACCAGCCGTGGAAGGACCGCAAGGGTCAGAACCCCGGCGGTACGGCGCCGCGTTCGGCGGAGCGGCCGACCAGAGGGTCCGAGGAGGGCAGAGGCGCCCAGTTACGGGGATCGGCTTCCCGGGGAGGATCGTCGTCGGGCTCCGCAGCCGACCGGCAGCCACGCGCCGCCGGCCGAGGCCAGGCCCCGACGCGTCGGTCCGATGAGGCGCGCGACCGTCCCTGGCAGGCGCGCTCCGCGTCCGGGGACGGACAGTCCTCCGGCCAGCGGCGTTCGCCCGAGCGCGGCAACACCCACCGTCGGCCCTCGGATCGTCAGGAGAGAGGCGCCGGCCCCGAGCGCCGGGGCAGTGATCGACACTCGGGCTACGGATCGGACGAGTCGGCTGCGCCGCGCCCTCATAACGCCCGCGATCTTCGCAGCGCCAACCGACCGGATCGGGAGCGGTCCCCGGAGATCGATGAGGATGTCAAGGGCGACGAGCTCGACCGCGTGACGCGGGCCCAGATCCGCAACCTCGAGGAACGAAGCGCCCTGTGGGTCGCCAAGCATCTCGTCATGGCGGGCCGGCTCCTCGACATCGACCCTGAGCTCGCCTTCCAGCACGCCCTCGCCGCCAGCCGCCGCGGGGGACGCCTGGCCGCTGTTCGTGAAGCTGTCGGGCTGACGGCTTACGGTGCAGGACACTACGGCGAAGCACTGCGTGAGTTCCGGACATTCCGCAGGATCAGTGGATCCAACGTCCATCTTCCGGTCATGGCCGACTGTGAGCGCGGCCTCGGGCGTCCTGACAGGGCGCTCGACCTTGCGCGCAGCGAGGAGGCCGAGTCGCTGGACGCCGCGGGGAAGGCTGAACTCGCCATGGTGGTATCCGGTGCCCGCTCGGATCTGGGCCAGCTCGACGCCGCCGTAGCTTCCTTGGAGATCCCTCAGCTCGACCTGCACCGGGCGTTCTCCTTCAGCCCCCGCTTGTTCCGCGCGTACGCTGCGGCACTCGACGCGGTCGGCCGAACAGGTGAGTCCGAGAAATGGCGACGCCAGGCGCGCGTCGCTGAGAAGGCCCTGGGTCTGGACGACGACCTCGAGCCCGACATCATCGACCTCGGCGAGGACGACGAGCCCGCCCCCGGCCCGGTGCCGAAGGTGGCCGAGGTCCTCGGTGCGCCGGCGGCCGCCCCCGCGCAGGCCGATGCCGTAGCGATGGATAGCGACGCCCCGGCAGTTGAGGATCGCGCAGACGGAGAGCAGCTTCCCCTCGGCGTGCAAACCGTCGTCACCCTGGCGGACGATGCAGACGATGCGGACGATGCGGTGGAGGACGTCCCCTCTTTGGAGGACGCAGTGACAGCCGGGGAGGAGGAGTCGGCGGTCCCTGCGCAGCCCCTGCAGGCCGAGACGCTGTTCAGCATGGATGATATGGGGGCCGCGGCGCTTGCGCCGTCTGCCGCCGAGGGCGCCGAAAGCGGGGAAAGCGTCGGGACCGCGGAAACATCCGGGGGCTCGAAGAGCGACAAGGATGCCCAGGGCAGCAAGGCAGCCAAGAGCGGCAAGGGTGCCAAGGGCACAAAGGATGCCAAGGGGAGCAAGAGCGCCAAGGATGTGAAGGACACGAAGGACACGAAGGACGGCAAGGCCTCCAAGGGCACGAAGGACGGCAAGGCCTCCAAGGGCACGAAGGATGCCAAGGCCTCCAAGGGCACGAAGGTGGCCGAGGCCGGCAAGGCCGCCGACGCAGTGGCTGCCCCGTCGACCTCCGTCGAGTTCTCCGCCGCATCCGACCAGTCGCCGTCGGAGTCGCCGTCGGGGGACACCGTCGATGACTGACCGGTTGATCGACGCCTACGACGGCGTACTCGCGGATCTCGACGGCGTCGTGTACGCCGGTCCGCACGCCATTCCGGGAGCCACCGCCGCCTTGGAACGGCTCGCCGACGAGGGCAAGAGCCTCGCGTACGTGACGAACAACGCGTCGCGGTCCTCCGAGCAGGTAGCCGCGCACCTGCGGGAGCTCGGAGCTCCGGCCCGCGCCGAGCAGGTCTTCGGGTCCGCACTGGCGGGCGCCGAATTGCTGGCCGGTATGGTGCCCGCAGGCTCGTCGGTGCTCGTGGTCGGCAGCGAGCCCCTCGCGGAGTGCGTGCGGCAGCAGGGGCTCGTCGTCGTCGGATCGGCGGAGGACGAACCGGACGCCGTCATCCAGGGTTTCTCGCCCGACCTCGGGTGGAAGGACCTTGCGGAGGCGGCCTACGCCGTCGCAGCCGGCGCCGTGTGGGTAGCGACCAACACGGACCTCTCCATCCCCCAGGCGCGCGGGATCGCTCCCGGCAACGGGACCCTCGTGGCTGCGGTGGCCGCTGCGACCGGGCAGTCGCCCGCGGTGGCCGGCAAACCGGAGGCAGCACTCTTCCGAACCGCGGCACGCCATTCGAGCACCGAGCGTGCCCTCGTGGTGGGCGATCGCCTCGACACCGACATCTTGGGCGGCAACCGGGCCGGCATGGCCACGGCGCTCGTCCTCACCGGCGTGGACTCCGGCAGGACCGCCCTGGCCGCACGTGCCGACGAGCGCCCGGACTACCTCCTTGCGTCCCTGTCCGGTCTGTACGAGGCGTACCCTGCGGTCGCCCTCGACGACGGCGCCGCCACGTGCGGCACGGCGACGGCACGCGTCTCGGGGTCCACGGTCACCATCTCCGGGCGCGAGGACGACGTCGACAGCTGGCGAGCGGCCTGTGCTGCCTGGTGGGCCGCCCACCCCGCGGCGACGACGGCGGCCGTGCCTGCCGTGCGCTTCGAGGCCGCTGACTAGGCTGGAGGCAGCACGAACCACGTCGAGCAAGGCATCGGGAAGGAATCGCATGGACGAGGCGCAGGCCGCCGCTCCGGAGGGCGGAACGCCGTCGTCATCGACGGCCGACACGAACGTCGAGCGGATCCTCGCCCTCCTGGACGGGCTCGAGGACCTGCCCGTCACGGAGCACGCCGGCGTGTACCTGGACGTCCACGACCGCCTCGCCGGGGAACTCGACCCCGACCGTGCACTCCGTCAGGCGGGAGCCCATGGCTCGCCTTGACCAGGAACTCGTGGCCCGGGGGCTCGCGCGTTCCCGTTCACATGCGGCGCAGCTGATCGGTGCGGGCAGGGTGCTCCGCGACGGCGTCGTCGCACGAAAACCCTCGACTCCGGTCCCGGCAGAGGTCGCACTCGCCGTCGAGGGGCACGGCGAGGACTACGTGAGCCGTGCCGGCGCCAAGCTCGACGGCGCCCTGCGCGCCTTCCCCGACGTCGACCCGGCCGGTCGCCGCTGCCTCGACGCCGGGGCCTCCACCGGCGGGTTCACCGACGTCCTCCTCCGGCGTGGTGCGCGCGAGGTCGCGGCGGTCGACGTCGGACACGGGCAGCTCGTGCAGCAACTGCGCGACGACCCGCGGGTGCACGTGTTCGAAGGCATGAACGTCCGCCACCTCGCCCCGGGGGACATCGGCGGCCCGGTCGAACTGACCGTCGCGGACCTCTCCTTCATCTCCCTCCGGCTGGTGATGCCGTCCCTGGCCGGCGCCACGCTGCCCGGCGGGGACCTGCTGCTGATGGTGAAACCCCAGTTCGAGGTAGGACGCAGCGGTCTCAACCGCCTCGGCGTCGTGACGTCGCCCGAGGCCCGCCGTCGCGCGGTGGCCGGCGTGCTGCGCAGCGCGCTCGAGTGCGGGCTCGCGATCACCGGCCTCGAGCGGAGCGAATTGCCCGGACAGGACGGCAATCTCGAGTACTTCGTGTGGATAAAGATGCCGACCCGGACGATGGTGCCTAGGATCGAGGGGGAGCTCGACCGGTTGACGGAACAGGCGCTCGACGGGGCAGCGCTCTTCCCGCCGCCCCGACCGACCAATCAGACGGAGCTTGATGAGTAGACGAATTCTGGTGCTCGCGCACACCGGCCGCAGGAACGCGATGGCCGCCGCGCAGGAAGCGTGCACGCGCCTCCACGACCTCGGGCTCCAGCCCGTCATGCGATCCGAGGAACTCGCCGATCTCCAGGACGAGTACGGGTCCTCCGCCGCGCCCGCCGAGGAGCTGGGCGACGGCGTCGACTTCGGCGACCTCGAACTCGTGATGGTCCTCGGCGGCGACGGCACCATCCTGCGCGCGGCCGAGCTCGTGCGGGAGGCGGACATCCCCCTGCTCGGCGTCAACCTCGGGCACGTGGGTTTCCTCGCGGAGAGCGAGCGGGCGGATCTCGCCGAGACGGTGCGCTGGGTCGCTGACCGGAGCTACACCGTCGAGGAGAGGACCACCATCGAGGTCCTCATCTGGCAGGGCGATACCCTGCTCGGGCGCAGCTGGGCCCTGAACGAGGCCGCCATCGAGAAGGCGGACCGCGAACGCATGATCGAGGTGGTCATGGAGGTCGACGGCCGGCCGGTCAGCTCCTTCGGCTGCGACGGGGTGGTCCTCGCGACGCCCACCGGGTCGACCGCGTACGGGTTCTCCGCCGGCGGACCCATCGTCTGGCCGGAGGTCGAGGCGCTGCTCATGGTGCCCATCAGCGCGCACGCCCTGTTCGCGAAGCCGCTCGTCGTCGCGCCCACCTCCGTCCTCGCCGTCGAACTGCTGACCCGCACCGACGCCTCCGGCGTGCTGTGGTGCGACGGACGACGGAGCATGGACCTGCCGCCCGGTGCGCGCGTCGAGGTGAGGCGCTCCGACAACCCGGTACGCCTCGCCCGCACCAGGCAGACACCGTTCTCCGAGCGCCTCGTCCGCAAGTTCGAACTGCCCACCCAGGGGTGGCGGGGCCCCATGCAGCACCAGGACGGACCGAACCGATGATCGAGGAAATGCGCATCCGGGACCTCGGCGTCATCACCGACGCCACCCTCCGCCTCGGCCCCGGCCTGACAGTGGTCACCGGTGAGACCGGCGCGGGCAAGACCATGGTCATCACGGCCCTCGGGTTGCTGCGTGGTGCCCGGTCCGACGCAGGCGCCGTCCGGCTCGGCGCCGGCTCCGCGTCCGCGGAGGCCGTGCTGCGCCTCGACCCGGCGAGCCCCGCCATCCTGCGGGCCGCCGAGGCGGGCGCCGCCCTCGAGGAATACGACGGCGTCGCGGAACTGATCCTCGCCCGCACCGTGACCAGTGAGGGCCGCAGCCGTGCGTACGTCGGCGGCCGTGCCGCGCCCGTCGGGGTCCTCGCCGAGCTGGGAGACGAGCTCGTCGTCGTCCACGGGCAGTCGGACCAACTGCGGCTGAAGGGCGCGGCCGCGCAGCGGCAGGCGCTCGACAAGTTCGGGGGCAGGCCCGTCGAGGAAGCCCTCCGCGCCTACGGCGAGGCATTCCGCCAGTGGCGTGACGCCCTCGCCGAGCGCGACCGGCTGAGGAGCGAGGCCCGCGAACGGCTGCGGGAGGCCGAGGGGCTCGAGGCAGCGCTGACCGAGATCGGAGACCTCGACCCGCAGCCGGGGGAGGACGCCGCCCTGAAGGCCGAATCGATGCGCCTCGGCAATGTCGAGGAGCTCCGTACCGCGGCCCTCGTGGCCCATCAGGCGCTCGTGTCCGAGGACATCGGTGCCGCCGCCGACGCCGTCTCCCTGGTCGACGAGGCGAAGCGGCAGCTCGAGGCCGTCGCCGAACACGACGCCGACCTCGGCAGGCTCGCCGAACGACTCGCCGAGGTTGGCTACCTCCTCGCGGACATCTCCGCCGAGCTGGCCGGCTACGGGACCGCGCTCGACAGCGAAGGCGCGGGCCGGCTCGAGGAGGTGGAGTCGCGGCGGGCCGCCCTCTCCGTCCTCGTCCGGAAGTACGCCCCCACCATCGACGAGGTCCTGGCCTGGCAGGAGGACGCCGTCGAACGGCTGCTCGAACTCAGCGGTGACTCCTCCCGCGTGGAGGAGCTCGACGACGTCATCGCCGACCTCGATCGGCAGGTGCACGAGCTCGCGGACACCCTGTCCTCCCTGCGCCGTGCGGCGGCCGAGAGCCTCGCGCGGAAGGTGAGCGACGAACTGACGGCCCTGGCCATGCCGGACGCCGAACTGCTCATCGAGGTCACGCCGGGCGAGTCGCTGAGCGTCCACGGGGCGGACGACATCGCTTTCAACCTGCAGCCCCATCCCGGCTCCGCGCCCCGCGCCCTGGGCAAGGGGGCCTCCGGCGGAGAGCTCTCCCGCGTCATGCTCGCGATCGAGGTGGTCCTCGCCGCCGTCGACCCCGTACCCACCTTCGTGTTCGACGAGGTGGACGCCGGCGTCGGAGGCAAGGCCGCCGTCGAGATCGGCCGCCGGCTGGCCATGCTGGCCGGGCACGTGCAGGTGATCGTGGTGACCCACCTCCCGCAGGTCGCCGCGTTCGCCGCACGGCACATCCGGGTCACCAAGAACGTCTCACGCGACGGGGAGGGCGGGGGAGTGACGGCCAGCGACGTCGAGGTGCTGTCCGACGACGAACGCGTCCGCGAACTCGCGAGGATGCTCGCCGGCCAGGAGGACTCGGCGTCGGCGCGGGCCCATGCCGAGGAACTGCTCGCTGATGCTGCCCGGACCGCCGCTCGGTGATAGTCTCGAATTCCGTGGCGCAGCAACTAAACTCCCGGTTCCTTAAATCCGCAATGACCAAGCACATCTTTGTGACTGGCGGCGTGGCCTCCTCACTCGGCAAGGGACTGACGGCCTCGAGCCTGGGTCACCTCCTGAGGGCGCGCGGCCTCTCCGTGACGATGCAGAAGCTTGATCCCTACCTCAACGTCGACCCCGGCACGATGAACCCGTTCCAGCACGGCGAGGTGTTCGTGACGGACGACGGCGCAGAGACCGACCTCGACATCGGACACTACGAGCGGTTCCTCGACGAGAACCTCGACGGGTCGGCGAACGTCACGACCGGCCAGGTGTACTCGACGGTCATCGCGAAGGAACGCCGCGGCGAGTACCTCGGCGACACCGTGCAGGTCATCCCGCACATCACGGACGAGATCAAGCGACGCATGCGCCTGCCCGCCGAGCAGACGCCGGGCAAGAAGGCTCCGGACGTCATCATCACCGAGATCGGCGGGACAGTGGGTGACATCGAGTCGCAGCCCTTCCTCGAATCGGCCCGCCAGGTCCGCCAGGACATCGGCCGCAACAACGTCTTCTTCCTCCACGTCTCCCTGGTCCCCTACATCGGGCCGTCCCAGGAACTCAAGACCAAGCCCACCCAGCACTCCGTGGCGATGCTGCGCTCCATCGGTATCCAGCCCGATGCCATCGTGATCCGTTCCGACCGCGAGGTGCCGACGGCGATGCGGGAGAAGATCGGCCGCATGTGCGACGTCGACATCGACGCGGTCGTCAACGCGGCCGACGCACCGAGCATCTACGACATCCCCAAGACGCTCCACGCCCAGGGCCTCGACGCGTATATCGTCCAGGCGCTCGACCTGAAGTTCAAGGACGTCAACTGGACCCGGTGGAACAAGCTCCTCGACGTCGTCCACAACCCCAAGCACCACGTCGAGGTGGCACTCGTCGGCAAGTACATCGACCTGCCCGACGCCTACCTCTCCGTCACCGAAGCGCTGCGCGCCGGCGGGTTCGCGAACAAGGCGAAGGTCACCATCAAGTGGGTCCCCTCGGACGAGTGCCAGACCCCGGAGGGTGCCGCGCAGGCCCTCGACGGCGTCGACGCCATCTGCATCCCGGGAGGCTTCGGCATCCGCGGCCTGGAAGGCAAGCTCGGCGCGCTGACCTACGCCCGGGAGAACAAGGTCCCGACCCTCGGCCTCTGCCTCGGACTGCAGTGCATGGTCATCGAATACGCTCGGAATGTCGTCGGCCTCGACGGCGCGTCGTCGAGCGAGTTCGAGCCGGACACGCAGTACCCGGTCATCGCGACCATGGCCGAGCAGCTCCACATCGTCAGCGGCGACGGCGACATGGGCGGCACCATGCGCCTGGGCCGGTGGGAAGCCAAGCTCCAGGAAGGCTCCGTCGTCGCCGGGACCTACGGCAAGACGACGGTCTTCGAACGCCACCGCCACCGCTACGAGGTGAACAACGAGTACCGCGAGCAGATCGCCGACGCCGGACTCGTGTTCTCCGGCACGACGACGGACGGCAAGCTCGTCGAGTTCGCCGAACTGCCCAAGGACGTCCACCCGTACTACGTCGCAACGCAGGCCCACCCTGAACTGGGGTCGCGCCCCACGCGGCCGCACCCGCTGTTCGCCGGTCTCGTCAAGGCGGCGCTCGAACGCCGCGGCGCGAAAGTCTGACGTGCAGCCCACAGGGACCGGCAACGCCGGATTCGGGGACGAGCAGAGCCCACGCCGGCTCCTCGGGACCACCACGGTGTACGAGGGGCGGGTGTGGGACGTCGTCAGCGAACAGTTCACGCTGACCGGCGACGGCGAGACCATCACGCGGGACTTCCTCCGGCATCCGGGCGCTGTCGCCGTGCTCGTCCTGAACGACGACGGTCAGGTCCTCCTGCTGCGCCAGTACCGGCACCCGGTCCGCATGGCGCTCTGGGAGATCCCGGCCGGCCTGCTCGACGAGGAGGGCGAGGACTTCGTCGACGCCGCCGCCCGTGAACTCGCGGAGGAAGCCGACCTCACGGCGGGGCGCTGGGACGTCCTCGTCGATCTGTTCCTCTCGCCGGGGTCCTCCTCGGAGGCGCTGCGCGTCTATCTGGCGCGCGAGATCGGGGCCGTCCCCGAGGCCGAGCGGCACACGCGCACCCACGAGGAAGCCGAGATCGAGCTGAAGTGGGTGGAGCTCGACGCCGCCGTCGAGGCGGTCCTCGAGGGGCGCATCCACAGCCCGTCCGCGGCCGCAGCGATCCTCGCGGCCCGCGTGGCGCGCGAGGACGGCTTCGCGGGCCTGCGCCCGGCGTCGACCCCCTGGCCCGAGCACCCCAGCCAGCACTCCGGCTGGCCGCGCGGTGCGGTGCTCGAGGACTGACGGACATGCCGGGGACGGCACGCGTGGGCGAGGACGGGCCGCTGAGCGTCCTGGTCCGCGACTACCTGCAGCACGTGTCGGTGGAGCGGGGCCTGTCGGCCAACACGCTGGCGGCCTACCGGCGCGACCTGCGGCGGTACGAGGCGTTCCTCGCGACCCGCGGCATGGACGACGCCGCCCGCATCACGCGTCATGACGTCTCCGCCTTCGCGCAGGCCGTCGTGTCGGGGGAGGACGGGCAGTCGCCCCTGAGCCCGCGGTCCGCCGCGCGGACCGTCGTCGCGGTGCGCGGCCTGCACCGCTTCTGGGCCCTCGAGGGCATCACCGAGGGGGACCCGGCCCGCGACGTGCACCCGCCCCTGGCCGGGCGACGCCTGCCGAAGGCCATCCCCGTCCCCGAGGTGGTGCGGATCCTCGACGCCGTCGACACGGGGTCGCCGGCAGGCCGGCGGGACCGCGCCCTGCTCGAATTCCTGTACTCGACCGGGGCGCGGATCAGCGAGGCCGTGGGGCTGGACGTCGACGACGTCTCCGTCGACGACGCCGCGGACGGGCCCGCCGTCGTCCGGCTCACCGGCAAGGGGTCGAAGGAGCGCCTCGTCCCCGTCGGCTCCTACGCCGCCCGGGCCGTCGACGCGTACCTGGTGCAGGGCCGTCCGGGGCTGGCCGCGAAGGGCTCGGGGAGCCCCGCCCTGTTCCTCAACATGCGGGGCGGGCGCCTCAGCCGCCAGAGCGCCTGGACCATCCTGAAGACCGCGGCCGAACGTGCCGGCGTCACGCGCGAGGTCTCCCCCCACACCCTCCGCCATTCCTTCGCCACGCACCTGCTGGAGGGCGGGGCCGACGTGCGCGTGGTGCAGGAACTCCTCGGCCACGCGTCCGTCACCACCACGCAGGTCTACACGCTGGTCACGGCCGACACACTGCGCGAGGTGTATGCGGCGGCCCATCCGCGGGCCCTTGCCTGAGGCGGGAACGCCGGGGTGGGACGCCGACCGGGCGCCCGCCGTCGGCTGGGTGAGCATCGACGGCGTCGATTACCGGCGGGTGGTCCTGTGCTTCCTCTTCCGGGACGCCGACGCCGAGGATGGCGAAGCCCGGGGCGACGCGAGCCGGCAGGTGCTGCTCGGCCTCAAGCGCACCGGGTTCGGTACCGGCAGGATCGTGGCCCTCGGCGGGAAGATCGACGGTTCGGAGACCGCCCGGGAGGCGGCGGTGCGCGAGGTCGCGGAGGAGAGCGGCATCGACCTCGCGCCGGCCGAGGTGCACGCAGCCGGGACCATCACCTGGCGGTTCCCCGCCCAGCCCGCCTGGAACATGGCGGCGTCCCTGTTCACTGCGGAGGCGGGAAACGCCAGGGCCGTGGCGTGCGAGGAGATCGAACCCCGGTGGTACGGCATCGACGCCATTCCCTGGCAGGGCATGTGGCAGGATGCGCCGCACTGGATCCCGCAGCTCCTCGCGGGGCGGCCGGTCCACGCCCGGATCACGATGGCCCCCGACAACGAGAGCGTGGCCGACGCCGTCGTCGACTGAGCACGACGGCGCCGGCGGACCGGGATCAGCCCTCCACGTGCCGCTCGTCCGGCCCGTTGTAGAGGCTCAGCGGGCGGATGAGCGAATTGGCGGCCGTCTGCTCCATGATGTGCGCGGTCCACCCGGTGATCCGCGCGGCGATGAACAGCGGGGTGAACATCTCCGTGTCGAACCCCATGAGGTGGTAGGTGGGGCCGGCAGGGTAGTCCAGGTTCGGCTTGATGCCCTTGGCCTCGTCCATGGCCGTCTCGAGGCCCGAGTACAGTCCGAGGATCTCGCTGCGGCCGTAGTACGCGATCATGGCGTCGAGCGCGGACTTCATGGTGGGGACGCGGGAATCGCCGTTCTTGTAGACACGGTGCCCGAACCCCATGACCTTCTTCTTCGCGGCCAGCGCCTCCTCCATCCACGCCTTCGCGCGGGCGGCGGCGTCCTCGGCGGACTCGTCCTCGCGGATGCCGATCTCCTCGAACGTGTGCATGACGGCCTCGTTCGCCCCACCGTGCAGGGCCCCCTTGAGGGCGCCGATCGCGCCGGTCACCGCGGAGTGCAGGTCGGACAGGGTGGAGGTGATGACCCGCGCGGTGAACGTCGACGCGTTGAAGGAGTGCTCCGCGTACAGGACCATCGAGACGTCGAACGCGTGCACCACTTCGGCGGGTGCCTCCTCGCCGAACGTCATCCACAGGAAGTTCGCCGAGTAGCCGAGGTCGTCGCGGGGTTCCACCCGGGCCTGCCCGCGGCGGCGGCGCTGGTCGTAGGCGACGACGGCGGGGAACGCCGCGAACAGCGTGGCGGCCTTCTCCAGGTTCGCCTCGACCGAGTCGTCGTTCGCCAGCGGGTGGCAGGCGCCGAGCACGGAGACGGCCGTCCGCGCCACGTCCATGGGGTGGGCCGTCAGCGGCAGCAGGTCGATCGTCGCGACCACCTGCTCCGGGAGGGCCCGGTGCGCGCGGTCGAAGGCATCGAACCGCGCCCGCTCGTCGGGGCTCGGCAGCTCACCGTTCCACAGCAGGTAGGCGACGTCCTCGACGTCGCGGTGCCCGGCGAGTTCCTGCACGGGGTAGCCCCGGTACAGGAGCGAGTTGGTCTCCGGATTGACCTTCGAGATCGCGGTGTAATCCACCACGACTCCCGCGAGCCCCTTGTGGATCTGTGGTTCTGTCACGCGTGGTCCTCCTGTGCAGTCGGTCGTGCGGACCCGGCGTCGCCCGACGGGCGGCCACCGGGAATCTCGAAATCGAACACGGAGGAGTCGAAGCGGTTGTAGCCCTCGTAGTCCACCAGCTCGTAGAGCCGGCTCCGCGTCTGCATGTGCTCCACGGCCGGCTCCTGGGTGCCGTGGCGTCGAATCGAGTCCAGCGTACGCTCGGCGGCGCCCATTGCACTGCGCAGCAGCGTGACGGGGTAGATCACCATGGTGACGCCCACCTCCTGCAGCTGCTCGACGGTGAACAGCTCGGACTTGCCGAACTCGGTCATGTTCGCCAGGATCGGCACGTCCACGGCGTCGCGGATGGCACGGAACTCCTCGAGGCTCCGCAGGGCCTCGGGGAAGATGGCATCGGCGCCCGCCTCGACGAGGGCACGCGACCGCTCGCAGGCGGCCTCCAGCGTGTCCGTCCCGCGGATGTCGGTGCGCGCCATGATCAGGAAGTTCGGGTCCCGACGGGCATCGGCGGCCGCCCGGATCCGCTGCACGGCGGTGTCGAGGTCGACGACGTTCTTCCCGTCGAGGTGGCCGCAGCGCTTGGGGTTGAACTGGTCCTCGATGTGGCAGCCCGCGAGCCCCGCGTTCTCGAGCTCCTGCACGCTGCGGGCCACGTTCATCGGCTCGCCGAAGCCGGTGTCGGCGTCGACGATGCACGGCAGGTCGGTCATGCGCGCGATCTGCCCCGCGCGGTGCGCGACCTCCGTCAGCGTGGTCAGGCCGATGTCCGGCAGGCCGAGATCGGCCGCGATGACGGCCCCGGAGATGTAGACGCCGTCGAAGCCCTTGTCGGCGATGAGGCGGGCCGAGAGCGGGTTGAAGGCGCCCGGGAACTGCTGGACGCGCCCGGAGGCCAACCCGTCCCGGAACGCCCGGCGCTTCTGTTCGGGGGGAACGCTGGAGTACAGCACGGCCGCCTCCTAGAGGAGTCCCTGCGGCGCTGACGCCGCATCGATGACGCCGGGGCGCGCGAGGATGTTGAGCTGCCCCAGCGAGCCGGCCGGCAGGTCCGGCAACTGCTCGACGGCGGCGAGGAAGCGGTCCAGCTCGGCGTCGTCGACGGTCCCCGCGGCGAGCATACGCAGCTTGGCGATGTAGTCCGCGCGGGCGAACGGGCGGGCGCCGAGGGGATGGGCGTCCGCGACGGCGATCTCGTCGATGATGACGGTGCCGTCGGTCAGCGTGATCTCCACGCGTCCGCCGAAGGCCTTCTCCGCGATGTCCAGGGAGTGGTAGCGGCGCGTCCACTCCGGGTCCTCCAGCGTGGTGACCTTGTGCCACAGCGCGAGGGTGTCGGCCCGCGCGGCCCGCTCGGGGGCGTAGGAGTCCTCGTGGTGCCAGCGGCCGTCCTGCAGGGCGACGGTGAAGATGTACGGGATCGAGTGGTCGAGTGTCTCCCGAGAGGCGGAGGGATCGTACTTCTGCGGATCGTTGGCGCCGGAGCCGATCACGTAGTGGGTGTGGTGGGAGGTGTGGATGACGACGGAGGCGACGTTCTCCGGGTCCGTGGCCTCGGGGTGCGCGCCGTGGAGGCGGCGGGCGAGGTCGATCCAGGCCTGGGCCTGGTACTCGGCCGAGTGCTCCTTGGTGTAGGTGTCGAGGATGGCGCGCTTCGGTTCTCCCGGCGCGGGCAGGGGCACCTCGTAGGCGGCCTCCGGTCCGTCCAGCAGCCAGGCGATCACGCCGTCCTCGCCCTCGTAGATGGGGGTGGGGGAGGTCTGGCCGCGCATGGCGCGGTCGACGGCCTCGACGGCCATCTTCCCGGCGAAAGCCGGGGCGTGCGCCTTCCACGTGGAGATCTCGCCCTTGCGGGACTGGCGGGTCGCCGTCGTCGTGTGCAGTGCCTGCCCGACGGCGTGGAAGATGACGCCGGCATCGAGGCCGAGGAGCGTGCCGATGCCCGCCGCTGCGGACGGGCCGAGGTGCGCGACGTGGTCGATCTTGTGCTGGTGCAGGCAGATGGCCTTCACCAGGTCGACCTGGATCTCGTAGCCCGTGGCGATCGCCCGGACGAGGTCCCGGCCCGAGGCGCCGGTGTGCTGCGCTGCGGCGAGGATGGGCGGGATGTTGTCGCCCGGGTGCGAGTAGTCCGCGGCGAGGAACGTGTCGTGGTAGTCGAGCTCACGCACGGCGACGCCGTTGGCCCATGCGGCCCACTCCGCGGAGACGGGGGAGCCGACGCCGAAGACCGTGGCGCCCGCGCCGTGCGCCGAGACCGGGTGGCTCAGTGCCTGGGCGCGAGCCGCGACGACGGGCGCACGGTTCAGTGACGCGATGGCCACGGACGCGTTGTCAATGATCCGGTTGATCACCATGTCGGTGACGTCGGGTGACACCTCGACGGGGTCCGTGGCGACCTCGGCGATCTTCCAGGCGAGCTGACCCTCCCGGGGGAGGTTCTCCTCACTGCGGTGGACGCGGATGGGATGGAGTTCGACCATGGTGTTCCTCTCGGTGGTGCAGGGCTGGTTCAAGTTGGTTCAGGGCTGAGGCTGAGGCGGGGGTGGGTTCGCGGCGAGCAGGTGCTGGAGGCTGGTGTGGAGGTGCACGCGCATGGAGGCCTCGGCGAGATCGGGGTTGCCCGCGCTCAGGGCGAGGGCGATCTGCTCGTGCTCGCGGGCCGAGGCCAGGAGGCGGGGCGTGTGGTCCCGGGCCAGCCGCCGGATCCGGGCCAGATGGGTGCGGATCGGTTTCTGGGCCTGCAGCAGGTACGGGTTCCCGGCCGCGTCGTCGATCCGCTCATCGAGCCGCGCGACGAGGGCGTAGTAGGCGTCCTGGCCGCCGGCGTCGTCCCCGATGAGACCCCCGGCACGGGCGAACTCGTCGGCGAGCGCCGCGAAGACGGCGCGGTCGCCGCGCACGGCGGCCAGCCGGACGGCGGAGCATTCGAGCGGCAGGCGGACGTCGAAGAGATCGGCGACGGCCGCCAGGGAGATCGCGGAGACGACGACGCCGCGGCCGACGTGCGGGCTGGCGAGGCCCTCGGCGACGAGCCGGGAGAGCGCCTCGCGCAGGGGGGTCCTGGAGATGCCGAGCCGCGCGGACTGCTCCACCTCAGCGAGCAGGTCACCCGGGGCCAGCCGCCATTCCACGATGTCGGAGCGCAGGAGGGCATACGCGCGATCGCTGGCCCGCATCCGCGTCTCCTCCCGTTCGTCGCGATGGCGCCGAAAGCGTCCGTTCCCACGGTGCAGCACCTCCCTCAATGTATACAGAAACGGCAGCTTGCACAAGGATTTGCAGGTGAAGCGTTCGAACTTCCGACTCCTGTGTATACAGGAGGGGATGGTGAATACTGGTCCTCACCAACCACTCGCAACGAGGGGCGACCATGGCTGCTGGACACGATGCTGGACACGATGCTGGACACGATGCTGGACACGATGCTGGACACGATGCTGGACACGATGCTGGACACGATGCCGGACCCGGGAGGGTTCCCGGGGAGGACTACCGACGGCTGCACGCCGAGAGCCTCGAGGATCCGGACCGGTTCTGGCTGCGCGCGGCGGGCGCGGTGGACTGGATGCGCCCACCCTCGGTCGCCGTGGACAGCTCGGACGCACCCCTGCACCGCTGGTTCCCCGGGGCAACCCTCAACACCAGCTACAACGCGCTGGACCGCCACGTCGAGGCCGGCCGGGGCGATCAAGCGGCCCTCGTGTACGACTCCGCGATGCTCGGGACCCGCCGCACCTTCACGTATGCGGAGCTCCGCGACGAGGTGGCTGTCTTCGCGGGCGTCCTCGCACGCCTCGGGGTCGGCAAGGGGGACCGCGTGCTCGTCTATCTGCCGATGATTCCCGAGGCCGCCGTCGCCATGCTCGCCTGCGCCCGGATCGGCGCCGTCCACTCCGTCGTGTTCGGAGGGTTCGCCGCCGCGGAACTGGCCGCCCGCATCCGGGACGCGCGGCCGTCCGCGATCGTGACCGCGGACGGTGGCATCGAACCCGCCCGGCGCGTCGAGTACCTCCCGGCGGTGCAGGAGGCGCTCGCGCTCGCCGACAGCACCGCGACGCCCGTCGTCGTCAAGCGGCGCGACGGGTTCGACCACGGCGTCGCCGGGTACCAGGAGCCCGGGACGCGGTGGCTCGACTGGGACGACGCCGTTGCTGCCGCGGACGCCGTCCCGCCCGTGGAGGTCGCCGCGACCGATCCGCTCTACATCCTCTACACCTCCGGCACCACCGGCTCGCCGAAGGGTGTGGTCCGCGACAACGGCGGCCACGCCGTCGCGCTCACCTGGTCCATGCAGGCCATCTTCGGTGTGGGACCGGGGGACACCATGCTGACGGCGTCCGACGTCGGCTGGGTGGTGGGCCACTCCTACATCGTCTACGGGCCGCTCCTGGCCGGCGCGACGACGGTCCTGTACGAGGGGAAACCAGTGGGCACCCCCGACGCCGGGGCCTTCGGTCGGCTCATCGCGCAGCACCGTGTGAAGGCCCTGTTCACCGCACCCACCGCGCTGCGGTCCATCCGGCGCGCGGACCCCACGGGCGCGGGCGTCCGCTCCCACGACCTCGCGTCGCTGAGGACGCTCTTCTCGGCCGGGGAACGACTGGACACGGGAACCTCGGAGTGGATCGGAGAGGTCCTCGGCGTCCCCGTGGTCGACAACTGGTGGCAGACGGAGACCGGGTGGCCCATCTGCGCGAACCCTCGCGGGCTGGGCGGCGTCCCGCTGAAGGCCGGCTCGCCGTCCCTGCCCTCGCCCGGGTACGACGTCGTGATCCTCGACCCCGGCGGGTCCCCGGCGCCGGCCGGCACCGAGGGGAGCATCGCCCTCCGCCTGCCGCTGCCGCCGGGCACGCTGACGACCCTGTGGGGCAGCGACGACCGCTACCGCGACGCGTACCTCAGCGACTTCGAGGGCTTCTACACGAGCGGCGATTCCGGCTACGTGGACGAGGACGGCTACCTGTTCGTCATGGGCCGCACCGACGACGTCATCAACGTCGCCGGGCATCGGCTGTCCACCGGTGCCATCGAGCAGGTGATCGCCCAGCACCCCGCCGTGGCGGAATGCGCGGTGCTCGGGCTGCACGACCCGGTCAAGGGGCAGCGCGCGAGCGGCTACGTGGTCCTCAAGGCGGGCGCCGCCATCGACCCGGCGACGCTCGAGGCCGACCTCGTGGCGATGGTCCGCCGCACGATCGGTCCTGTGGCCGACTTCCGGTCCGCCGTCGTCGTCGAGGCGCTCCCGAAGACGCGGTCCGGGAAGATCCTGCGGAAGACGATGCGGCAGATGGCCGCCGGCACCGCGTACGCCGTCCCGTCCACCATCGAGGACCCTTCGGTGCTCGACGCACTCGAGCCCCTGCTGCGTCCTTCGACCGCCGACTGACGAACGGCTACCGCCCCGGCGGGGTCCGCGCCCACGTGTACTCGAACTCGGGGCGGCCCCGGGTGCCGTAGCGCGGTGTCCTCAGGACCGACTTCCGGTCGGCGAGGTACTCGAGGTACCGCCGCGCCGTGACCCGGGACATGGACAGGGCCTCCGAGACCTCGACGGCGGAGGTGGGCTCGTGCCGCTGCTTCAGGATGCCCGAGACGGCACGCAGGGTCTCCGCGGAGAGGCCCTTCGGAAGGACCGCCACGGTGGCCGGCCGGAGGGACGCGAAGGCCTGGTCCACCTCCTCCTGCGTGGTGGCGGAGGCCTGCTCCACGAGGTTGCGGCGGAAGTCCCGGTAGGCGTCGAGTTTCTCCCGGAAGGCCGGGAAGGTGAACGGCTTGATGAGGTACTGCACGATCCCGGAGGAGATCGCCGAGCGCACCACCTGCAGGTCCCGCACGGCGGTGATCGCGATGATGTCCACCGGAAGGCCGAGGCCCCGGAGGCGGCGGATGATGTCCAGACCGTGTGCGTCCGGCAGGTTCATGTCGAGCAGGATGAGGTCGACGGCGGTCCCGCCGCGCCCCGGCTCCCCGCCCGCCAGCCGGAGGAAGGCCGCGAGCTCCGCGCCGCTGCGGGCGATGCCCGCGAGTTCGAACCCCTCGAGCCGCCGGACGTACTCGGCGTGCGCGTCCGCGGCGACCGGATCGTCCTCCACCACGAGGACGCGGATGGCGCTCATGCACCGACCCCGACGGCGGCCTGGCGCGGAAGGGGCAACCGGACGGTGAACCGTGCGCCGCCGTCGTCCGTGTCCGTCACCTCGATCGTTCCGGCGAAGCGCCGGACCGCCTGGCGCACGAGGGCGAGGCCGATGCCTCGTCCGGCGGGTGTCCCGTCCCCCGCCCCGAGCGGTGGTTTCGTGCTGTAGCCGAAGTCGAAGACCCGCCCCTTCTCGGAGTCGGGCAACCCGTTGCCGTTGTCCTCCACGACGATCTCGAGGGCGGGGGTGCCGTCGTCCACGCGCCGCACCATGAGGCCGACGCGGGGCTCCACAGACCGGACAGCCTCGTCGAACGCGTTGTCGAGGAGGTTCCCGATGACCGTCACGAGGTCGACGGGATCGAGGGAGCCGGCCTGCGCATCGGAGGCGATGTCCGAGGTGAGCACGATGCCGCGCTCGTTGGCCTGGGCGGCCTTGCCGACCAGGAGCGCCGCGATGAACGGCGCGTCGATGGCCTCCACCACCTCGTCCGTGAGCCGCTGCGACTGCTGCAGATCCCGGGTCGCGAAGTCCACGGCCTCGCCGGCCCTGCCGAGCTCCATCAGCGAGACGATGGTGTGCAGCCGGTTGGCGTGCTCGTGCGTCTGCGAGCGGAGCGCGTCCGTGAGCGTCTGCATGGTCTCGACCTGCCCGGTCAGGGCCGCGATCTCGGTATGGTCGCGCAGGGTCGTGACGGCGCCCAGGGCGCCCTGGACCTGCGGGGTCCGTCCCGGGGGAGGAGGCGGGACGGCGGGCTCCTGGTTGACCACGAGCACGCGCGAGTCCGTGAGGTGCACCTCGTCCACAGCCCTCCGCCCCGAGGCGACCAGCTCGCGCAGCGACGGCGGTACGGCCAGGCGCGACGCCGCCACGGGCTCCTGCGACCCGTCGAGTCCGAGGAGCCGGGCTGCCTGGTCGTTGTAGAGCACGACGCGCCCCGCCGCGTCGGTCAGGAGCAGCCCCTCCCTCACGGAGTGCAGCACCGAGTCGTAGAACACGAAGGTGCGGGAGAGCTCGGCCGGCCCCATCCCGAGCGTCGCGTCCCGGAGCCGCCGGCTGAGCAGGAACGAGGCGAGGGCTCCCAGGGCCAGCGCGCCCAGCGCGATGACGGCGACGAGCGGGAGCTGGGCGTTCCGCGCGATGGCGGCCCGGTCGACCGTGATGCCCGAGGCGACCATGGCCTGCACGGTCCCGGCGTCGTCCACGACGGGGACGATCGCACGGATGGACGGGCCGAGGGTCCCGGCATACGTCTCCGAGTGCGTCCTTCCGGCGAGGGCCTCGTCCACGGACCCGAGGTAGGGCCCGCCGATCTGCTCAGGGTTCCGGTGGGTGAAGCGCGTACGGTCGGTCGCCATGATCGTGATGAAGTCCACGCCGAGGCGGTCCATCACCTCCACCGCGTAGGGCTGCAGGGTCGCCGACGGATCCGGGCCCCGGACGGCGTCCAGGACGGCGGGTTCGAGGGCGATCGACGTGGAGACCGCGACCATCCGCTCGGCCGCGGCGTCGTTCACGCCGCGGGCCGCGTCGAGGTACAGGACCACGGACAGGGACGCCGAGAGGACCACGATGAAGACGAGCTGTGCCACGAAGAACTGGCGGGCGAGGCTCCAGCGACTCACGCGGTGATCCCGCTCCTTCCGAATGGGTCCCACTCCCGGACGACCGTGACCAGTATGAACGCAATCGTGATCGGGGTCACTCGCACCGGCACGATGGGACGACACAAGACTACGCTTCCTGGCCCGACCCCCGCGGATGAAGAACGACCTTCCCCGCCGGTGCCGCCGGGCGGCTGACACCAAGGGAGAACAGCATGGCTATGGCGCCGGCGCGGTCCGACAGCGGACCAGCACAACCCCGCAAGCGGGTCGACAGGACCCACTTCCTGTACATCGCGGTCATCGCGGCCGTGATCCTCGGGGCCGTCCTCGGCCTCGTCGCCCCCGAGTTCGCCAAGGCCCTCAAACCACTCGGCACGGGCTTCATCAACCTGATCAAGATGATGATCGCCCCGATCATCTTCTGCACCATCGTGCTCGGGGTCGGCTCGATCGCGAAGGCCGCGACCGTCGGCAAGGTGGGCGGACTGGCGCTCGGCTACTTCATGCTGATGTCCACCTTCGCGCTCGCCATCGGGCTCGTCGTCGGCAACCTCATCCAGCCCGGCGAGGGACTGGACATCTCGTCGTCGACCTACACCGTGCCCGAGTCCGCCGAGGGCGGCGAGGGCGGGACGATCGGGTTCCTGCTCGGCATCATCCCGACCACGCTGCTGTCCGCCCTGACCGGCCCCAGCATCCTCCAGACGCTGTTCGTGGCGCTCCTCGTCGGTTTCGCGCTGCAGAAGATGGGGACGGCCGGCACGCCGATCCTCCGGGGGATCGGGCATATCCAGGCACTCGTCTTCCGCATCCTCGTCATGATCATGTGGCTCGCGCCGATCGGTGCCTTCGGAGCCATCGCGGCCGTCGTGGGCGAGACCGGTGTGCAGGCCATCATCAGCATGGCCACGCTCATGGTCGCCTTCTACATCACCTGCATCCTGTTCATCGTGATCATCCTGGGCGGGCTGCTGAGGCTCGTCACCGGCGTCAGCATCTTCAAGCTCATGAAGTACCTCGGCCGCGAATACCTGCTGATCTTCAGCACCTCCTCCTCCGAGGCGGCCCTGCCCCGGCTGATCGCGAAGATGGAACACCTCGGCGTCTCGAAGCCCGTCGTCGGCGTCACAGTGCCCACCGGGTACTCCTTCAACCTCGACGGCACCGCCATCTACCTCACGATGGCCTCCCTGTTCGTCGCCGAAGCACTCGGCACGCCACTGGCCCTCGGCGAGCAGATCTCGCTGCTCGTCTTCATGATCATCGCGTCGAAGGGTGCGGCAGGCGTCACCGGCGCCGGCCTGGCCACCCTCGCCGGTGGGCTGCAGTCGCACCGGCCCGACCTGGTCGACGGCGTGGGCCTGATCGTCGGCATCGACCGCTTCATGTCCGAGGCCCGCGCGCTCACCAACTTCACCGGCAACGCCGTCGCGACCGTCCTCATCGGCACATGGACCAAGGAGATCGACCGCGCACGGGTTGACGAGGTCCTCGAGGGCCGCGAGCCCTTCGACGAGGCGACCATGAGCACCGACCACCGCTTCGACAACGACGCCGACGGCCCCGTCGATTCGGTCGAGCGGAGCTCGGCCCTCGAGACCGACGCCGCCGTGTCAGCACCCACCGCGCGCTGAGTCGACGGCGGGAGCTCCCGCCGGGCACGACGACGCGGCACACGCAGGACCGCACTGGAAGGACCGACGGCGACGGACCGGGCACCCCGGCCGTCGCCGTCGGCATTCCCGGGCGACGACCGCGTCCACCGGGGCCAAGCTTCCACCTCAGGTCGAGGATGAAGGCTCGTCCCCCCTCGGCATCGATCTTCACGGCGGCCGCCCTCGGCGTTGTACCGTTGACCTAGAGAAACGCGGCCCTGTGCGATCACGGGCCGGCCTGCACCGACATTGATGGAAGCGTGGAGACATACGTGAGTAGCGACCAGGGTTCAGCGACCCTGCCCAGCACGGCGGACACGGAACTGGGCCCGACCGGCCGGCCCGTGACGGATTTCCCGGAGCCGAGGGCCCTGGATTCGCACGGCCCGGCAAGGGTCATCGCGATGGTGAATCAGAAGGGCGGCGTCGGCAAGACGACGTCCACCATCAACCTCGGCGCCGCACTCGCCGAGGCGGGCCGCAAGGTACTGCTGGTCGACTTCGATCCGCAGGGGGCGCTCTCCGCCGGCCTCGGCACGAACCCGCACGAACTCGACGTCACCGTCTACAACGTCCTCATGGACCGCAAGGTCTCCATCCAGGACGCCATCCAGCACACCGCGATCGAGAACATCGACCTGTTGCCGGCGAACATCGACCTCTCCGCCGCCGAGGTGCAGCTGGTCAACGAGGTGGCCCGCGAGCAGGTCCTCGACCGCGCGCTGCGCAAGGTCTCGGACGACTACGACGTCATCCTCATCGACTGCCAGCCGTCGCTGGGGCTGCTCACCGTGAACGCGCTCACTGCGGCGCACGGCGTGATCATCCCGTTGATCTGCGAGTTCTTCGCGTTGCGCGCGGTGGCCCTGCTGGTCGAGACCATCGAGAAGGTGCAGGACCGCCTGAACCCCAGGCTGCAGATCGACGGCGTGCTCGCGACCATGTACGACGCCCGCACCCTCCACAGCCGCGAGGTCATCGCGCGGCTCGTCGAGGCCTTCGGCGACAAGGTCTTCGAGACCGTCATCAAGCGCACCATCAAGTTCGCCGACGCGACCGTGGCAGCCGAACCCATCACCTCCTACGCGGCCAACCACTCCGGTGCGGACGCCTACCGCCGCCTCGCGAAGGAGCTCATCAGCAGGGGCGGAGCACCCTAGTGCAGGGCGCTCCCGGATCCTCCCGGTCCCGCTAGGGTGGTCCCCGTGGCGGTTGCCCCGGCGGCCGAGACGCCGGCGGAGCCCGGGACCCGCCCGGTCTTCGAGGTGCAGCTGACCAACTTCACCGGGCCCTTCGACTTGCTGCTCAACCTCATCTCGCGGCGCGAGCTCGATATCACCGAGATCGCCCTGGCCCAGGTCACGGACGAGTTCATCGCCCACATCCGCCGCATGCAGGCGGCCGAGGGGGAGTTCAAGCTCGACGAGGCGAGCGAGTTCCTCGTGGTCGCAGCCACCCTCCTGGACCTGAAGGCGGCCCGCCTCCTGCCGGCCGGTGCGGTCGAGGATGCCGAGGACGTCGCACTCCTCGAAGCGCGCGACCTGCTGTTCGCTCGGCTTCTGCAGTACCGGGCGTTCAAGGAGATGGCCCGGCACCTCGCGGCCCGGCTGGAGGAGGAGGACGCGCGGCACCCGCGCGACGTGCCCCTCGAGCCGCGGTTCACCCGGCTCCTCCCCGACCTTCTCTGGCGGCATTCCCCCGAGGAGTTCGCGGCCATCGCCGCGCGGGTGCTCGCGCCGCGCGAGGAACAGCCCGCCGAGGTGGGCGTCGGCCACCTGCATGCGCCGACCGTGAGCGTGCGCGAGGAGAGCCTCGTCCTGCAGGAGCTGCTGCAGGACCGGGGCGTCCTGTCCTTCCGCCGCCTTACGGAGGATGCCGCATCGCGACTGGTGCTCGTGGTGCGATTCCTCGCCCTGCTGGAGCTCTTCCGGGACGGAGCCATCTCCTTCGAGCAGGCAGCCCCGCTGTCCGAACTCCTGGTGCGATGGAGCGCCGGGGACGGCCGGGGGACGCCGGACGCGGCTGACGCCGGCACGGGCGACGAGGGCGAGAGGGGCGTCGCATGAACACGCAGACCCCGGCCGACGGGCAGGGCGTCCCCGTCGAGGAGCTGCCCGGCGGGCTGCGGAGCGCAGTGGAGGCAATCGTCATGGTCGCGGACCGGCCGGTCACCGACGAGCAGGTCGCCGCGGCCCTCGTCCAACCGGTCGAAGCAGTGCGCGCAGTGCTCGTGGACCTGCAGCGGGAGTATGACGGCTATACTGGGTCAGGCTCCCAGGACGCCGAACACCCCGTGCCGCGCGGTTTCGAACTCAGGAACATTGCCGGCGGGTGGCGCATCTTCTCGCGGCAGCACTTCGCGTCCGTCGTCGCGGACTTCGTGCTCGACGGCCAATCGGCCCGCCTGTCACAGGCGGCGCTCGAGACCCTGGCGGTCATCGCGTACCGCCAGCCCGTGTCCCGGGCCCGGGTATCCGCGATCCGAGGCGTCAATGTCGACTCCGTGGTCCGCACGCTGCTGCAGCGCGGACTGGCTGCCGAGCTCGAGACCGATCCGGAGACCGGTGCCGTCCTTTACGGGACCACCACCCTCTTTCTGGAAAGATTGGGGCTGGGCAGCGTCGACGAACTGCCCCGGATCGCTCCCCACCTGCCGGGCCTCGAGAGCCTGGGGGAGTATGACGAAACGACGTACTGAGCACGACCGACGAGAAGGACTTTCACCATGACACAGCAGCCAGGATCCGGTTCCGGACGCAGTACGCCGCGCCGCGGCGGGTCGGCCGGGCGCCCCTCCGACGCTGCCCGTGCCAGGAAGTCCGCCCCCCGTGGCGGCTCGGTGCAGGGCGGACGCTCCGGTGAGGACCGCCCTTCGCGGAACGACGCACGCCCCTCCCGGAACGACGCGCGTCCGGCGCGGGATGAGGGCCGCCCCTCCGAGGGCCGCTCCACCGGAGCAGGAGACCGTCGCGAATCCGCCGACGGCCGCGCCCGGTCGGCCGCGGGGCGGCCCTCCGCGGGCACCCCGTCGAGCCGCTTCGGAGCGAAGTCCGGAGGCCGTGGGGGCAAGCCCGGCAGCGCGGGTAGCGCGACCGGCGGACGCGGCGAGAAGAAGGGTGCGGGGCGGCAGAAGCCGGCCGGGCCCAGGCCGTTCGGGCGTGAGCGGTTCGGACAGAACCTCGGCCCGGTGCGGGCCGCCAAGCCGAAGCGTTCCAGCCGTCCTGCCGACGAGGTCGACGTGCACAACCCCGAGGGTGTCCGCCTGCAGAAGGTCATGGCCCTCGCCGGCGTCGCCTCGCGCCGGGTGTGCGAGGAGATGATCCTCGACGGCCGGGTGGAAGTGGACGGCACCGTCGTCACCGAGCTCGGCGTCCGCGTGGACCCTGCGCAGGTGGCCATCCACGTGGACGGCATCCGCCTGCAGCTCGACGAGAACCTCAAGTACTACGTCTTCAACAAGCCCCGCGGCGTCGTCTCCACCATGGAGGACCCCGAGGGCCGCCCCTGCATCAGCGACTTCCTCAAGAACAAGAACAAGAACGAGCGACTGTTCCACGTGGGCCGCCTGGATGCCGAGACGGAGGGCCTGCTCCTGCTCACGAACGACGGCGAGCTCACCAACCGCCTCACCCACCCCTCCTACGAGGTCCCGAAGACCTACCTCGTGCAGGTCCGCGGCCCCATGGGCCAAGGCATCGGCGCGCAGATGAAGGCCGGCATCGAACTCGAGGACGGCGTCGCGAAGGTCGACTCCTTCAAGCTCGTCGACTCGACGCCCGGCCACATCCTCGTCGAGGTCGTGCTGCACTCGGGACGCAACCGCGTGGTCCGGCGCCTCTTCGACGCCGTCGGGCACCCGGTGGAGCGCCTCGTCCGCACCCAGCTCGGACCCATCCGGGTCGGGGACCAGCGCCAGGGCAGCATCCGCGTGCTCGGACGCCAGGAGGTCGGGCACCTGCTGGCATCGGTGGGCCTCTAGCCCATGACCACGCGCACGGAGCAGGGCACGCACCTGGCCGGACCGGTCCTCGTGGTCGGGGCCGGGCTGCTCGGTGCCAGCATCGGGCTGGGCCTGCGCGCCCGGGGACTCGATGTCGTCCTGTCCGACAGCTCGCCGTCCACCGAGGCCGTGGCGCGCGACATCGGGGCCGGCCGACTCCTCACGGAGGCGCGGGCGGCGGGGGAGCAGCCTGCACCGGAGCTCGTCGTCGTCGCGACTCCTCCCGACGTCACCGCGCGGGTGGTCGCGGCTGCGCTCCTGGACTACCCGGACGCCGTCGTCCTGGACATCTGCAGCGTGAAGGAAGCGATCCTGCGCGAGCTCGAAGCGAGCCCGGAGGCCGCGGGGCACCTCTCGCGATACATCGGGACGCATCCGATGGCCGGCCGGGAGACCTCCGGGCCCGTCGCGGCCCGCGCGGAGCTGTTCATGGGCGCGCCCTGGGTCCTCTGCGGCGACGACAGTTCCGCCGAAGCGGTCCTGTGTGCCGAACGGCTCGCGGTCGACCTCGGGGCAGTGCCCGCGCGGATGTCCGTCGAGGAGCACGATCAGGCCGTGGCGCTCATCTCCCACCTGCCGCAGGTGGTGTCCTCCCTCGTCGCCAGCAGGCTGCAGGACTCGCCGGCGCAGGCACTCTCGCTCGCGGGCAACGGACTGCGCGACGTGACGCGGATCGCTGCGAGCGACCCGCGCCTGTGGGTGCAGATCCTCTCCGCCAACGCCGGCCGTCTGGTCGAGATCCTGTACGGCGTCCGGGAGGACCTGAACCGCCTGATCAGCACCCTCGAGAACCCCACGGGCGGCGGATCCCGCCTCGACATGGCGCAGCTGATGTCCGAGGGGAACGCCGGCCAGGCGCGCGTGCCCGGCAAGCACGGGACCCCGCCGAACTCGTTCGCGCGGCTGACGGTACTCGTCGACGACGTGCCCGGCCAGATCGCGAAACTCCTGACGGAGATCGGGCACACCGGCATCAACGTCGAGGACTTCCGCCTCGAACACTCTCCCGGACGAGAGGTCGGCCTCGCCGAACTGTCGGTTCTTCCGGGCAAACGACAAGAACTGACGGAGTCCCTGACGCAGCGGGGCTGGAAGGTAGTGCAGTGACTCAGGTTTCAGCAGTCCCCACGCGGACACCCATGTCCGAGGCAGCGGGGGAGCCCACGCCGTCCAGCCCCTACTCCGGCTTCCGGCTCGGCAAGTCCCTCGTCGTCGCGATCGACGGGCCCTCCGGTTCCGGCAAGTCCAGCGTGAGCCGGGAAGTGGCCCGACGGCTCCGCGCCGCCTACCTCGACACCGGAGCCATGTACCGCGCCGTCACCCTCCACTGCGTCGCGCAGGGAATCGACCTGCAGGACAGCGCCGCGGTGGAGGGCGCAGCCAGGGAGATCGAGCTGTTCATCAGCACCAGCCCGGACCACGAGTCGGTGACCATCGCCGGCGACGACGTCACGGCCGCCATCCGCGAGCCGTCGGTCTCCTCCGCGGTGAGCGCCGTCGCGACCACCATGGGCGCCAGGGCAGAGCTCATCCGGCGGCAGCGTGCGCTGATCGCCGGTGCCGGCCACCGCATCGTCGCCGAGGGGCGTGACATCACCACCGTCGTCGCCCCCGACGCCGAGGTGCGTATCCTCCTCACCGCGACCGAGGAGGCCCGTTTGCGCCGTCGCGGGGACCAGCTCGGCGGCACGCAGACCGACGCCCAGCTGAAGCGGCAGGTCATCGACCGGGACGCTCGCGACTCGACCGTCGTTGACTTCCACCAGGCGGCGGACGGCGTCGTCACGCTCGACTCCTCCGATCTCGACTTCGAGCAGACCGTGACCGCGGTCCTCGGCATCGTGCGCACGGTGGCGCACTGACCGTCCCGCCCCGGGACACCACAGGATTCAGGGCGCGAGCCCACCAGGATTGCCGTCGGGAGACGGTGAACACCAACCGAAGGAATACCAGATGAGCGAGAACCTTTCGCCGGAAGCGACGGAGCAGGCCCCCGGAGCCGACGAGGACTACGAGCCGAGCGGCGAGGACCAGGTCGGCGCACTGCTCGACACCCTCGACGACGCCGAGGCCGAGCAGCGCGCCGCGTCCCTCCGCGCGGGCCTCGACGACTACGAGCTCGACGACGAGGACGCCGCGCTCCTGGCCCGCCAGGACGAGGACTTCGACGACGAGGCCGAAGGCCGGATGAACCCGGTGCTCGCGATCGTCGGTCGCCCGAACGTCGGCAAGTCGACCCTCGTCAACCGCATCCTCGGCCGCCGCGAGGCCGTCGTCGAGGATACGCCCGGCGTGACCCGCGACCGCGTCTCCTACCCGGCCCAGTGGTCCGGACGGAACTTCACCCTCGTCGACACCGGCGGATGGGAGCAGGACGCCAAGGGCATCGCCGCCCGTGTCGCCGACCAGGCGGAGATCGCCGTCGACATGGCGGACGCCGTCCTGTTCGTCGTCGACGCCACCGTCGGCGCCACCGCGACCGACGAGGCCGTGGTACGCATGCTGCGGCGCAAGAACCGGCCCGTGATCCTCGTGGCCAACAAGGTGGACGACATCCAGAACGAGGCCGACGCCTCGGTGCTGTGGGGTCTCGGCTTCGGGCAACCCTGGCCGGTGTCCGCGCTGCACGGCCGCGGCACCGCCGACATGCTCGACCACATCAACACGATCCTGCCCGAGTTCTCCGAGCACGGCGGCATCGAGCGCTCCGGCGGCCCCCGCCGCATCGCGCTGATCGGGCGGCCCAACGTGGGCAAGTCCTCGCTGCTGAACAAGCTCGCGGGCTCCGACCGCGTCGTCGTCGACCCGCTCGCCGGGACCACGCGGGACCCCGTGGACGAGATGATCGAGCTCGGCGGGCGCACCTGGCGCTTCGTGGACACCGCGGGCATCCGCCGGCGCGTCCACATGCAGCAGGGTGCCGACTTCTACGCCTCCCTGCGCACGCAGTCCGCCCTGGAGAAGGCCGAGGTCGCCGTCGTGCTCCTCGCCGTCGACGAGGTGCTCAGCGAGCAGGACGTCCGCATCCTCAACCTGGCCATCGAGTCGGGCCGCGCGATCGTGCTGGCCTTCAACAAGTGGGACCTGCTCGATGACGAGCGCCGCCGCTACCTCGAGCGCGAGATCGACCAGGACCTGGCCCACGTGGACTGGGCGCCGCGCGTCAACATCTCGGCGCTCACCGGCTGGCACAAGGACCGCCTCGTGCCCGCCCTCGACGTCGCCCTCGAATCGTGGGACCGCCGGATCCCGACGGGGCGCCTCAACGCGTTCCTCGGCGAGCTCGTCTCCGCCCACCCACACCCGGTGCGCGGCGGGAAGCAGCCCCGGATCCTCTTCGGTACCCAGGCCTCGAGCCGGCCGCCGAAGTTCGTGCTGTTCACCACGGGCTTCCTGGACCCGGGATACCGCCGCTTCATCACCCGCCGCCTGCGGGAGACGTTCGGCTTCGAGGGCACACCCATCGAGGTCAGCATGCGTGTCCGGGAGAAGCGCAGCCGCAAGCGCTGACACCCCCTCCCGGTGTGCGGTTCCGCGCCGGAATGCTGTAGTGTTATCCGAGTGGTTTGGCCTGCTGGACAGGCCGTTCGGGATGTGGCGCAGCTTGGTAGCGCACTTGACTGGGGGTCAAGGGGTCGCAGGTTCAAATCCTGTCATCCCGACCATATGATGTCCTCGGGCATCGTCCACGGAACGCCTTCCTTCGGGAGGGCGTTTCGTGTTTCCCGGGTTCCGGCGTGGGGACTCTCGGCCCTAGGCGTGCCCCGCGGCGCGGACGAGGATCGACGCATGAACAGCGATCATCCGTCCGCAGTCACGGGCGGCACACCCGCGCACGGAGTTCTGGCCCGCACAGGGGTCCGACCCGGCCGGCAGCAGGGGCCGGGTCTCCTGCAGCCAGGCGCAGCGCGCCCGGGGCCGCCGATCCGCCCGGGGGCAGCGTACGCGCTGTCCGTCGCACTCGGTGCGGTGACGCTGCTCGCCGCCGCCACGTCCTTCTTCCTCCCCGGTGTGCTGTCGGGGCCGGCCGTGACGCAGGGGAACATACGGGGGACAGCGCTCGTGCTGATGGTCCTCGCCGTCCCGCTGCTGTTCATCTCTATGTCCCTGGCCTCCACGTCCTCCGCATCGAGGAACAGCGCCCGGGCGCTCGTGGTGTGGCTGGGCACGGTGGGCTACATCATCTATCAGGCCGTGCTGTTCCTGTTCGGGACTCCCTTCAACAGCCTGTTCCCCGCCTATGTGGCGATGCTCTCGCTCGCGCTCTGGTCCGCGGCGACGCTGGTGCGGAAGGTCGATCTGGTGGAGTTCAACGCCCGTTTCGACGAGGGTCTGCCCGCGCGGGGCATCGCCGCGTACGCGGCCGTCATCGCCGTCCTCAACGCGCTGGTGTGGTTGCGGACGATCGTGCCCGCGATCCTCGACGATTCCCCGCACGCCTTCCTGGACGGGTCGGGCATGATCACCAACCCGGTCTTCGTCCAGGACCTCGCCGTCTGGCTCCCGCTCATGATCGTGTCCTCGTGGTGGCTGTGGACGGATCGCCCGCTCGGTCGGCTCGTCGTCGGGGCCCTGCTCGTCCTGCTGGTGCTCGAAGGTATCGGTGTGGCCACCGACCAGTGGTTCGGCGCGGTCGCCGACCCGGACACGCCGTTCGCGTCGATGGCGGCGGTCCCTCTCTTCACGGCCCTCGCCGTGATCGGCATGGTGCCGCTCCTGGTCTACTTCCGTCACCTGCACGGGGGCCGGGGCGGAGCCGCCGGACCCCCGCGGTGACCACGACCACGGGCGGATCCGTGACCGGCGTCTGAGCCCGTCGGCGCGACCCTGCTCACTGCTGACGGGACGCCACGGGGACGAGCGTCAGGGCCCAGTCGCGGGCGCGCTGCTGTTCTCCCTGCAGGAGGTGGCTCCCGCGGTCGACGAGGAAGTCCTCATGCGCGTCGACGGAGAGATCGCGCCGGTGCAGCGTCCGCCGGATCGCGGCCGTCGCATCACCGGCGAAGATGCGTGGCATGTCCGCGCGCGTCGAGAAGGCGGCGAAGCGGGGCTCCTCGTCGCACAGGGTCATCCGCTCCAGCCACTCCCGGACCCCGGGCTCCAGGGCGTCCGCCTCGAGCGTCAGGTCGCGATCCCCGTCGTCGGCCCAGGCGGCGGCCTCCTGCCGTGACGCCGCCTGCGGGAGCGTGTGCCCGTGGGTCGGTGCACCGACGACGACGAGGCCGTACCCGGACAGTTGCACCGGGGCATCGGTCGCAGCCCTCACCGTGACATCGCCGGACGGCCGGAGGGCGTCGGCGATGGCCTCGGCGATCACCCGGGTGTTCCCGAACATCGATTCGTACACGACCAGTGTGTTCATCTCCCG
This sequence comes from Arthrobacter sp. TMS2-4, assembly GCF_054511075.1. Classification (NCBI taxonomy): domain Bacteria; kingdom Bacillati; phylum Actinomycetota; class Actinomycetes; order Micrococcales; family Micrococcaceae; genus Arthrobacter; species Arthrobacter sp. TMS2-4. The sequence goes on from NZ_JBTNDI010000009.1 coordinate 31,093, forward strand.
CGCCTTTCGTCGGTCTGCGCGGAACAGTCTGCACCGGCATCCCGCGCCGCAGAAGGGCCGAACGTCCCGGCGCGGGGCTGATCCGGGCACTCCACGCCCGGCGCCCCGGGGCCGCCCGCGCACGATGAGAGGCGCGTCACGGCGTCGTGCGTTGTGCCTATACTCGACCAGTACTTGTACCGGGTGGCGCCTCGCGCCGCCGCTGCTCCACTCCGCGTCCGAAAGGCAACCATGAGCAACATTCCAGACGGCCTCTACTACACCGCGGAGCACGAGTGGGTCAGTGAGCCCGCCGTCGACGGCACGGTGCGCGTCGGCATCACCGATTTCGCACAGGATGCCCTCGGGGATGTCGTCTACGTCCAGATGCCGGAGGCCGGCACCGGCGTCACCGGTTCGGACGTCATCGGCGAGGTCGAGTCCACGAAGAGCGTCAGCGACATCTATGCCCCCGTGTCCGGCGAGATCGTGGCGCGCAACGAGGCGCTCGACGACGATCCCTCCCTGATCAATTCCGATCCCTATGGTGAGGGCTGGCTGCTCGAGATCAAGGTCGCGGACCCCGCGGTCGTCCGGGATCTGTTGAGTTCAGCCGACTACTCGCAGCAGGTAGGCTAGATCCACCTCGCAAAGGCAGGGACAGTATGGTCGGCGCCACGCCGGTCCATCGTGCAGTAGGTGGAGGAAAGACCATGGTGCCCGACGTGAATCCAGCCGCAAACGGAGAAGAGCCGAACATGACATCTCCTGAGACAACGACCATCGGACTGCCCCCGCAGGTCGAGGTAATCGAGGTGGAGCGGCACCTGACCCGCGAGGAGCACGCATCCGTCGGGGCCCTCCCTGCCGGCTCCGCACTGTTGATCGCACACTCCGGCCCCAACGCCGGTGCACGGTTCCTGCTGGACGAGGACATCACGAAGGCAGGACGCCACCCGAACGCCGACATCTTCCTGGACGACGTGACGGTCTCCCGTCAGCACGCCGAGTTCCGCCGCACGGAGAACGGGTTCATGGTCGTCGACACGCGCAGCCTCAACGGCACGTACGTCAACAACGACCGCGTGGACAGCGTCGCCCTGCGCAACGGCAACGAAGTGCAGATCGGCAAGTTCCGCCTGACCTTCTACGCGGCACGCACCGTCCCGGGCCAGGGCGGCCAGCCCACGACAGCGCAGGCATAGTCCGGTTCATGCCTGCCTCCCAACCCGCCCGGCATCCGGCCGGCGTCCCCTCCGGCGCCGGTGTCCTCACCATCGGTGAGGTTCTGCGTGAGCTGGCGGAGGAGTTCCCGCAGGTCACGGCGTCGAAGATCCGGTTCCTCGAGGAGAAGGGCCTGATCTCGCCGCAACGCACCCGGGCCGGGTACCGGAAGTACGCGTCCCACGACGTCGAGCGACTCCGCTTCGTGCTCGCCCTCCAGCGCGACCAGTACCTGCCCCTGAAGGTGATCAAGGACTACGTCGACGCGATCGACCGCGGTGAACGCCCGGAGTCGCTGCCCGGCGGGATGACCCTCGCGCCGCGTGTGGTCTCCGATCAGCTCTCCCGCGAACTGCAGGGACATGCACGACGGCTCACGTCGGAGACACTGGCCGCGGAAGCGGGTGCTCCACGCCGGCTCGTCGACGATCTCGTGAGCTTCGGCCTCATCACGGCCGTCGACAACCGCTTCGATGAGCATGCCCTGAAGATCACGAAGGCCTGCGTGCAACTCGAGGGACACGGCATCGAACCCCGCCACCTCCGGCCCTTCCGTGCAGCCGCGGACCGGGAGCTGGGTCTGGTCGAGAGCGTCGTCGCCCCGACGGCCTCGCGCAGGGACGTCGCCTCGAAGGCCCGTGCCGCGGAGACGGCGCGCGAGATCAGCGAACTCTGCCTCGGCCTCCACAGCGCCCTGGTGCACAGCCACATAGCCCGGATGGACAGTTAGGCGGCAACCCGTGATCGAAGTAGAAGTGGTCGGTGTGCGGATCGAGCTGCCGTCCAACCAGCCCCTGGTCCTTCTGCGTGAGACCGCGGGGGAACGGCACCTGCCCATCTGGATCGGCGCGCCCGAGGCCAGCGCGATCGCCTTCGTGCAGCAGGGGATCGTCCCTCCCCGGCCCATGACCCACGACCTGCTGGTCGACGTCGTCGCTGTGGCCGGGAAGCAGATCACCGAGGTGCGCATCATCTCCGTGGAGGACACGGTCTACCACGCGGAGCTCGTTTTCGCCGACGGCGTGACGGTGGGATCGCGCGCCTCGGACGCCCTCGCCATCGCGCTGCGGGTGCCGTGCCCCATCTTCTGCGCGGACGAGGTGCTGGCCGTGGCCGGCGTCGAGATCGCGGAAGCGGACGCCGAGGAGGCCGAGGACGGCGAGACGGAGGCGACCGCCGAGAAGGAGGTCCTCCAGTTCCGGGAGTTCCTCGCCGACGTGGAGCCGGAGGACTTCGAACGGTGAGATGCCCGACGCCGCGGCCGCTGCTCCCGCGGCTTTCCGCGGGTCGCCGACGACACGGCAATTCTTGAGGGCCGTCGTCTTTGACCTTGCCCGTTGCGCGATCTAACGTCGAAGAATACAGTTCCCACAGCGCGCGTGTGGAACCCGGAGCACACGTGAGTGCACCTCCAGAGGTTCCGGCTGATCAGCAGACGTCCCGGGGGAACCCGACGAGGAGGCAGCACGTGAGTCCGAAGGGTGACGCCGGCAAGGCAGCCAGCCCATCAGGCACCGGTGTCCCGGCGAGCGCCCAGGGCCTGCTGTTCACGGAAGACCTCCCCGTCCTCGACGAGGACGCCGGCTACCGCGGTCCCACCGCCTGCAAGGCTGCAGGCATCACCTACCGCCAGCTCGACTACTGGGCGCGGACCGGACTCGTCGAACCGGCCGTCCGCGGCGCCTCAGGCTCCGGCACCCAGCGCCTCTACGGTTTCCGCGACATCCTCGTCCTCAAGGTGGTCAAGCGCCTGCTCGACACCGGGGTGTCCCTCCAGCAGATCCGCACCGCCGTCGAGCACCTCCGCGAACGCGGGGTCGAGGACCTCGCCCAGATCACCCTCATGAGCGACGGCGCGAGCGTCTACGAATGCACCTCCGCCGACGAGGTCATCGACCTCGTGCAGGGCGGGCAGGGAGTCTTCGGCATCGCCGTCGGGCGTGTGTGGCGCGAGGTCGAGGGAAGCCTCGCGGCCCTGCCCAGCGAGCACGCGGCGGACCAGGAGTTCCCCGGCGACGAGCTCAGCAAGCGCCGCGCCACCCGCAAGATCAGCTGAGTCCCGACGCCGCCAGTGCCTACCGCCGGGCGGTCCGGCTGCGCATCCTGGCCGGGTCCACGACGTTCAGGAGCAACTCGTCGAAGTAGCCCGACGCCTGCTGCGCGGATTCGCCGGGCCAGTGGTGCACCGAATGCGCGGCGCCCTGGATCTGCTGCCAGTTGGCCTGTTCCGGGATGGTGGGGCTCAGGACCAGGTCGCCGAACATCCGACGCATCTCGGCAAGGCGGAACGCGTGCTCGTGCGAGGTCTCGCGCACCCGGTTCGCGAGGATGCCCGCGGTCTGCAGGCCGGGCGCGAATTCGCGGCGGAACAGCTCGAGGGCGCGCATGGTGCGCTCCGTACCCGCCACGGAGAAGAGGCCCGGTTCCGCCACGAGGAGCACCTTGTTGCTCGCGGTCCAGGCCATGCGGGTGAGTCCGTTCAGCGACGGCGGGCAGTCGATCAGGACCAGGCTGTATCCCTCGACCCCGGACAGGAGCGAGGCCAGGCGACGCTGGTCGCGTCGGCCGAGGTCGGGGCGGTCGTAGATGCCCGAATAGGCCGAGCCCATCGCGACGTCGAGCGTGGACCTCCGGGCGCCCGGCTGCTGCGAGGCGGTCGCCACCCAGCCGCTGGGGACGGTGTTGGCGCCGAGGTCCGCGCGTCGTGCGTTCTTCAGCAGGCGCCCGATGTCGGTCTGGCCGGAAGGCCTGACGCCCAGGCCCGTGGTCGCATCAGCGTGCGGATCGAGATCGACGACGAGGGTCGGAATGCCTGCCGCCAGTGCGGCCGAGGCCAGCCCCAGGGTCATCGACGTCTTGCCCACGCCGCCTTTGAGGCTGCTGATGCTCACTACCTGCACGCTGGGAACCCATACCTATCCCCGGCCGCGGACGGCGGCCGATGTCCTTGTGATCCCGTCCATCATAGAGTGGTGCGGCCCGCCGCCCGGACGGTCCGCGGGGACCGCCCGTCCACATGGCGGCACCGGCATGGACCGGCGTGGACCCACGGGTAGGATCGAGCCAGCCTGAAGAACCCGACCGGCAAGGATGCAGGAGTGCGATGTTCTCGAAGATTCTGGTAGCCAACCGTGGCGAGATCGCCATCCGCGCTTTCCGCGCAGGACACGAGGTGGGAGCCAAGACCGTCGCGGTCTTCCCCTACGAGGACAGGAACTCGATCCACCGCCAGAAGGCGGACGAGGCCTACCTCATCGGCGAGGAGGGACACCCGGTGCGGGCGTACCTCGACGTCGAGGAGATCATTCGCGTGGCCCAGGAGTCCGGCTGCGACGCCATCTACCCCGGGTACGGATTCCTGTCCGAGAATCCCGGCCTCGCCCGGGCCGCCGCGGAGGCCGGGATCACGTTCGTCGGTCCGCCGGCCGACGTGCTGGAGCTCGCCGGGAACAAGGTCAAGGCACTCGACGCAGCCCGAGCCGCCGGAATCCCGGTCCTCGCCTCGTCCCGGCCAAGCGCCGACGTCGCCGAACTGATCGCCGCGGCGGACGAGATCGGGTTTCCCGTCTTCGCCAAGGCGGTGGCCGGCGGCGGTGGCCGAGGGATGCGGCGGGTGGACACCCGCGAAGCGCTGCCGGAGGCACTGGAGGCCGCGATGCGCGAAGCCGAGTCCGCGTTTGGCGACCCGACCATGTTCCTGGAGCAGGCGGTCCTCCGTCCGCGCCACATCGAGGTGCAGATCCTGGCGGATGCGTCAGGCAACGTGATGCACCTCTTCGAGCGCGATTGCTCCCTGCAGCGACGCCACCAGAAGGTCATCGAGATCGCCCCCGCCCCGAACCTCGACGACTCGATCCGGCAGGCGCTGCACCGCGACGCCGTGAAGTTCGCGACCGCACTGGGCTACGTGAACGCCGGAACGGTCGAGTTCCTCGTGGACACGGTCGGGGAGCGGGCCGGCCAGCACGTCTTCATCGAGATGAACCCGCGCATCCAGGTCGAGCACACGGTCACGGAGGAGGTGACCGACGTCGACCTCGTCCAGTCCCAGCTGCGGATCGCCGCCGGCGAGAGCCTCGCCGACCTCGGCCTGAGCCAGGACACCGTGACCCTGCGCGGCGCGGCCCTGCAGAGCCGCATCACCACCGAGGACCCCGCGAACGGGTTCCGCCCGGACGTCGGCAGGATCTCCGCCTACCGGTCCGCCGGCGGCGCCGGGGTGAGGCTCGACGGCGGCACCGTCTACGCGGGCGCCGAGATCAGCCCGCACTTCGACTCGATGCTCGTCAAGCTCACCTGCCGCGGCCGGGACTACCCCTCGGCGGTGACCCGGGCCCGGCGGGCCCTTGCGGAGTTCCGCGTCCGTGGCGTGTCGACGAACATCTCCTTCCTGCAGGCCGTCCTGGACGACCCGGACTTCATCGCGGGCAACGTGGCGACGTCGTTCATCGACGAACGCCCCGAGCTCCTGACGGCGCGTGTGCCCGCCGACCGTGGCACCAAGCTGCTCACCTGGCTTGCCGACGTGACCGTCAACCAGCCCAACGGCGCCCGGCCGGCCCACCTCGACCCGCGGGAGAAGCTGCCGCAGCCCCCCGAGGACCGGCGTGCAGCCGACGCCGACGCACCGTCGGACGCACCGCCGGCGGGGAGCCGGCAGCGGTTGCTCGAGCTCGGCCCGGAGGGCTTCGCGAAGGCGCTGCGCGAACAGACCGCCGTCGCGGTCACGGACACCACGTTCCGCGACGCCCACCAGTCCCTGCTCGCCACCCGCGTCCGGACCCGCGACCTCGCCGCCGCCGGCGCGAGCGTGTCCCGGCTGACGCCCGGGCTGCTGTCCGTTGAGGCGTGGGGCGGGGCCACCTACGACGTCGCGCTCCGCTTCCTCGGCGAGGATCCGTGGGAGCGCCTGGACGCGCTGCGCCGCGAGGTCCCCAACATCTGCCTCCAGATGCTGCTGCGCGGGCGGAACACCGTCGGGTACACCCCGTATCCCGAAGCGGTCACCACGGCGTTCGTGCAGGAGGCCGTCGCCTCGGGCATCGACATCTTCCGCATCTTCGACGCCCTGAACGACGTCACGCAGATGGAGCCCGCCATCCGGGCCGTCCGGGGAACCGGGACCGCGGTCGCCGAGGTGTGCCTCTGCTACACCGCCGACATGCTCGATCCGGCGGAGACGCTCTACACGCTCGAGTACTACCTCGACCTCGCACAGAGAATGGTCGACGCCGGCGCCCACATCCTGGCCATCAAGGACATGGCGGGACTACTCCGCCCGGCCGCCGCCGCGCAGCTCGTGACCGCCCTGCGGGAAAGGTTCGACCTGCCGGTCCACCTGCACACCCACGACACCGCCGGCGGCCAGCTCGCCACGCTCCTCGCGGCCGTGGAGGCGGGGGTCGACGCCGTCGACGTCGCCAGCGCCGCCCTGGCCGGCACGACCAGTCAGCCCTCCGCGTCCGCCCTCGTGGCGGCCCTCGCGCACACGCCGCGGGACACCGGCCTGGACCTCGACGCGGTCTGTTCCCTGGAACCGTACTGGGAGGCGGTGCGCCGGATGTACGCGCCGTTCGAGTCCGGACTGCCCGGGCCCACGGGCCGCGTCTACCGCCACGAGATCCCCGGCGGGCAGCTGTCGAACCTGAAGCAGCAGGCCATCGCGCTCGGCCTGGGCGAGAGGTTCGAGGCGATCGAGGACATGTACACCGCGGCGGACCGCATCCTCGGCCGACTGGTGAAGGTGACGCCGTCCTCCAAGGTGGTGGGCGACCTCGCCCTGGCCCTCGTGGGGAAGAACGCCGATCCCGCCGAGTTCGAGGAGAACCCGCAGGCCTTCGACATCCCGGACTCGGTCATCGGGTTCCTCAACGGGGAACTGGGCAACCCGCCCGGCGGCTGGCCGGAGCCCTTCCGTACCAAGGCCCTGGAGGGCCGCGCGATCAAGCCGCGCGACGCCGAGCTCACGGCGGAGGACGAGGCACGGCTCGCCGGATCCTCGTCGGAGCGCCGCTCCGCCCTGAACACGCTCCTGTTCGCGGGGCCGGCGAAAGACTTCAGGGCTACGCGCGACACCTACGGGGACGTGTCCCTCCTGGGCACGGCCGACTACCTCTACGGGCTCCAGCCCAACACCGAGCACGTCATCGAGCTCGAGAAGGGCGTCCGGCTGATCGCCACCCTCGAGGCGGTCTCGGAGCCGGACGAGAAAGGCATGCGGACCGTCATGTGCACGCTGAACGGCCAGATGAGGCCCGTCAGCGTGCGGGACAGGAGTGTCGACAGCGATGTCGCGGCCGCCGAGAAGGCCGATCCGGGAACCCCGGGCCAGATCGCCGCTCCGTTCGCAGGGTCGGTGACCGTCACCCGTGCCGAGGGCGACACCGTCGCCGCGGGAGACACGGTCGCGACCATCGAGGCCATGAAGATGGAGGCGAGCATCACGACCCCCGTGGCCGGCACGGTCCAGCGCGTGGCCTTCACCGGCGTCGCACCCGCGCAGGGCGGCGACCTCCTGCTAGTGGTCGCGGCGTCCTGACCCGGATCGCAGCCGGGCGGGCGGGGTGCCGCCCGCCCGGCCACGCGCGTGGTCGCCGTTAGACTGCGGGTGTGACCCACTACGACCTCGCGATCATCGGCTCCGGCTCGGGCAACACGCTCATCTCCCCGGAATGGGACGACCGCAAGGTGGTGCTCGTCGACGGCGGGACCTTCGGCGGCACGTGCCTGAATGTGGGCTGCATCCCAACGAAGATGTTCGTCTACCCCGCGGGGCTGGCGTCGGCGCCGGCGGAGTCCTCACGGCTCGGCGTGGACCTCTCCCTCGACGGGGTCCGCTGGCAGGATATCCGGGACCGCATCTTCACCCGGATCGACACCATCTCCCGGAGCGGGAGGACGTACCGGGCAGAGGAGCTCCCGAACGTGACTCTCATCGAGGAGTACGTCCGGTTGACGGGGGAGAAATCCTTCGAGACTCCGGGCGGGGACGTCATCACCGCGGACCAGTTGGTCCTGGCCGCCGGCTCGCGCGCTGTCCTCCTCGACATCCCCGGCATCACCCTGCCCCAGGTGCACACCTCGGACACCGTGATGCGCCTCGACGAGCGGCCGCAGCGCCTGCTCATCGTCGGCGGAGGCTACATCGCGGCGGAATTCGCGCACGTGTTCGGCGCGTTCGGCACCCGGGTGACACTCGCGGTCCGCTCGGCGGGCATGCTGCGCCAGCTCGACGACACCGTGTCCGAGTCCTTCACCGAGCAGGCCGCACACCAGTGGGACGTGCGCCTCGGCACGGACGTCACGGGCATCAGCGCCAACGACGACGGCAGCGTCACGGCCCGGCTCCACGGGCCCGACGGGGTCGCCGAGCTCGAGGTCGACGCCGTGCTCGTGGCCATCGGACGCACGCCGAACACGGATCGGCTCGGGGTGTCCGCCGCGGGGCTCGACACGCACGGGGACGGACGTCTCGCCGTGGACGAGTTCCAGCGCGTCCTGCGCGGCGGCGCGCCGGTGGACGGGCTGTGGTCGCTCGGCGACCTGAGCAGCCCCTACCAGCTCAAGCACGTCGCCAACCACGAGGCGAAGACCGTCGCCCACAATCTGTGTCACCCCGACGCGCTCCGGGCCAGCGACCACCGGTTCGTGCCCGCCGCGGTGTTCTCCCACCCGCAGGCTGCCTCCGTCGGCATGACGGAGGAACAGGCCCTCGCCTACGCCGAGGCCGCAGGGACGGCCGTCGTGACGGCCGTCCAGCACTACGGCTCGACGGCGTACGGGTGGGCGATGGAGGATGTTCGCGGCTTCGCGAAGATCATCGCCGAGCAGCATACCGGCCGGATCCTCGGCGCCCACATCCTCGGCCACGAGGCTTCGATGATCATCCAGCCCCTGGTCCAGGCCATGTCCTTCGGGCTGGATGCGCACACTATGGCGAAGGGTCAGTACTGGATCCATCCGGCGCTCACCGAAGTGGTGGAGAACGCCCTGCTGCATCTGACCATCGACTGACGCGGGTGCCCCCGGCCGACGGTCGGTAGGGGACACCCGTCCCGGTCAGACGGAGGCCGGATTGTAGATGGACTCCACGACGTCCGAGTAGTCCTTGAGGACCTGGGCCCGCTTGATCTTGAGGGAGGGCGTGAGGTGGCCGGTGCTCTCGGTGAAGTCGGTGGCCACGATCCGGAACTCCTTGATGGCCTCCGCCCGCGAGACGGTCGAGTTCGCCTGGTCCACGAGTGCCTGGATCTCCGCCAGGACCTGAGGGTGCTCCGCGGCGTCCGCCGTCGTCGTCCCGGCCGGCAGCTGGTGCCGGTCCAGCCAGCCCGGCAGGGCCTCCTCGTCGATCGTGACGAGGGCGGAGATGAAGGGACGGCCGTCGCCGACGACGACGCACTGGGATACCAGGGCGTTCGCGCGGATGGCGTCCTCGAGCAGCGCGGGGATCACGTTCTTGCCGCTGGCCGTCACGATGATCTCCTTCTTGCGGCCCGTGATGCTCAGGAAGCCGTCGTCGTCGAGCTCGCCGATGTCGCCGGTGCGGAACCACCCGTCGAGGAAGGCCTCGGCGGTCAGGTCGGGCCGGTTGTAGTACCCCTTCATGACGCAGACGCCCCGGGCGAGGATCTCGCCGTCGTCCGCGATCTTCACCGCGTTGCCCGGAAGGGGAGCGCCCACGCTCCCGATCTTGATGCGCTTCGGCGTGTTCACCGTGATGGGCGCCGTGGTCTCCGTCAGCCCATAGCCCTCGAGGACCATGAGACCGATGCCGTGGAAGAAGTGGCCGAGGCGGTCCCCGAGGGGCGCCCCGCCGGACACCGCGTGCTCCACGCGGCCGCCCATCGCCGTGCGGATCTTGCCGTAGAGCAGGCGGTCGAAGACGGCGTGCTTGACCTTCAGGGTCAGGGGGATCTTCCCCGCCTGCTCGGCCTTCGACCACGCGATCGCCACATCGGCTCCCGCGTGGAAGATCTTGCCCTTGCCGCCGTCCTCCGCCTTGAGCATCGAGTTGTTGTAGACCTTCTCGAACACGCGGGGCACGGCCAGGATGAACGTGGGCCGGTAGCTCTGCAGGTCGGGAAGCAGGTTCTTGACGTCGGGGGTGTGCGCCACCGTGGCGCCGGCCGCGACGCACAGGACCGAGATGAAGCGGGCGAAGACGTGGGCGAGGGGAAGGAACATGATCGTCTGGCCGCCCTCGCGCGCCACCTCCGGGAGTGCCGCGGCGGCGTTCTCCGACAGCTCTACGAAGTTCCCATGCGTCAGTTCGCAGCCCTTGGGCTTGCCCGTGGTGCCCGAGGTGTAGATGATCGTCGCGATGTCGTCGAGCCCGGCGTGCGCCCTACGGTCCGACAGCATCTGCTCGTCCGTACCCACTCCGGCCGTCCGCAGCGTGTCCAGGCCGTCGCCGTCGAACTGCCATACGTGCTGGAGGGACCCGATGTTCTCCAGTGCGACGGCGTCACGGACCACTCCCTCGTGGCGTGCCGACTCGACGAAGGCTCCGACCGCACCGGAGTCACTGAGGATCCAGGCGACCTGCGCGGGGGACGAGGTCTCGTAGACGGGGACGGACACGGCGCCGGCGAACCAGATCGCGAAGTCGGCCAGCGACCACTCGTACCGCGTGCGGGCCATGATGGCCACGCGGTCCCCGGTCTGCACGCCGGAGGCGATCAGGCCCTTCGCGATGTCCTCGACCTGGCGACGGAACTCGGTGGCCGAGATGTTCTCCCACTCACCCGAGGTGCCCTTGACGGCGAAGAGCGCCGGATTCGACGGCTTGGTCGCCTGCCGGATCACAAGGTCGGTGGTATTCGTCCGACGGGGGACGTCGACGAGGACGGGGACGCTGATGTCGCGCACGATAGCTCCTTTGATATCACCCCACGATGAGGTGGTTTAACCCTATAGCGTTACCTGTCCGAAACACCCTCCAGTACTGTACGAATCTGTAACGGGTGCGCGCACCCGGCCCTGACGAGGAGGACCGCATGCCGATCATGCCCGAGCCGGGACCTCCCCGGGCCCGGCGGCCGCGCCCCGGGACGGGCCTCCCGTGGAGGGGCCACGGGCCGATGGCCGCCCGTCCCGCCCGCACCGCGCTGCCCAATCCGGCACGCCGCGGCCTGTCGGTCGGCGTCGACATCGGGGGCACCAAGATCGCCGCCGGCGTGGTGGACGTCCACGGCCGGATCCTCGCCGAGGCACGCAGGCCGACGCCCGGCCAGGACCCCCGCGCCGTGGAGGCGGTCGTCACCGACCTCGTCCGGGAACTGTCGAGGGAATACCGGGTCCGCTCGGTCGGCATCGGGGCGGCGGGCTGGATGGATCTGTCCAACAGCACGGTGCTGTTCAGCCCTCACCTGGCCTGGCGCAACGAGCCCGTGCGGCTCAACCTGGAGCGACTGCTCCGCCGGCGCGTGACGGTGGTCAACGACGCCGACGCCGCCGCGTGGGCCGAATGGCGGTTCGGCGCGGGCCGCGGGGAGTCCCGGCTCGTCTGCGTGACCCTCGGGACCGGGATCGGCGGCGCCATGATCATGGGCGGGCGGGTGGAGCGAGGCCGGTACGGCGTTGCGGGCGAATTCGGCCACCAGATCGTCGTCCCCCAGGGCCAGCGCTGCGAATGCGGCAATCGGGGCTGCTGGGAACAGTACGCCTCGGGCAACGCGCTGGGACGGGAGGCCCGTGAACTGGCCGCAGCGCAGTCACCGGTGGCCCAGGCCATCATCGACGCCGCGGCGGGCGTCGACGGCGCGATCACCGGGGCCCTCGTCACCCGGCTCGCCATGGCGGGAGACCCGACGTCGCGGGAACTCGTCGACGATGTCGGCCAGTGGCTGGGGCTGGGCCTGGCCAACCTGGCGGCGGCGCTGGACCCCGGGACCTTCGTGATCGGCGGGGGGCTGAGCGCGGCCGGTGACCTCCTGCTGGAACCGGCCCGGCGCGCCTTCGGACGGAACCTGACCGGTCGGGGCTTCCGGCCCGTGGCGCGGATCGAACGGGCGGACCTCGGACCGGCCGCAGGGCTCATCGGGGCCGCCGACCTGTCCCGTCTGCTCTCGCGCAGCGGCACCTGAACCCGTGCGCGCCTGAACCCGTGCGCACCTGACATGACCAGCGCCTGACACCACCAGCACCTGACACGACCGGCGTCTCGGCCCGGCGTCCGGAACCAGCCGCTCCTGCAGGCGGCCGCGCGTCAGACCTCGGCGCCGTCGTCCCCGACATCGCGGTGCTTGGGCAGTTTGGTGACCAGGTAGCCTGCGCCCGCCAGGAACGCGGCGAGCAGGCCGAGCGTGACGGTCATGGGCGCGGTCCGCCAGAACATCGCGATGAGGAACAGCATGATCGGGCCGCCGGCTGCCCCGATCCAGGCGAGGACCGTCAGCGGCTCGCCGGATCCGATCGGTGGCGGATCCTCCGGGGTGAAGCCCCCGTCCTCGTCCGGGTCGTCCTGGTCGTCCGGCGCGACGTGGTCGCGGGGGCCGGTGGACCGGAAGGGCTGGTTGCGGAAGATGGCTTCCGCGCGTTCCCGGCTGGTGGTGCCCGCGGCGGCATCCGGGGTCTCGCCCGGGGCATCGTCCGTGAAGCGGACGGCGTCGGACGTGCCGTCGTGATGCCCGCCGACGGGGGGCGGTTCCGGGCGGTCGGGATCGGTGGGCGTCCCTTCCAGCCGCGCCACGAGGTCCTGCCAGACGGCGTCGTCGGTGGATTCGTTCGGTTCCTGACCTCGGGGGCCCATACTTTGCTACCTGCCGTCGCGTGCTGCGGCCAGGATTCGGAGGATCTCCGCCCGGCATCTTCGGACATCAGTGGGCGTGCTCGTACAATCGTGGACACCGCACGGCGCTACGTCAACCGCCGAGCGTGTCGGTATTCTCCCGGACAGCGGCCGTGCCGACGTCGTGCGCCGCGCGGGCACCCTTAGAGTAGGCTTCCAGAGGAAAAAGCGGGCGGCATTGCCGAGTGCCGCACCGTCCGTCCAGGGAGGCTGGCAGCGTGTTCTATTGGGTGATGAAACGGATCATCGTCGGTCCGATCCTCAACCTCCTGTTCCGGCCGTGGGTGAAGGGACTCGACAACGTCCCTGCCACGGGCCCGGCCGTGATCGTCAGCAACCACCTCTCGTTCTCCGACTCGATCTTCCTGCCGATCGTCGTTCCCCGGACCGTCGTGTTCCTCGCGAAGTCCGAGTACTTCACGGGCAAGGGCGTCAAGGGCCGGCTGACAGCGCTGTTCTTCCGGCTGTCCAACCAGTTGCCCATGGACCGTTCGGGCGGGGCGGCGTCGTCCTCGTCCCTGAGCGCAGGGATGGACATCCTCAACGACGGCGGCGTCCTCGGCATCTATCCCGAGGGGACCCGCAGCCCTGACGGTCGCCTCTACCGTGGGAAGACGGGTGTCGCGAAGCTGGTCCTCGCCACCGGCGTGCCGGTGATTCCCGTGGCGATGATCGGCACCGACAAGGTGCAGCCCATCGGTCGCCGCATCCCCAACATCCGACGTGTGGGCATCATCATCGGCGAGCCCCTCGACTTCACACGGTACGAGGGACTCGAGGACGACCGCTTCGTGCAGCGATCCGTCACCGACGAGATCATGTACGAACTGATGCGCCTGTCCGGGCAGGAGTACGTCGACGCGTACGCCAGCACGGTCAAGGAACGCCTCGCCGCGGAGAAGGCCGCCGGCCGGAAGGCGCCCCGGCCCGGCGCCGACACCCGGAGGGCCGCCGTCCGCATCTCCAACGACGCCGGCACCCCCGCACCGGGCGCCGTGACGGAGATCGGCCGCGCAACAGCGTCCGAGGAGCCGCGCCCGACCGACGAGGGCGGGGACACCCCGGGCGGGGACACCCCGGGCGGCGCGGCCGGTTCGGCGTAGGGCCCACGCACCGCACCGGTGCACGAGGGGCCGGCGCAGGAGGCGCCCCCGGGTGGGGAGCCGCTGTGTGACACCGCCCCGGGCGGCCATGACGGGCCGAATCGGGTCGCGTCCGCCCAGCCAGTAGAATTCGGGTGTGACTGACTTCCTAGCTCCCGTCCTTCCGCGCTCCGCGGATTCCGCCTCGTCCACCACCGCCGGCCTCGATGCCTGGCGTTCGATGACCGCAGCGCAGCAGCCCTCGTGGCAGGACCCCGGAGTCTATTCGGCATCGGTCAAGGAACTCTCGAGCCTGCCGCCTCTCGTCTTCGCCGGGGAGGTGGACGTGTTGCGCGAGCGGCTCGCCGCGGCCGCCCAGGGCAAGGCGTTCCTCCTCCAGGGCGGTGACTGCGCGGAGACGTTCGACGGCGCAACGGCCGACAAGATCAGCGCCCGTGTCCGAACGATCCTGCAGATGGCCGTCGTCCTGACCTACGGCGCCTCCCTGCCGGTCATCAAGATGGGACGGATGGCCGGCCAGTTCGCCAAACCGCGGTCCTCCAACGACGAGACGCGCGACGGCGTGACCCTCCCGGCCTACCGGGGCGACATGGTCAACGGCTACGACTTCACTCCGGAGAGCCGCGGGCACGACGCCTCGCGGATGGTGAAGGCGTACCACACGTCGGCCTCGACGCTGAACCTGATCCGGGCCTTCACGCAGGGAGGGTTCGCCGACCTCCGGCTGGTCCACCACTGGAACAAGGGCTTCATGGCCAATCCGGCGCATTCCCGCTACGAATCGCTCGCCCGGGAGATCGACCGTGCGGTCCGGTTCATGGACGCCTGCGGAACGGACTTCGAAGCGCTCAAGCGCGTCGAGTTCTTCGCCAGCCACGAGGCCCTGCTCCTGGACTACGAGCGGGCGCTGACCCGGATCGACTCCCGCACCTCCCTGCCGTACGACACCTCCGCCCATTTCCTGTGGATCGGGGAGCGCACCCGCGACATCGACGGCGCGCACGTGGACTTCCTGTCCCGGGTGCGAAACCCGATCGGCGTCAAGCTCGGACCGTCGACCTCCGGGGACGACGCCCTCGCGCTCATCGACAAGCTCGACCCGAACCGGGAACCGGGCAGGCTCACCTTCATCACGCGCATGGGAGCCGGCAACATCCGGGAGAAGCTGCCGAAGCTCGTGGAGCGCGTCACCGCGTCCGGCGCCCAGGTCCTCTGGGTGACGGACCCCATGCACGGCAACACGGTGACCTCTCCCAACGGCTACAAGACCCGCAACTTCGACGACGTCATCGACGAGGTACGCGGGTTCTTCGAGGTGCACAACGCCCTGGGCACGTTCCCGGGCGGGCTGCACGTCGAGATGACCGGCGACGACGTCGCCGAGTGCCTGGGCGGCGCCGACCCGATCGACCAGGAGGCCTTCCTGGAGCGCTACGAGTCCGTGTGCGATCCGCGCCTGAACCACATGCAGTCGCTCGAGATGGCGTTCCTCGTCGCGGGAGCGCTCTCGAAGAGCTGAGCGACGAACTGAACGACGGCGACGCTGGTCGACCGGGACGACGCAGGAGGCGGCCACCGCGGTGGCCGCCTCCTGCGTTCGCGGGGGCCGGGCATCAGGTCACGGTGATCGTGATGACGGTCCCCTCGGGCTGCTCGCCCGAGGGGCTCTGGCCGGCGACGAGGCCGAGGACCGCGCTGCCGAAGGTGTAGTCGACCTGCACCTCGAAGCCCGCGGCCTCCAGTGCCTCGACGGCCCGCTCCTCCGGGAGGGAGAAGACGCTGGGGACCTGTACCAGGCGCGGACCGCGGGAGAGCGTGAGGGTGACGGCGGTTCCCCGCTGCACCTCGACGCCGGAAGGGCTCTGGCCCACGACGGCCCCGGCCGGTACCGTCCGACTGTACTCGCGGGTCTCGCCGACGACCGACACGAGGCCCGCCTCCTCGAGCGCGTCCACGGCGTCCTGCTCCGGGAGCCCGACGACGTCGGGGACGGCGATCGGCGCGGGCCCGAGTGACACCACGAGGTCCACCGCCGAACCACGCCGGAGCTCGGTGCCCCGTTCCGGGCTCTGCCGCAGGATCACCCCGGCCGGCACGCTCTCGCTGTATTCCTCCTCCAGTGCGCCTACGGAGAGCCCTACGGCGTTGAGCTGCACGGCGGCCTCGGCCTGCGACCGGCCCCCGAGGTCCGGGACCGCGAACAGCTCGGGCCCCCGGGAGACGACCAGGTCCACGCGCTCGAAGCGCCGGACCTCCGAGTTCGCGGCGGGGTCCGTGCCGATCACCAGGCCGGCGAGGACCTCGTCGTCGAAGGCCTCCGCGGTGGACACGGACACGAGCCCCTCGTCCTCGAGAACGGCGCGCGCCTCCGCGAGCGGGACGTTCGCGAGGTCGGGCAGAGTGACCACCCCGGCCGGCCCCGCCCCGAAGACCCAGCCCAGCCCGGCGACGAGACCGGCCAGGACGATCAGCAGCGCCACGAGCACACGGACGGAACGACGCCCGGTCCGCCCGCGCAGCGTCTTCTGCGGACGCTGCGCCTCACGTGCCTGCTGCCGCTTCGACAGCGGGCGGGCCGCACGGTCTCCGGGACGGCCGGTCGCAGCGGCCGTGCTGCCCGTGCTGCCCGGGCGCTTCCGTTCCCCGGCCGGCCCGGGCGCGGCCGACGCCGGGGGGACGGCCGGCATCCCCCCGATCACCCGGGTGGCGTTGGGGTCCCTGCTGATGACGCTCGTGCGGTGATCCTCGCGCGCCCCCGGAAGGACTTCCGTCCTGCCGGCGAGGCCCGCAGCGTTTCCGGAACCACCCGGCCGCGGAGGTCGGGGCAGGGCCACCGTTCGCGCGTCGGCCGCGAGCCGCGGAACGACCGCGACGGTCAGCTGATCCTGCTCCGGGACGACGTCGGGTGCGTCCCCGGGCGCGAAGTCCAGCTCATCGTCGGTGAGCGTCCTGCGGATGTGCCGGAGTTCCCCGAGCAGCGCGGATCCGTCCACCGGGCGGTCCTCGGGATCCCGGGAGGTACACCACTGCACCAGCTCGTCGATGTCCGTGGCCAGGCCCGGAAGAAGGGCCGACGGCGCCGGGACGTCCGACTGCGCGTGCTGGATGGCCACCTGAATCGGTGTCTCGCCGAGGAAGGGCTGCTGCCCGGTGAGCAGCTCGAAGAGCATGACGCCCGTCGAGTAGATGTCGCTCTGCGCCTCGGCGGGCCGGCCGAGGACGAGTTCGGGGGAGAGATAGGCGACGGTGCCGACGAGGGTCGCCGTGCCCGTACTCGCTGACACGGCGCGGGCGAGACCGAAATCGGCGATCTTCACCTGGCCCGTGTCGGAGAGGAGGACGTTCTCCGGTTTCACGTCACGGTGGATCAGTCCGGCATCGTGGGCCGCGGCCAGCCCTTCGACCACCGCGTCGAGCAGGTCGAGCGCATGGCGGGGGGTGAGCCGGCCGTGGTCGCGCAGCACCTCGCGCAGGGTCCTGCCCTGGATGTACTCCATGACGAGGTACGCGACGTCCTGGCCGTCGACGTCGTCCACACCCTGGTCGAGGACGCCGACGACGTGCGGGTGGGACAGCCTGGCCGCGGACTTCGCCTCCTGCTCGAACCGGTCGATGAAGCCGGGCTCCTCGGCCAGGTGCGGGTACAGGACCTTGAGCGCCACGCGCCGGTCCAGCCGACGGTCGGTGGCGAGGTAGACGGTGGACATGCCCCCGCGGGCCAACCGCGAGTGGACGACGTAGCGCCCGTCGACCGTTGCTCCCTCGAGGGGGTCCTTCCGTTGCTGGTGCACCCTTCGATAGTAAACGGGAGCACTGGGAAGGGGGTGGGACCACACGCGGCCCCACCCCCTGACCGACCCCGGGCCGGAGCGGACCTACCGGAAATTCTTCTGGTGTGCCTTGATCGATGCGACGTACTGCTTGGTGTCCGCGAACATGCCTCGGGTCTGTACGGAGTACTGGCCCTGGTAGTAGGAGGCGATAGCGACATCCAGCGACGGGCTGGTCCGCACCAGGGAGCGGATGATCGCGACACCGGCCGTGGCGTTGTCGTACGGGTCCAGCAGGTTGAGCTTGCGTCCCACGAGGTCGCTCGCCCATTCGCCGGAGGACGGGATGACCTGCATGGTGCCGATGGCATTCGCCGGCGAGACCGCACGCTGGTTGAAGCTCGACTCCTGGAAGGCGAAGGCCATTGCGAGGCTCGGGTCCACGCCCATGGAGCGTGCGGTGTCCGCGACGATCTTCTTCATCTCGGCGGGCGACGGCGCGGGGAGCGCGTTGAGCAGCGCCTTGTTCGCGTTCGCGTCCGCGACGACCCTGTCCGGGTAGGTGTAGCCGAGGAAGCTCGACGGAACGAGTCCGGTCGGCGCGGGCGCCGGTGCGGGAGTGGCGCCCCTGCCCGGAAGGGTGAGCTTCTGTCCCGGGTAGATCACGGTGCTCATGGTCATGCGGTTGGCGGTGAGCAGGGCGGAGAGGCCGATGCCGTTGCGGGAGGCGATGGCGCCGAGCGTATCGCCGGCCTTCACGGTGTAGGACCCGGCGGCGGGCGCGGGGGCCGGCGCCGGAGCCTTCGGAGGCGTTGCCTGCGGCGTGAGTGAACCGGTGAGCTTCAGCTTCTGCCCCGGATAGATGATCGAGGACCTCGAGAGACCGTTCGACGTCAGCAGCGCGTCCAGGCCGATGCCGTTGCGGGAGGCGATGGCCCCCAGTGTGTCGCCGGGCTTCACCACGTACGTGCCGCCCGACGGTGCCGGTGCCGGCGCCTTCGGCGCCTTCGGAGCCGGAGCGGCGACGGGTGCCTTGCCGCCGAGGTTCAGCTTCTGACCCGGGTGGATGACGGAGTTCATCGAGAGCCGGTTGGTCGTGAGGACGCTCTGCAGGCTCACGCCATGGCGCGACGCGATGGCGCCCAGGGTGTCTCCGGGCCGGACGACATAGGTCGCACCGGTGACCGGTGCGGCCGGAGCGGCCGCAGGTTTCGCGGCGGGGGCCGGCCCGCCGGCCAGCTTGATCTTCTGTCCGGGGTAGATGATCGTGCGAGCTGTCATGCCGTTGCGCGTCAGGACGGTGTTCGTGGCCAGTCCGTACCGCTTCGCGATCGCGCCGATGGTGTCACCGGGCTTCACCGTGTAGGTGCTGGGCACCGCCTGGGTGACGATCGCCGTCTTCTGCGCCGGGACCTGCGTGGCGACGAGTGCCGCGGGCACGACGGCGCGGGAGGGCAGGACCACCGGTGTCGCACCGAGGTGCCGGGCGACCGGAGCCTGCGCGGCGGGGGCTGCTGTCGCCGGCTGGGCGAGGGCCACGGAGGAGAAGATCACCGCAGGCAGGGCGGCGGTGGTCACGGCGACGTTCAGGCTGCGGCGGCTGGCGCCGTCGGCCTTCCTGCGCGCGCCGTTCAGCGGTGCGTTCGATCGCTGGGCAGTCATGTTTCATTCCTCGTCTGTTGGCGGATGGAACCGCGCGGACGCACGCCCCCGGGGTGACTCTTCCTGTCCGGGGGCGTGCACGTGCTGGTGATGCTGATGTTTCACGTGTTGATCGTGTGATCCATGTGACTCAAGTGAATCTACACGATGGGTCCGGTAGCACAAGGGCCTGAAAATGCAGGGAATCGTCAAGATCGGCGTGTCCATCCCCGGACTTCTTGAGGAGTCCTTGCCGGAGGAGCGGCCGAGTGGAGATGGGTGCGGGAGCATGGCACCCTTGAACGGTGACTGAACTCGAACAACTCGTTCCGGCCTGGCTCAATCTCCCCGAGATCGCCGAAGCACTGGATCTGCCCATCACGCGTGTCCACGCGCTCGTCAGCGACCGGTCGCTCGTGAGTGTGCGGATCGGTGAGCGCAAGATCCGCAGCGTCCCTGCGGACTTCCTGGTCGACGGCGGCGTCCTCGACAGCCTCAAGGGCACCGTGGTGGTCCTGTCGGACAGCGGCTACGGCGACGAGGACATCATTCGCTGGCTGTACACCGAGGACGAGTCGCTGCCGGGCCGGCCCATCGACGCCCTGCGCGAGGGTCGCAAGACCGAGATCCGCCGTCGCGCGCAGGCCGCCGCCTGGTAGCAGCGTCCTTCCCGGGGCTGCCCGGGGTGGATGCGCCCTGACGCGTGGGAGCCTCAGGCGGTCCGCGTCACCGCTGCCTCCGCGAGCAGTCGCAGTGCCCGCAGCGAGACGGGGTCCACGGCGAGTCGCCCGAGCGCTGCGAACGCCTCCTCCGATTTCTGGCTGATGAGTTGCTCGGTGTGCGCCAGCGCTCCGCTCTCCACGATCAGCGCACGCAGGGCGTCCACGGCGTCGACGTCGAGGGAGGTGTCACCGAGCATCGCGTTGATCCGCGCCCGCCCGGCCCCGCTGCTGGCGCCCAGTGCCCGCGCGATCAGGAAGGTCCTCTTGCCCTCCCGCAGGTCGTCCCCGGCGGGCTTGCCCGTCACCGACGGGTCGCCGAAGACGCCCAGGACGTCGTCGCGCAGCTGGAACGCCTCACCCAGCGGAAGTGAGAACGCCGAGTAGGCGGCGAGCAGGGCGTCGTCCGCCCCGGCAAGCGCTCCGCCGAGCATGAGTGGCCGCTCCATCGAGTACTTCGCGGACTTGAAGCGCAGGATGTTGAGGGCCCGGTCCTCGGCCACCGCCGGTGTCTGGTCCGGCCCGACAGCCTCTTCCAGCAGGTCCAGGTACTGGCCCGCCATCACCTCCGTGCGCATGCGATTGAAGATCGTCCGCGCCGTGGGGCCGGCCTCCCCCGGAGCGCCGGCGCAGGAGGCCGTGAAGAGCTCCTCGCTGAAGGCCAGGCAGAGGTCGCCCGCCAGAATGGCGGAGGAGACCCCGAACCGCTCCGCGTCGAGGTGCCATCCCGCGTCGGCATGCCGGGCCGTGAACTGCCGGTGGACGCTGGGGCGCCCGCGCCGGGTGTCGGACCGATCGATGATGTCGTCGTGGATCAGGGCTGCGGCCTGGAAGAACTCGAGGGCCGTGCCCGCCGTCACCGGTTCGGAGGCCAGCGGCGAGCCGCCCGCCGCCCGCCAGCCCCAGTAACACAGCAGTGCCCGCATCCGCTTGCCGCCGCTCGTCAGGGTGGCGATGCTCGAGATGAGCGGCAGTGCTTCGCCCGAGATGGAGGCGAGGACGGTGCGCTGCTCGGCGAGAAAGTCCTCGATGGTCCGCGTGAGGGAGGACCGGAACTGTTCCTGCTCCGCGGTGATGGCGTCGGGAGCGGGGCCGCCCTGGTCGGAGGTGGCAGGTGCGGACAGCATGAATCTCCCGTGCAGATCGTCTTCCGGTGGTGCCTCCACTCTAACCGCCGCCCCGGCCGGTGCTCCCGGTGCGTCGGCGCGACCGGACGGGGATCGCGATGCGCAGCCCTCGCGGTGTCGGTGCCGGTGCGTACGATGAAGGCGTGCCAAAGGACGCGTGGCAGGAGCCTGTCGAGTATGCGGAGTGCCACATCCTGCACATCGACATGGACGCGTTCTACGTCTCCGTGGAACTGCTCGACCATCCGCACCTTCGCGGCGTCCCCGTGGTCGTGGGCTCGCCGTCCGGGCGGTCCGTGGTCCTGTCGGCCTCCTACGAGGCCCGCCGGTTCGGCGTGCGCTCCGCGATGCCGATGGCGGTCGCCATGCGGCAGTGCCCCGCCGCGGTGATCCTCCCACCACACCACCGCCGGTACTCGGAGGTCTCGGGGCAGGTCATGGCGATCTTCCGGTCGGTCACACCGGAGGTCGAGCAGCTCAGTGTGGACGAGGCCTTCCTCGACGTCGCCGGCTCCCTCCGTCGGCTCGGCAGCCCGCGGGAGATCGGCGAGCAGGTCCGCGCCGAGATCCACTCGACGCTGGGCATCACGGCGAGTGTCGGGGCCGCGACGACGAAGTTCGTCGCGAAGATCGCCTCCACGAGGGCCAAGCCGGACGGGCTCCTGCTCATACCCGGGGACCGGACGGTCGCCTATCTCCATACGCTTCCGGTGTCCGCCCTCTGGGGCGTGGGCTCGAAGACGCAGGAGGTCCTGGCCCGCATCGGCATCCGGACGGTGGAGGACGTCGCGCACACCCCCGTGGGCACCCTCCGGAGATTGCTGGGTGCCTCCGGCGAGCACGTGCATCACCTCGCCTGGGGCCGCGACCCGAGGCGGGTCGTGGTCTCACGCCCGGAGAAGAGCATCGGTGCCGAGGAGACGTTCTCCCATGACGTGGAGGACTCCGACGTCCTCCGCCGGGAGCTGCTGAGGCTCGCCCATCGCACGGCGACGAGGCTGCGGGCCTCCGGCCACCGCGCCGGGTCGGTGGCGCTCAAGCTCCGCTACGAGGATTTCTCGACCCTCACGCGCTCGAAGAAGCTCGACGAACCCGTGGACAACGCGAACGCCCTCTACCGTGCAGCGACGGCCCTGCTCGCCGGCCTGGGCGACAGGCCGATGGCGGTGCGGTTGATCGGGCTCCGTGCGGAGTCGCTCGAGACCGGCGGCGACGGCTCCACGCAGCTCACGATCGACCGACAGGACGACAACTGGAGGCTCGCCGAACGAGTCCTCGACGACGTGAACCGGAAGTTCGGGGAGGCCGGCGTCATGCCGGCCGGACTCCTCTCCCGCACGCGCCCGCAGGCGTCTCCGCCCGCGCCCGGCGATGGGCCGCAGCGACAGGTGCACGGTGACCGCGATCCGCGTGGTTGAGCGCATCGGGCACGCCTATATCATCCGGAAGAGGTGGCTCCCAATACTGCATTGTGACTTTGCGCCCAAGGACTAGCACACTAGTCTTTAACTCGGTAGTCCAACTGCCGATCGTGACGTAAATCCATCAGCCGGAACCTGCGGCCCCGGACCCCTTTCCTCGGGAACCGGGTCGGCGTCAGGAGCGTTGGTTGGGTGGAGGAACGTTGGTACTTATATCAAGGAGGCGGTCATGGCACTCTCGGAACACGAGCAGAGGTTGCTTGATCAGCTCGAACAGCAGTTGCACGCCGACGATCCCAAGTTCGCGCACTCGATGGCCTCGGACAGTCGCAAGTCGATGTCGACCCGACGCCTGGTCATCGGTTCGCTCATCACGATCGCCGGCATCCTCGTCCTCCTGGCGGGGATCGTCTGGCAGACCATCTTCGTCGGTGTCCTCGGCTTCCTGATCATGGGAGGCGGCGTGTACTTCGCCACCTCGAAATCGAAGCAGGTCGACACCGGTCAGCCGGTCGGCAAGCCCTCCAAGGCACCGACCGGGGGCAAGAGCGGTTTCATGTCCAGCCTCGAGGACAAATGGGACGAACGGAAGCGCGACCAGACCTAGGAATCACGGACGCGTCGCCCCCACCGACGTCCCTGCATCGACGAAGGACCCGCCTCGGCGGGTCCTTCGTCGTTTAAGCTCTCCACTTCGCTCCACCCGGAGGTCGTGGGCTCCGGGGCCAGCCAGGCAGCGGCACGGCCCGCGACACGCACCCACCGAAAGGGGAGCGGCGCGCCCTCAATACGTTGACCGGGGAGAGTTGTGGAGTAAAGTGGGGAATATAAGAGCAATACGGCGAACCGCCGGGCTTGACGGACTCAGGACAGGCGGTCAGGGATGTTCCTCGGAACTCATAACCCGCGCCTCGACGAGAAAGGCAGGCTCATTCTTCCTGCGAAGTTCCGCGAGGAGCTGAGCGAGGGACTGGTCCTCACCAGGGGCCAGGAACGATGCATCTACGTCTTCAGCATGAGTGAGTTCGAAAGGGTCCACGAACAGATGCGGACGGCCCCGCTCTCGTCACGCCAGGCGAGGGACTACAACCGCATCTTCCTGTCGGGCGCCTCGGACGAAGTCCCCGACAAGCAGGGCAGGATCACCATCCCGCCCGCGCTGAGGACCTATGCGGGACTCGACCGGGACCTCGCGGTCATCGGGGCGGGTAGCCGCGCGGAGATCTGGGCGGCGGACGCCTGGGACTCCTACCTCACGGAGAAGGAGACGGCGTTCTCCGAGACCGACGAGGATGCCTTCCCGGGCATCATCTGAACGACAGCACGACCAGCACGCAGCACGATGGCGCAGGTGGGAACGTCCCTTGGATGAGATCTCCAGCCGCCGGACCCGGTATGTCTCCTGGCTTCACTTCCCCGAAGCCAGGCGGCGACCCTCCGGCCGGATGGGGGTCTGATCCAAGAAGGCCGACCTCCCTACCTGCCTGCAGTGAAACCGAGACGAGTACGAACTGCAGGAGGGAGAGGACGCATGGCGGGTGACCGGCCGACGGGGGAGCGTCACGTCCCCGTCCTCCGCGACCGCTGCGTCTCGCTCATCGCCCCCTCCGTCGCGGCAGCGGAAGCCGCCGGCCGGCGCGCGGTCGTCGTCGACGCGACCCTCGGCATGGGGGGACACTCCGAGACGATGCTCCAGCGCTTCCCCGATGCGCACCTGGTCGGTATCGACCGCGACACCGAGGCGCTCGGCCTGGCCGGCGAACGTCTTGCCCCCTACGCGTCCCGCACCGACCTGGTCCATGCCGTGTACGACGAACTGCCCGACGTGCTCGAGGACCTCGGCATCGACGGCGTGGACGGCGTCCTCTTCGACCTCGGCGTCTCCTCCCTCCAGCTCGACGAGCGCGATCGGGGGTTCGCCTACTCCTACGACGCGCCGCTCGACATGCGCATGGACACGAGCCGGGGCATCACGGCCGCCGAAGTGCTCAACACCTACACCGAGGGCGAGCTCCTGCGCATCATCCGCACCTGGGGCGAGGAGAAGTTCGCCGGGAGGATCGCGTCGGCGATCGTGCAGGCGAGGCAGGCCGGCCCCTTCCGGTCCACGTCCCAGCTCGTGGACACCATCCGCGGCGTCGTTCCCGCCGCGGCGGCCCGCACCGGGGGCCATCCGGCCAAGCGGACGTTCCAGGCGTTGCGCATCGAGGTCAACGAGGAACTGACCGTCCTGGAACGGGCCGTCCCAGCGGCCATCCGCTCCATCCTCGTCGGCGGACGCGTCGTGGCCATGTCCTACCACTCCCTGGAGGACCGCATCGTGAAGAGCGCCTTCACCGCGGGAACGAAGTCCTCCGCCCCCGTCGGATTCCCCGTGGAACTCGACGAGCACAAGCCCTACCTCCGATCGCTGACCCGCGGCACCGAAGCGCCCACCGCGGCGGAGATCGAGGAGAACCCGCGCGCGGCATCGGCCAAGCTGCGGGCCGTTGAACGAACCAAAGCCGGACCCGTCGACAGGAAAACCACATGAGCCAGGCACTGACCGTGGAGAAGCGACACGGCGCTGCAGCCTTCGCCGGGAACAGTGCTCTCGCGCTGGCCCCGCGGCGGCTGACCGCACCGGTCACCGAAGGCCCGGGCATCACGAGGGCACGGACGCCGCTGTCCGTCGTCCCCGCCCGCCCTGCCCGACGCAAGGTGCCCTTCGCGGTCTTCAGCCTCGTCGTGCTCGCGGCGGCGCTTGCCGCGGTGCTCATGCTCAACATCTCCGTCTCCGGCACGCAGTACGAACTGGTGCAGCTCCGGAACCAGCAGACGGCCCTGCACCAGGAGAACGAAGCACTCGTGCTGGCCATCGAAGGCAAGGAGGCGCCCCAGAACCTCGCCGCAGCCGCCACGAAACTCGGCATGGTGTCCTCCCCGACCTTCGGGACCATTGAGCTAGATTCGATGAGGGTGACCGGCACGCCGGAACCAGCGACGAAGGGCCCCGAGCCCGAGGTCCTCATCGCAGCACCGAACCTCGGTACGAATCCGGCCGCTCCTGCGGCCGGGGGAGAAGCCGCGGCGAGCACCGAGTCGGGGACGATCCCCGGCCCCGAGCAGCTCGACTCGGGGCAGTAGCACGAACGGCTCCAGCACCTCGCAGCAGACGTACTGATCGACAAGGATTCTCCGTGACCCCTGCACGCCTCGGCAGCCCCGACAGCATGCGTCTGGCCCTGGGCTCCAGGCGGCTCCGCATGGGGCTCGCGTTCGTCCTCGTCCTCCTGATGGTCCTGGGCGTGCGCCTCTTCCAACTGCAGGCCCTCGACCTCAACGGCATGGCGCAAGCGGGCCTGTCCAAGCGCCTCACGACCACCGCCGTGCAGCCCGTCCGGGGTTCGATCGTCGACATGAACGGTAAGTACTTCGCCCGCAGCGTCGAGCGCTTCGATCTCGTGGTCGACCAGCGCCTGAGCGACGTCGAGGAGTTCCGTCGCTACAACGAGGACCTGGAGGAGTGGGAGGTCATCCCCATGGACCAGGCGCTCTCGGAGCTCTCCGCCGTCATCGGCGTCGATGCGGAGACGCTGCGCGGCGCCGTCCTCGGTGACAAGAGCTTCAACTACATCCTCAAATCACTCACACCGGAGGTCAAGAACCGCGCCCTCGCCGTCAAGATCCCCGGCGTCTACGCCGACAAGACCAGCGTGCGGACCTACCCGGCGGGCGCCGTCGCCGGTTCCGTCATCGGGTTCGTGTCGGAGAACGGCGATCCGCAGGAGGGGCTCGAGTACTCGCTCAACGACGCGCTCGAGGGGACCGCGGGCAGCAGGACCTTCGAGATCGGCGGGGACGGGATCCGCATCCCCTACGCGACGAACGAGGACGTGCCGGCGGTCGACGGACGGGACGTCCGCCTCACCATCGACCAGGACTTGCAGTGGTTCGCGCAGCAGACCATCGCCTCCCAGGTGGAGGAATACGACGCCGAGTGGGGCAACATCGTCGTCGTCGAGACGGACACCGGCGCGATCCGCGCCATGGCCGAATCCACGACGCCCGATCCCAACGACCCGACGGAGACACCGGCGGAGCAGCGCCGCCCGAACTCGGTCAGTGCCTCCTTCGAGCCGGGTTCCACCACCAAGGTCATCACCATGGCCGGTGCCATCGAGCAGGGGCTCATCGAACCGACCTCGAGGTTCACCCTCGAGAACCGCTACACCATCGACGGGCAGACGTTCAAGGACGCGTTCGAGCACAAGACCGAGAAGCGCACCGCGGCGGGCATCCTGGCGAAGTCGATGAACACCGGGACCGTCCAGGTGGGCGAGCAGCTCACCCGGCAGGAGCGGTACGACTGGCTGAAGAAGTTCGGCATCGGCGAGCCGCTCGGGACCGGCCTCAACGAGGAGAACCAGGGTCTGCTGACCACGCCCGAGAACTGGGACGACCGCCAGCAGTACACCGTCCTGTTCGGCCAGGGACTCACGCAGACCGCCCTGCACACCGCCATGGTGTACCAGACGATCGCCAACGACGGGGTGCGGCTGCAGCCGCGGCTGATCGACGCCTACATCGACCCGGACGGCACCGAGCACGTGGTGCCCGAGGAGGAGGGCACGAAGGTGGTGTCCCCGGAGACGGCCGCGAAGATGCGGAAGATGCTCGAGACCGTGACCGTGGAGGGATCGGGCAAGTCCGGGGAACTCGAGCAGTACCGTGTGGGCGCGAAGACCGGCACCGCCGAGGCCCCCGGTCCCTCGGGCGGCTACGATGGCTACACCCTGTCCTATGCCGGAATCGCGCCGATCGAGGACCCCGAGTACGTGGTCGTCGTGACGCTCCAGCGCCCGCAGGGCGACCTGTACTATCTCATCCCGGGGCTGTCGTTCCAGAAGGTGATGCAGCAGGTCCTCAATTCCAACAATGTCCCGGCGTCCACGCTGAAGCCGGACATCTACCCGGTCAAGTACTGACCCGAAGGCCGGAGCACCGTGCAATCGAACAACTCGCGGGGAGGCGGTGCCTCCCTGATGCGGCCGCGCGCCCCGCACCCGGTCCCGCTGTCCGCGGCCCTGGCCGCGATCGGGCCCCTGGCCGGAGCAGCAGGATCCGTCGACCCCGCCGGATCAGCGGACCTGCCCGTGGTCACCGGACTCACCCTCGATTCGCGGTCGGTGCTTCCGGGGGACGTCTATGCGGCCGTTCCCGGAGCCACCCGCCACGGCGCGGATTTCGCCGAGCAGGCCGTGCGCGCCGGTGCCGTGGCCGTCCTGACGGATGCCGCAGGCGCCGCGATCGTGACCCGCACCGCGACGGCGGCCGGCTTCGACGCGCCGCCCGTCGTCGTCGTCCCCGACCCCCGCCGGGCCGTCGGACCGCTCGCGGGCGTGATCTTCGACAGTCAGCCGGACGCCCCCGGCGCCGCCCCGATCCTGTTCGGGATCACGGGCACCAACGGGAAGACCACGTCCACCTACTTCCTCAACGCGCTCCTCGGCGCGCTGGGCCGGACCACCGGGCTCATCGGGACCATCGAGATCCGCGCCGGCGAGGACGCCATTCCCAGTGAGCTCACCACCCCGGAGTCCCCGCAGGTCCACTCGCTGCTCGCCCTCATGCGGGAACGCGACCTCGACGCGGCTTCCATGGAGGTCTCCTCGCACGCCCTCGAGTTCGGGCGGGTCGACGGCGTCCGGTTCGACGTCGCGGGCTTCACCAACCTCACCCAGGACCACCTCGACCTGCACGGGACCATGGAGGACTACTTCGCCGTGAAGGCGACGCTCTTCACTCCGGAGCGCTGCCGGCGCGCCGTCGTGCTGGTCGACGACGACTGGGGGCTCCGCATCGCCAGGACGGCAGGTGTGCCCGTCGTCTCCGTCCGCACCGAGCAGCACCGCGACGGCGGTCCGACGGCCGACTGGACCGTCACCGCCGTCCGGCCCAGCGGCCTCGGGCACCGCTTCACCCTCGAGGGCCGCACGGGGCAGCAGGTGCTGGTCCGCACCGGCCTCCCCGGGACGTTCAACGTCTCCAACGCCGCCCTGGCCACGGTCATGGTCCTCGCGTCGGGTGTCGCCGTGGAGGACGTCCAGCGCGCCCTCGACGACCACGACCCGTTCACCACCGAGGTGCCGGGACGCATGCAGCTCGTCGGTGAGGAACCCGCGGCGATCGTCGACTTCGCGCACAATCCCGACGCGCTCGAACGGACCCTGGCCTCGGTCCGGCGTCCCGGCGGCCGGGTCATCTCCGTGTTCGGCGCCACCGGGCAGCGCGACGAATCCAAGCGCCCCGTCATGGGCGCCGTCGGAGCACGCCTGTCCGACATCCTCGTCGTCACCGACGACGACCCGCACGACGAGGACGAAGCGGTCATCCGGCAGGCCGTCCGGGCGGGCGCCGAAGCGGCGGTCCGCGCCGAGGGGCTGGCCTGCGAGGTGCTGGAGGTGTTCCCCAGGGCGGAGGCGATCGAGCGCGCCGTGGCCCTCGCCCGGCCGTCCGACACCGTCATCGTCGCCGGCCGCGGCCACGAGGTGTGGCAGGAGGTCAAGGGCGTCAACCTGTCGCTCGACGACCGGGAGGAACTGCGGTCCGCGTTGACAAGGCACGGATTCTCTGTGCTTTCCCGCCCCGGGATAGAGTCCTGAACCGTCATGATTGAATTCAGCGCAGCCGAGATCGCGGCACTCACGGGCGGACGACTGGTCGGGATCGATCCCGCCGGGCCCGCCGTCACCGTCACCTCCGCAGCCACCGACTCCCGCGAGTGCGTCCCCGGGTCGCTGTTCGTGGCCAAACCCGGCGAGGAATCGGACGGGCACCTCCACATCGGGTCGGCCGTCGGCCGCGGCGCCGTCCTCACGCTGGCCGAGCGGGAGGTGGCAGGGCCGGACGACGTCCCCTACCCCGCCGTCGTCGTCCCCGACGCGGTCCTCGCCATGGGCGAGCTCGCCGCTGAGACGGTCCGCCGGCTGCGGTCCGCCGGCGACGTCACCGTCATCGGCATCACCGGCTCCGCCGGGAAGACCACGACCAAGGACCTCCTCGCCGGTATCCTCGCCGCGGCAGGCCCCACGGTAGCGCCCCGCGGCTCCTACAATGGCGAGGTCGGCGTGCCGCTGACGGTCTTCCAGGCGACCTGGGAGACGCGCTACCTCGTGATCGAGATGGGTGCCACGAAGCCCGGGCACATCGCCTACCTCTCCTCGCTGGTCCAGCCCGACATCGGCGTCGTCCTCGGCGTCGGGTCGGCCCACGCCGGCGAGTTCGGCGGCGTCGAGAACATCGCCCGAGCTAAGGGAGAGCTCTTCGAGGCCCTCGCCGCCACGGGCACGGCCGTCATCAACGCCGACGACGAGCGCGTCCTCGCCATGCGGTCCCGCACCGGTGCGCGCACCGCGTTCTTCACGTCCTCGGACGACTTCGCGGCCGAGGGCAGCGTGGTGCGGGCGAGGAACAGCACGACGACGCCCGGGGGAAACCCCTCGTTCACCCTCACCTTCCCGGACGGCAGCGACCACGAGATCGTGTCACCGCTCCTCGGACTGCACCACACGACGAACCTGCTGGCCGCAGCGACCGTCGCCTACGAGATCGGATGCGCCCCGGAGCGGATCGCGGACGGCCTGCGCACCCTGGCCGCCGCGAGCCGCTGGCGCATGGAGCGCAGCGACCGGGCCGACGGCGTGACCGTCATCAACGACGCCTACAACGCCAACCCCGAGTCGATGCGCGCCGCCCTGCGGACCCTCGCCGAACTCGGCCGCGGCCGCCGACGGACGTGGGCGGTGCTGGGGGAGATGCTCGAACTGGGGGAGAGCAGCATCGAGGAGCACGACCTCCTGGGTCGCGTGGTGGTCCGCCTCAACATCTCGAAGCTCGTCTGCGTGGGCCCCAACACCCGCGCGCTCTTCAACGGCGCAGTGCTCGAGGGGTCGTGGGGCAGCGAAGCCGTGCACGTCGACGACGTCGAGGCGGCGGAGCGCCTGCTCGCCGCCGAACTCGAGCCCGGGGACATCGTCCTCTTCAAGTCCTCGAACGGCGCCGGCCTCCGGTTCCTCGGCGACAGGATCGCGCAGCGGATCGGCCCGGACCACAGTGAGAACCACAGCTCGCCCGCCCCAGCAGCCGGGACTGACCCGGCCGGCGCCCCTGACGCTTCCGGAAAGGCCTCCCAGCCGTGATAGCAATCCTCATAGGCGCGGCCATGGCCCTGATCTTCGCCTTCGTCGGAACGCCGCTGTTCATCCGGCTCCTCGTGAAGAAGAGCTACGGCCAGTTCATCCGCGACGACGGACCGACCGCGCACCACACGAAGCGCGGGACGCCGACCATGGGCGGCGCCGTCATCGTCGGGTCCGTGCTGCTGGCCTACGTCCTCACGCACCTCCTCATGGTGGCGATTGGCGCTCCCGCCTCCGGGCCCAGCGCGTCGGGACTGCTGCTGCTCTTCCTCGCCGCCGGCATGGGAGTCGTGGGCTTCGCGGACGACTACATCAAGATCTCCAAGCAGCGCAGCCTCGGGCTCTCGGCCCCGGCGAAGATCGCCGGCCAGACCGCCGTCGGTGTCGCCTTCGGTGTCATGGCCCTGATGTTCCCCAACGAGGAAGGGCGAACCCCGGCCTCCACCGCGATCTCGTTCATCCGTGACACCCCGATCGACCTCGCCTTCGCGGGCTCGATCCTCGGGGCGGTCCTCTTCGTCGCCTGGTCCCTGCTCATCATCACCGGGGCCAGCAACGGCGTGAACCTCGCCGACGGACTGGACGGGCTCGCCGCGGGAGCCGCGATCCTCGTGTTCGGCGCCTACATGCTGATCGGCATCTGGCAGAGCAACCAGAGCTGCGGGTCGCCGGGCGCAGGCAGTGTCTGCTACGAGGTACGCGACCCCCTGGACCTCGCCCTGATCGCCGCGGCGATGTGCGGCGCCCTCGTCGGCTTCCTCTGGTGGAACACGTCCCCCGCCAAGATCTTCATGGGCGACACCGGGTCCCTCGCGATCGGCGGCGCCATCGCCGGCTTCGCGATCCTCTCCCGCACCGAACTGCTCCTGGTGATCCTCGCCGGACTGTTCGTCCTCATCACGCTGTCGGTCATCATCCAGGTCGGCTACTTCAAGCTCTCGGGCGGCAAACGCGTCTTTAAGATGGCGCCGCTCCAGCACCACTTCGAACTCAAGGGCTGGCAGGAGGTCACCGTGGTGGTCCGGTTCTGGATCCTGGCAGGCCTCTTCGTGGCGGCAGGGCTGGGCATCTTCTACGCGGAATGGGTCGTCGGATGACCGGATCGCCCGGAGGCCCGCGCCCCAACACCTGGGAGACCCCCCGTTTGGCGAACCTCACCTCGTGGGACGCCGACTGGGCAGGGCTCAGGGTCGTCGTCGCCGGCCTCGGAGCCTCCGGGTTCTCCGCGGCGGACACCCTCATCGAGCTCGGCGCCGTCGTCGTCGTCGTGGACGCCGGCCACACCCCCGCGAACGACGCGAAAGCCGACACCCTGCGGATCGTCGGCGCGCGCGACGTCCTGCTCGGGGCAGATCACGCCGCCGCCCTGCCCCTGATCGACGGCGAGCAACCCGACCTCGTGGTGACCTCGCCCGGGTGGCCGCCCACCCAGCCGCTGCTCGCCGAGGCAGCGGCCGCCGGCATCCCCATCTGGGGTGACGTGGAGCTGGCGTGGCGCGTCCGGATCCGCGAAGGCCGTCCCACCGCCGAGTGGCTCACGATCACCGGGACCAACGGGAAGACGACCACGGTCGGCCTGACCGAGTCCATGCTCATCGCAGCCGGCAGGCGCGCGGTCGCCGCCGGGAATGTCGGCACCCCCATCCTCGACGTCATCCGCGACCCGCAGGGCTACGACGTCATCGCCGTCGAACTGTCCAGCTTCCAGCTGCACTGGGCCCATTCGATCGAACCCCTGGCGAGCGTGTGCCTGAACATCGCCGAGGACCACGTCGACTGGCACGGCAGCTACGAGGCGTACTACGCCGCCAAGGCCTCGGTCTACGAGCGCACGAAGATCGCCTGCATCTACAACGTGGAGCAGCGCGAGACGGAGACGATGGTCGAGGACGCCGAGGTGATGGAGGGCTGCCGTGCCGTGGGATTCACCACCGGCATGCCGTCGGTCAGCATGATGGGCGTCGTCGAGGACCTGCTCGTCGACCGCGCGTTCATCGAGCAGCGCAAGGACTCGGCCGCCGAACTGGCGTCCATCAGCGAGCTCGGCGAGGTGGTGCCCCGTCATCTCGTCGCGAATGCCCTGGCCGCCGCCGCGCTCGTCCGGGCTGCCGGGATCCCCGCCGCCGGGGTGCGCGACGGCATCCGGGCCTTCCAGCCCGGCGACCACCGCATCCAGGTGATCACGAACGAGGACGGTGTGCTCTGGATCAATGATTCGAAGGCCACCAACCCCCACGCCGCCTCCGCGTCGCTCGCCTCCTTCCAGTCGGTGGTGTGGATCGCCGGTGGCCTGTCCAAGGGCGTGTCCTACGACGATCTCGTCCGCGAGCACGCTGCACGGCTCCGCGCCGTCGTCCTGCTCGGCGAGGACCCCGCGCCCCTCCAGGGGGCGCTCTCCCGACACGCGCCCGATGTTCCGGTCTCCCTCCCGCTGAACGCGCACACTGGACGGGGGCGCGACGCCGGATCACCCGACCCGGTCACCGGAGACGCCCTGATGCAGTGGGCCGTCGCGGAAGCCGCGCGGCTCGCCCAGGACGGCGACACGGTGCTGATGGCGCCTGCCGCCGCGTCGATGGACCAGTTCTCGTCCTACGCGCACCGGGGGGCGGCCTTCATGGCCGCCGTCCATGCCCGCGGTGGACAGGGGACGACCGCGAAGGAGTCGTAATGACCACGCCAACCCGTCCGGGAGGACGCAAGCCCGCCGTCCGGTCCGCCCGGACGGCGGGGACCGGCCGGTCGGCCCCCTCCGGAGGGGCGACGTCGACGCCCCGGTCCGCGGTGACGGGTCGTACCGTCCGCGGCGGTGCCACCGCCGCGGCCCCGAGCGGGCTGCCGGGGGCAGCCACCAGCGCGCCGGCGAAGGGCCTGCGTGCCCGCCTGCGGCGTGGCTGGGAAGTCCTCGAGGGCTCGGACCACTCGCCGTCGGGCTCCAGCTACTACCTCATCCTGGGAGCCGCCCTCGCGCTGACCGCCATCGGACTCATGATGGTGCTGTCGGCGTCCTCCGTCGAGGCGATCTCCGAGGGCAAGGACACGTTCGACCTCTTCCTCAAGCAGGCCGTCTGGGCCGGCGCCGGGCTGATCCTGATGCTCGTGTTGTCCCGGCTCGGGCCCCGCGCCTACCGGGCGCTCGCCTGGCCGAGCCTCGGCATCGCGATCGTCCTGCTCGTGCTCGTCCTGGCCATCGGTGTCGAGATCAACGGCAACAAGAACTGGATCCGGATCGGCTCGCAGACGCTCCAGCCGTCCGAACCGGCGAAGCTGGCCCTGGCGCTCTGGTTCGCGGTCGTGCTCGAGCGCAAGAAGGCCCTGATCCGCGACTGGAAGCACGCCCTCATCCCTGCGCTGCCGCTGGGCGGCCTGCCCATCATCCTCGTCCTCATCGGCGGGGACCTCGGGACCGGGCTGGTGCTCATGATGATCGCCGCAGCGGCGCTCTTCTTCGCCGGCGCGCCGCTGAAGATGTTCACGCTGGTGGGGCTCGTGGCCGCCGCCGGGTCCCTCCTGATGATCGTGACGAGCTCGAACCGCGGGGGGCGCATCGCCGCCTGGCTGCGGCTGAACTGCGACGACGGGACGGACCTGTGCATGCAGTCCGACAACGGGCTGTTCGCCATGGCCTCCGGCGGCTGGTTCGGCGTCGGGATCGGCCAGAGCCGGCAGAAGTGGAACTGGATCCCCGAGGCCCACAACGACTTCATCTTCGCCATCATCGGCGAGGAGTTCGGGCTGATCGGCACGTTCGTCGTGGTGCTGCTCTTCGGCATCCTCGCCGTGGCGACCATCCGTGTGGCGATGCGTTACACCGACCCGTTTGTGCGGATCCTCATGGGCTCCATCCTCGTCTGGCTCATCGGCCAGGCGTTCGTCAACATCGGCATGGTGACGGGTCTGCTGCCCGTCATCGGCGTGCCGCTGCCGTTCATCTCCTACGGCGGGTCCGCGCTGACCTTCACGCTCGCCGCCGTCGGCGTCCTGCTCTCCTTCGCGCGGAAGACCCCGCAGTCCGCCGTCGCGGCGCCGGACCGGCCCGCGTCCTGACCTCCGGAAAAGGCCCCGTACCTCCATGACACACCCCTCCACCCCCGACCGCGCGGTCTCAGTCGTCCTCGCCGGCGGCGGTACGGCCGGCCACATCAGCCCGCTGCTCGCCATCGCGGGGGCCATCATCGACGAGCTGCCGGGCGCGCGCATCACGGCGGTGGGTACCGAAGCGGGCATGGAGACGCGCCTCGTCCCGGCGGCCGGCTTCGAGCTGCGGACCATCGACCGGGTGCCGATGCCCCGACGCCCCTCGACGGACCTCCTCAAGCTCCCGGTCCGCCTCGTCCGGGCCGTCCGCCAGGCGCGGGCGATCGTGACGGATGCCGGGGCCGACGTCGTCGTCGGGGTGGGCGGGTACGTCTCGACACCCGTGTACCTCGCCGCGTGGAGCCGCCGCATCCCCGTCGTGATCCATGAGGCCAACGCCCGGCCCGGGATCGCGAACCGGGTGGGCGCACGGATCGCGGCGCGCGTCGCCGTCGCGTTCGACGGAACGGGCCTCACCGACGCCGTACTCGTCGGCATGCCCATGCGCCGCAGCATCGCCGACCTCGACCGCGCCCGCGACCGTGTCGTGGCACGCACGTCCCTCGGGCTCGACCCGGACCGGTCCACACTCATCGTCACGGGCGGATCCTCCGGCGCGGCGAGCCTGAACCGCGCCGTGGCCGCCGCGATGCCCGAGCTCACCGCGGCCGGCGTCCAGATCCTGCACATCACGGGCCGGGGCAAGCAGGCCCGCGGCGACGACGGGGCGCCGCTGGCGGCGCCCGGGTACCACCAGGTCGAGTTCGTCGACGGCATGGAGCGCGTGTACGCCGCTGCCGACCTCCTGGTCGCCCGCGCCGGCGCCGCGACGGTCAGCGAGGTCGGAGCGGTAGGGCTGCCCGCCGTGCTGGTCCCGCTGCCCCACGGCAACGGAGAGCAGCGGCTCAACGCGGCCGGGCTCGTGGACTGCGGCGGTGGGATCGTCGTCGAGGACGCCGCCTTCACCGCCGACTGGATCCGGCAGAACGTCCTGCCGCTGGTCACCGACGCTCCGCGGCTCGCCGCGATGTCGACGGCGTCCTACGCGCAGGGCGTGCGGGACGCGGACCGGCGCATGGCGGAGCTCGTCCTGGCCGTCGCGGAGTCGAACCGATGAGCGCACGGCACGGCAGGACCGACGACGACGGCATGACGGAAGGCACGGACATCTCCACCGGCAGCACCCCTGACAGCACCCCTGACAGCACCCCTGACAGAACGATGGCGGCCGACGCGGTCCTGTCCGAACCCGTCCACTTCATCGGCCTGGGCGGCGCGGGCATGTCCGCCGTCGCCCGCGTGCTCCTCGGTCGCGGCCTGCGGGTCTCCGGTTCCGACGCGGCGGAGTCCCGAACCCTGCGGGCCCTCGCCGCCCTCGGCGCCGACGTGCACGTGGGCCACAGCGTGGACGCGGTCCCCGAGCACGGCACCGTCGTCGTCTCGTCCGCGATCCGCGAGACCAACCCGGAACTCGCCGAGGCGCGGCGCCGGGGCCTTCCCGTGCTGCACCGCTCGGAGGCCCTCGCCGCGGCGATGAGCGGCCGCACCGCCGTCGCCGTCGCCGGGACCCATGGCAAGACGACGACGACGGCCATGATCACGGTCCTGCTGCGGCAGGCGGGGCTCGAGCCGTCGTTCGCGATCGGGGGAGACGTGGCCGCCCTCGGTGTCAATGCCGAGTGGACCGGCGGAGACGTCTTCGTCGCCGAGGCCGACGAGTCGGACGGATCCTTCCTGAACTACGCGCCGCAGATCAGCGTGGTGACGAACGCGGAAGCGGACCACCTGGACCACTACGGCACCGCCGCGGCCGTGCACGCCGCGTTCCGGCAGTTCGCCGACCGGCTGCCCGAGGACGGCCTGCTGATCGCCTGTGCCGACGACCCGGGCGCTGCCGCGCTGGCCGCGGCCATCCCGCCGGCCCGCCGCGTGCGGACGTACGGGTACGCTGCCACGGCCGATCTCCGGATCAGGGACACGCGGGCGGTGGGCAGCACCACGAACAGCGTGCTGTCCTTCGCCGTCGACGGACTGGACGCCGAGCAGGAACTGCAGCTGAGCGTACCGGGGCACCACAACATCCTGAACGCCGCGGCGGCGTTCGCGGTCGCCCTGGAGCTCGGGGTGGACCCGGCCGTCGCCGCGGCTGGCCTGTCCCTGTTCTCGGGCGCCGCACGCCGGTTCGAGGCGCGGGGCGAGGGAGACGGCGTGCGGGTCTTCGACGACTACGCGCACCACCCCACCGAGGTGCGGGCAGCGCTCACCGCAGCGCGCACCGTGGCGGGGGAGCACGGCGTGCACGTCCTGTTCCAGCCGCACCTGTTCTCCCGGACGCGTGAATTCGCGTCTGGGTTCGCCGACGCGCTCTCCCTCGCCGACACCGCCGTCGTCCTGCCGGTCTACGCCGCCCGGGAGGACCCGGTCGACGACGTGGGCGGCTGGACGATCACCGATCTCATGCGCGGCGCCGGCGCGGCGTACGTCCCTGACACGGACGAGGCCCTGCAGGCCGTGATCGGCGGTGCCCGGCCCGGCGACATCGTCCTCACGATCGGCGCCGGGGACGTCACGCAGTACGGCGTCCGGCTCGTCGGCCTGCTGACGGACCGGGCCGCGGGCGCAGGCCCGGGGGCTGCCGGATGACGCCGAGGAAGCCCCCCGTGACGCGGGCGCTCGGTACGCCGGGCGCGAGAAGTACCCGGGCGCCGGGTGCGAGGAGCACGGGCGGGAGCACCGCGAGTACCGGCATGGGCGGCGCGGGTGGCACGAGAGGCACCACCACGCTCGCCGGACGGCCGGAGTACGGCGCCTCCGGGACCGTCCTCGATTTCCCCGCCCCGCAGCGTTCGCACCGGCTGAGGAACACGCTTCTGGCCGTTCTCGCCGTCATGGTCGTCCTCGGTGGGCTCGTGGCCTACGTGATCTTCTCGCCGGCCCTCGCCCTGCGTACGGTCTCCGTGCAGGGCAACACGCTGGTCACGACGGCGGAGGTCCAGGCGGCCCTCGCGCCCCTGACAGGGATCCCGCTCACCCGGATCTCGCGCGAGCAGGTCGCGGACCTCCTCGCCGACAAGGCACCCGTCGAGGACGTCCGGATCGCCGCGGAACCGCCGTCGACGCTCGTGGTGACGGTGGAGGAGCGCGAGCCCGTCGCCGTCCTGCAGACCGGCAAGGAGTTCGTGCTCGTCGATGCGGAGGGTACGCAGCTCACGACCGTCGCCCGGCGGGGGGACGCCGAACTGCCCCTGATCGACGGGGGAGCCGACGCGGTCAACTCGGAGGTGTTCTCCTCGATCACCGCGGTGCTGGTCGAACTGCCGGCCGGCATCCTGTCGCGCCTCAACAGCGCGTCGGCGTCGAGCGTCGATTCCATCCAGCTCTCCCTGAGGGGCGCGCAGCGGATCTTCTGGGGCAGCGCCGAACGCAGTGCGGAGAAGGCGCGGGTGCTCGAGGCGATGCTGTCGCTCCCGGCCACGGACCCGCCCGTCACGGTGTTCGACGTCAGCACACCGGACCGGCCGGTCACGCGGTGACGTCGCAGGCCCCGCGACACGGGAGATCGGGAGCCGACACGCCGACACGCGGCGTCCGGTCTTTGCAACCGGATGCGTATGCACCTAGCGTCGAACATAGAAGTTACTTGACATAACGTTAACCCTCAACCTGAACGTTAACGTTGTTTCGGGTGAAGGTCGACGCCGGAGCACCGGCGGACCCCCGTACAGCACACAGATTCGAACAAGGGACACAGGACGTGGCAGCACCTCAGAATTACTTGGCCGTCATCAAGGTCGTCGGCATCGGCGGCGGCGGCGTCAACGCCATCAACCGGATGATCGAGGTCGGACTCCGCGGCGTGGAGTTCATTGCCATCAACACGGACGCCCAGGCCCTGCTCATGAGCGACGCCGATGTCAAGCTCGACGTCGGACGGGAGCTCACACGAGGCCTCGGCGCCGGCGCGGATCCCGAGGTCGGCCGTCGGGCCGCCGAGGACCACTCCGAGGAGATCGAGGAAGTCCTGCGCGGAGCCGACATGGTCTTCGTCACCGCGGGTGAGGGTGGCGGAACCGGCACCGGCGGCGCGCCCGTCGTCGCCCGGATCGCCCGGTCCCTCGGCGCCCTCACGATCGGCGTGGTCACGCGTCCGTTCACCTTCGAGGGGCGCCGTCGGTCGAACCAGGCCGAAAGCGGCATCGACACCCTCCGCGAGGAGGTCGACACGCTCATCGTGATCCCCAACGACCGCCTGCTGTCCATCAGCGACCGCAACGTCTCGATGCTCGACGCGTTCCGCTCCGCGGACCAGGTCCTGCTCTCCGGCGTCCAGGGCATCACCGACCTCATCACCACGCCCGGCCTGATCAACCTCGACTTCGCCGACGTGAAGTCCGTGATGCAGGGTGCAGGGTCCGCGCTCATGGGCATCGGGTCCGCCCGCGGCGAGGACCGCGCCGTCAAGGCGGCCGAGCTCGCGATCGCGTCGCCGCTGCTCGAGGCGTCCATCGACGGCGCCCACGGCGTCCTGCTGTCCATCCAGGGTGGCTCCGATCTCGGTCTCTTCGAGATCAACGAGGCCGCACGCCTCGTGCAGGAGGTCGCGCACCCCGAGGCGAACATCATCTTCGGCGCGGTCATCGACGACGCCCTCGGTGACGAGGCACGCGTGACGGTCATCGCAGCCGGTTTCGACCAGGTGGACGTCACGTCCCAGCCCGCCGCGGCAGCACCGGCGGCACGACCGGCCGTCGCCCCCCGCGTAGGCGGGGACCAGCAGCGTACGGCCGGAGCGGCGACCGCGGGCCTCGGTGCCTGGTCGCAGCAGCGCGCCCAGACCGTGCAGGCCGTCCCGGCCGACTCCGGCTTCGACGTCGACCTGCCGGCGATCGTCGAGCCGGACCTGTCGGCCGGTCGCTCCGACGATCTCGACGTGCCCGACTTCCTCAAGTAGTCGGTGGCCACGGACGACGGACCGGGCCGGACCTCCGCGTTCCATTGGAACGTGGAGGTCCGGCCTGGTCTCAGGGTGGCGTTCACCGCGGTGGGCGCGGGCAATCTCGCCCTCCATGTCGGCAATGAGCCCGACGCCGTCCAGGGGAACCGCCGTCGGCTGGAGTCCGCGATGGGCGTCCCCGGCGGCGCGCTGCGTTTCATGAGCCAGACCCATTCCGACCGTGTGGCCGTCGTCGACCGGAGCGCGCAGTGTGCCCCCGATGCCGATGGCATGGTGTCGCCGGACGGAAGCGAGCCGCTCGCCGTCCTCGTCGCCGACTGCGTGCCGATCGTCCTCGCGGACGCCTCCGTCGCGGACGGTGGGACGGGGGCCACGGCCGTGGTGCACGCCGGTCGGGCGGGTGTCGGCAACGGAATCGTCGAGCGCGCGCTCGGCACGCTCCGCACTCATGGGGCGCGTGACATCGCGGCCTGGATCGGCCCAGCCGTGTGCGGCTCCTGCTACGAGGTTCCCGAGGACATGATGCAGACCCTCGCGCAGGTGCTTCCCGAGGCAGCATCGCGGACGCGTCGCGGGACGCCGGCCCTCGACCTGCCGGCGGCCGTGGCGGGGCAGCTCGCACGCGCCGGCGCCACGGTCCAGCCCGTGGACGGTGGCGGCCCCTGCTGCACCGTCGAGAACCCGGGGCTGTACTCCCACCGGCGCGCGCCGGGAGCGGGGCGTATCGCCGGCCTCGTGTGGCGGACGTGAGGACGGGCGACACGCCGGACCCCGCCCGCGCCCGTGACCTCGAGGACCGCCTGCGGGCCGTCCGGGCGCGCATCTCGTCCGCCGCCGCAGCGGCCGGGCGTGATGCCCCGGAGCTGATCGTCGTCACCAAGTACTTCCCCGCCTCCGACGTGCGGATCCTCGCAGGGCTCGGCATCACCGACGTGGGCGAGAACCGCGACCAGGAGGCCGCGGCGAAGGCAGCCGACCTCCAGGACCTCACGCTCGCCTGGCACTTCATCGGGCAGCTCCAGACCAACAAGGCCAAGTCGGTGGTCCGCTACGCAGACAGCGTGCACTCCGTCGACCGCCTCCCGCTCATCACGGCGCTCGGCAGGGCGGTCAGGGCGGAGCAGGATCGCCGCTCCGGGGCCGGGATGGAGGCCCGGGAGGACCTCCGATGCTTCCTCCAGTTCACCCTCGACGCCGACGCCGCGGAGACACCGTCGGGCAGGGGAGGAGCGCTGCCCGCCGACGCGGTGGCCCTGGCCGAGGCCTGTACCTCCACGGAGGGCCTGCAGCTCGCGGGCGTGATGGCCGTGGCACCCCTCGGCGCCGACCCGGCCGAGGCGTTCGGTCGGCTCCTGCGCATCTCGGCCGAGGTGCGCGCCGTCGACCCCGCCGCTGCCGCCGTCTCGGCGGGAATGAGCGGGGACCTCGAGGAGGCTGTCGCCGCAGGAACGACACACCTCAGGATCGGGTCCGATGTTCTCGGCCCGCGTCCCGCCGTGGGGTAGCGTCGACGTCAGAACGGCGGTACGACGGGCACCGGGTCGGTGGCCCGTGGCACGGCCCAGAACCCACCGATCCACTCTCAGAACAGGAGTCACCATGGCCGGCGCACTGCGCAAGACGATGATCTACCTTGGGCTCGCCGATGGTGACGAGCACTACGAGCCCGAAGCGAAAAGCGCGCAGAGCAGGAACGAGGACTACACGGTGGATTACGATCGCGACGAGCGTCACCTCGAGCCGGCTCCGGCTGCGGTACGCGTGGCCCCCGCCGAGGAATACCGGGCGCCGGTCACTCCGATCAAGCGCGCGCCGTCGTCCCGCGAGGACTCGGCCGCCCTGCGCCAGATCACCACGATCCACCCCCGCTCGTACAACGACGCGAAGCTCATCGGCGAGAGCTTCCGGGACGGCATCCCCGTGATCATGAACGTCACCGACATGGGGGAGTCCGACGCCAAGCGCCTCGTCGACTTCTCTGCGGGCCTCGTGTTCGGCCTGCACGGCAGCATCGAAAGGGTCACGAATAAGGTGTTCCTGCTCTCGCCGTCGTATATTGAAGTCCTCGGCGAGGACCTGAAGGCAAGCGAAGGACAGACCAGCTTCTTCAACCAGAGCTGAGCTGCGGCCCCCCGGTCGCGCACGACCCTCCAAGGCCCGAAGGACTGAAACTGCTCTGTGAGTCTGGTATTCGCACTGATCTACCTGGTACTGATGCTGTTCCAGCTCGCCCTGATCCTGCGCATCATCTATGACGCCGTCCAGGGGTTCGCCCGCGACTGGCGCCCCCAGAAGTCGGCACTCGTGCTGGCCTCGGGCATCTACTCGGTGACGGATCCACCCATCAAGGCCCTGCGCCGGCTCATCCCGCCCCTCCGCCTGGGCGGGGTCCAGCTGGATCTCGCGTTCCTGGTGCTGTTCGTCGTCGTGCTGATCCTAATGTCGGTGGCAGCGGGCCTCGCGCGATAGCCGGCCGAGGTGTTTCGGCAATGACCCCGGGAAGATATACGCTGATGCTCAATCCGACGTGAGCCCAGTGATCCACGTCCACGATCCGGTACCGCAGCCAGAACCGCCAGCCGGCGGGCCGGCTCTTATCAGTATGAGGTGAGCACATGGCCCTGACGCCAGAAGATGTTGTCAACAAGAGGTTCCAGCCGACGAAGTTCCGCGAGGGCTACGACCAGGACGAGGTCGACGACTTCCTCGACGAGATCGTCGTCGAGCTGCGCCGCCTGAACTCCGAGAACGAGGAACTGCGCCGCAGGCTCGGGGACGGTCCGTCGGATGTCTCCCAGGCCACGGCCATCCCCGCGCCCGTCGCCGCGAGCACGCACACCGAGCCGTCGACCGGCGAAACGGCCGCACCCCAGGCCGACGACGAGACCAGCCCTGCCGCGATCCCCGACACCCCTGCCACGGCAGCTCCGGCAGCCTCCGTCACCTCGGCAGAGTCCGCCGCCGGTGTCCTCGCCATGGCGCAGCGCCTGCACGACGAGTACGTGAACGCGGGCGTCGAGCAGCGCGACAAGATCATTGCCGAGGCCCAGCTCGAGGCCACGGGCCTGGTCGAGGACGCCGAGGAGAAGAGCCGGAAGACCCTCGGGGACCTCGAGGAGCAGAAGACGGTGCTCGAGCACACGGTCGAGCAGCTGCGCGGCTTCGAGCGCGACTACCGTGCACGACTCAAGGCCTACATCGAGGGTCAGCTCCGCGACCTCGATGCCCGCGATTCCCTCGCGACCGAGTCCGCCTCCTAGCGAGGCGTCCTGGCCCGACCCGCATCGGGGCAGCAGTGGAAGGGCCGGTTGCCGGGGTGCGCCCCGGGCAGCCGGCCCTTCCGGCGTCAGGACGGTTCCCGCGGGCCCAGGCCGGCCTCCCCCTGACGACACACCACACAGCCCCGACATATTGGATGGACCGTGAACGAGCACCAGCCCGCCGACACCACCCCCGAGCCCGACGGCGTCCCGTCGGCCGCAGCGGGCAGCGCCCCGGCCGGTGGGCCGGGACGCGTCCGTCGCATCCCGGCACGCTACGGGCTCCTGATGGTCGGGTGTGCCCTGGTCGCCTACGTCGCCGACCAGCTCACCAAATGGTGGGTCGTGTCCACGATGACCGAAGGGCAGATCACGCCGGTCCTCCCGCCCCTGCTCAGCTGGCGCTTCTTCCGGAACCCGGGGGCCGCCTTCTCGATCGGGACGGACTACACCTGGGTCTTCACGATCATCATGGTGGTCGTGTCCACGGCGCTCATCCTGCAGGTGAGGAAGGTGGCCTCCCTCCGGTGGTCCGCGGCACTCGGGCTCGTCCTCGGAGGCGCCCTCGGGAACCTGACGGACCGTCTCCTGCGGGAGCCCTCGTTCGGCCAGGGCCACGTGGTGGACTTCATCGCCCTGCCGAACTTCGCCATCTTCAACATCGCCGATTCGGCGGTCGTCAGCGGTGTGGTGCTCATCTGCATCCTGACCCTGCGGGGCATCGGGCTGGACGGCCGCCGTACCGACGACGAACCGACGGACCCGCAGGCCGACCCGACGGATCCGACGACGGACCGCGACGATCATGGCCGGTGACCGCCGGGAGCTGATCGTCCCGGCAGGCGAAGCCGGGAACCGGGCGGACGCCGCCCTCGCCCGCCTGCTCGACGCCTCCCGCTCCGCCGTCGCGCAGTGGTGCGCGGACGGGCGCGTGCTGCGCGGGGGTACGCCGCTGGCCAAGTCCGACCGCGTCCACGCCGGCGACAGCATCGACGTCGACCTGCCGGATCCCGAGGACAGGCACCGCGTCATCCCGGAGGCGGTCGACGGCATGGGGATCCTGCTCGACGACGAGGACTTCGTCGTCGTCGACAAGCCCGTGGGCGTCGCCGCACACCCGTCGCCCGGGTGGGTGGGTCCCACGGTCGTCGGCGCTCTCGCGGCGGCCGGCTACCGGATCTCGACGTCGGGAGCGCCCGAGCGTGTCGGGATCGTCCACCGGCTCGACGTCGGGACCTCCGGTGCGATGGTCGTCGCCAAGACCGAACCCGCCTACACGGCCCTGAAGCGCGCCTTCAAGGAGCGCACGGTGGACAAGGTGTACCACGCCGTCGTGCAGGGTCTGCCGGAGCCCCTCAAGGGCACCATCGACGCCCCCATCGGCCGCCACCCGCACCACGAATGGCGGTTCGCGGTCATGGAGGGCGGCCGTGACTCCGTGACGCACTACGAGGTGCTCGAGGCCTTCGGCCGGGCGAGCCTCGTCGAGGTACACCTCGAGACCGGCCGGACCCACCAGATCCGCGTCCACTTCTCCGCACTCCGGCATCCCTGCGCGGGGGACCTCACCTACGGCGCGGACCCGCGCCTCGCGGCCGAACTCGGGCTGACCCGGCAGTGGCTCCACGCCCACCGCCTGGGCTTCGCGCATCCGCGCACGGGGGAGCCGGTCGCCGCGACCAG
Source organism: Arthrobacter sp. TMS2-4 (assembly GCF_054511075.1). Taxonomy (NCBI): domain Bacteria; kingdom Bacillati; phylum Actinomycetota; class Actinomycetes; order Micrococcales; family Micrococcaceae; genus Arthrobacter; species Arthrobacter sp. TMS2-4. The sequence goes on from NZ_JBTNDI010000009.1 coordinate 76,019, forward strand.
CCCGTATCCGGTGGATCTGGCGTACGCCCTGATGGCCCTGTCGGACGGCCTGGTGTGACACGCCGGGGGAACCCCGGGCGACACGCCCCGGGGCCCGTCGCCGGGTAGCGGAGCACTAGACTCGTGGGGTGGCTACTCCTGCATCGACAGATTCGTTCGTCCATCTCCACAACCACACCGAGTACTCGATGCTCGACGGTGCCGCCCGGCTGACGGACCTCTTCAGCCACACCGAGGAACTCGGCATGAAGGCCCTCGCCACCACGGACCACGGCTTCGTGTTCGGCGCGTTCGACTTCTGGAGCAAGGCCACCAGCGCGGGCATCAAGCCCATCATCGGCGTCGAGGCCTACCTCACCCCGGGCACGGCACGGAACGACCGCACCCGGGTCCAGTGGGGCGGTGGTGGACGCGACGACGTCTCCGGCGCCGGCGCCTACACCCACATGACCCTGTGGTCCGAGACCACCGAGGGGATGCACAACCTCTTCCGCATGTCGTCGCTCGCCTCCCTCGAGGGCTACCTGTACAAGCCCCGGATGGACCGGGACCTCCTGCAGACCTACGGGAAGGGCCTGATCGCGACGACGGGCTGCCCGTCCGGCGAGGTCCAGACGAAGCTCCGGCTCGGCCTGTACGACGAGGCCAGGCAGGCGGCTTCCGACTTCCGCGACATCTTCGGGGCGGAGAACTACTTCTGCGAGCTCATGGACCACGGGCTCGACATCGAGCGGAACGTCAAGGCGGACCTCATCAGGCTGGCCCACGACCTGGGCCTCCCGCTCGTGGCCACCAACGACCTGCACTACACGCACGCCGAGGACTCCAAGGCCCACGCGGCCCTGCTGTGCGTCCAGTCCGGATCCACACTCGCGGACCCGAAGCGCTTCAAGTTCGACGCCGACGAGTTCTACCTGAAGTCGCCCGCCGAGATGCGCGCGATCTTCCGCGACTACCCCGAAGCCTGCGACAACACGCTGCTCATCGCCGAGCGCTGCGACGTCGAGTTCAACACCAAGGCCAACTACATGCCCCGGTTCCCCGTGCCGGAGGGCGAGAACGAGCAGTCCTGGTTCGTCAAGGAGGTCGAGACCGGCCTGCAGTACCGTTATCCCGCGGGCATACCCGACGACGTCCGCAAGCAGGCGGAGTTCGAGGTCGGCGTCATCACGCAGATGGGGTTCCCCGGTTACTTCCTCGTCGTCGCCGACTTCATCAACTGGGCGAAGAACAACGGGATCCGGGTGGGCCCGGGCCGCGGCTCGGGTGCCGGTTCCATGGTGGCGTACGCCATGCGCATCACCGACCTCGACCCCCTCAAGCACGGCCTGATCTTCGAGCGCTTCCTCAACCCCGAGCGCGTCTCCATGCCCGACTTCGACGTCGACTTCGATGATCGGCGCCGCGCCGAGGTCATCCGGTACGTGACCGAGAAGTACGGCGACGAGCGCGTGGCCATGATCGTCACGTACGGCACCATCAAGGCCAAGCAGGCGCTCAAGGACTCCTCCCGCGTGATGGGCTACCCCTTCTCCACGGGAGAGCGGCTCACGAAGGCCATGCCGCCGGACGTCATGGGCAAGGGCCTCGCCCTGGCGGACGTGCACAACAAGAACGCGAAGCGGTACTCCGAGGCGGAGGAGCTGCGCGAACTCCTGAAGACCGACGCCGACTCCGAGAAGGTGTTCGAGACGGCCCTCGGCCTCGAGGGGCTGAAGCGCCAGTGGGGCGTGCACGCCGCCGGCGTCATCATGTCCTCCGACCCGCTGATCGACATCATCCCGATCATGCGCCGTGAGCAGGACGGGCAGATCATCACGCAGTTCGACTACCCCACGTGCGAGGGGCTCGGACTGATCAAGATGGACTTCCTCGGCCTGAGGAACCTGACGATCATCACGGACGCCGTCGAGAACATCAAGGCGAACAAGGACACCGACCTCGTCCTCGAGGACCTCGAGCTCGACGACAAGGAGTCCTACGAACTCCTGGCACGCGGCGACACCCTCGGCGTGTTCCAGCTCGACGGCGGGCCCATGCGGTCGCTGCTGAAGCTCATGCGCCCCGACAACTTCGAGGACATCTCCGCCGTCCTGGCGCTGTACCGACCGGGCCCGATGGGCGTGAACTCGCACACGAACTACGCCCTGCGCAAGAACGGCCTGCAGGAGATCGAGCCGATCCACCCCGAGCTCGAGGGACCGCTCGAGGAGATCCTCGGCGGCACGTACGGCCTCATCGTGTACCAGGAGCAGGTGATGAGCGCCGCCCAGAAGCTGGCGAACTTCACGCTGGGCCAGGCGGACATGCTCCGCCGCGCCATGGGCAAGAAGAAGAAGTCGGAACTGGACAAGCAGCAGGCCGACTTCTTCGCGGGCATGAAGGCCAACGGCTATTCGCAGGCCGCGATGGACAAGCTGTGGATCGTCCTGGAATCGTTCTCCGACTACGCGTTCAACAAGGCGCACACCGCGGCGTACGGCCTCGTGTCCTACTGGACGGCGTACCTCAAGGCGCACTACCCCGCCGAGTACATGGCGGCCCTGCTCACCAGCGTCGGCGACGACAAGGACAAGCTGGCGATCTACCTCAACGAGTGCCGCCGCATGGGCATCACGGTCCTGCCGCCGGACGTCAACGAATCCAGTGTGAACTTCACCCCGGTCGGCAAGGACATCCGGTTCGGCATGGGCGCCATCCGCAACGTCGGCGCGAACGTCGTCGGCGCGATGGTCGGGGCGCGGGAGGAGAAGGGGGCCTTCACCTCGTTCAGCGACTTCCTGCAGAAGGTACCCGCCGTCGTGTGCAACAAGCGCACCATCGAATCGCTGATCAAGGCCGGCGCCTTCGACTCCCTCCGCCATCCGCGCCGGGCCCTCGCGATGATCCACGAGGAGGCCGTGGACTCGGTGATCGTCCTCAAGCGCAACGAGGCCGCGAACCAGTTCGACCTCTTCAGCGCGTTCGACGACGCCGGGGGCGCCGTGGGTGGCCTGTCCGTCGAGGTGCCGGACCTGCCCGAGTGGGACAAGAAGGACAAGCTGTCCTTCGAACGGGACATGCTCGGCCTGTACGTCTCGGACCACCCCCTCCAGGGTCTGGAGGGGATCCTCAGCCAGCACGCCGATTCCTCCATCCCCTCCATCATCAGCGAGGAGGGACCGGCCGACGGCGCGATCGTCACCATCGCCGGCATGATCACCTCGCTTCAGCGCCGGATCGCCAAGAACAGCGGCAACGCCTACGCGCGGGCCGAGGTCGAGGACCTGGCCGGGTCCATGGAGGTCATGTTCTTCGGGCAGGTGTACGGCCCCATCTCGGGGGTCCTCGCGGAGGACCTGATCGTCGTCGTGCGCGGCCGCCTGCAGCGACGCGATGACGGTGCGGTGATGCTCAACGCGCAGGAACTGACCGTGCCCGACCTCAGCGAGGGGCATTCGGGGCCGGTGGTCATCTCCATGCTGCAGCACAAGGCGACCGAGACCGCCGTCACGGCGCTCGGCGACGTGCTGAGGACACATCCCGGAACCAGTGAGGTGCTGATCCGGCTCAACGGGTCACGGAAGGTCGAGGTCATGAAGCTGGGGGTGGACCTGCGCGTGAATCCGACGCCGGGCCTCTTCGGGGACCTCAAGGTCCTGTTCGGACCCGCCTGCCTCGACGCCTGACCGGACGGCGTGGTCCGGCCGTCCGGCCCGGCGCCGCGTCGGACGACGGATCAGATGACGTAGTCGGTGGCCGTCGGCGTCCCGTAGCTGCCGCCGTGGTACAGCAGGGGAGCGCCGTCGGCCCCGATGCTCCCGGAGACCACCTCCGCGACCACCACGGCGTTGTTCTCGAAGGACAGGCGCATGCTGATGCGGCCCACGAGCCAGCCGGCGACGTCCCGGAGGATCGGGACGCCCTCCGGCCCCGGCTCCCAGTGGTCGCCCGTGAACCGGTCCTTCGTCCGCGCGAAGCGGTTCGCCAGGCCCTCGTTCTCGGTGCTGAGCATGTGGACGCCCACGAAATTCGTGTTCGCGACCGCCGGCCAGGAGGACGAGGACCGCGCCATGTTGAACGAGAACCGCGGCGGGTCTGCGGACAGCGATGCCACGGACGTCGCCGTGAAGCCGTAGGGGACGCCGTCGTAAGTGGCGGTGATGATGGCCACGCCGGCGGCGTGGCGGCGGAAGACCTCGCGGAAGGGCTCCGCGAGGTCGCCGGTGCGCGGCGTGGCCGTCGCTGCGGTGCCTGGGTTGCTCACGTGGTTCCTCCGGGGGCTCGACGGGGTCGGACCCTCCAACCCTAGGCGCGCGACCCGGACGCGGACCCGTTTGTTAATGTAGAAGTCATGCGCGCCAGCAAGGACCCGGTCACCGGACCGGGCAGTTATCCGCCTCCCGTCTACGCCGTAGCCGAGGATCGGCGATCGGTGCCGCCCGCCGGCATCTTCTGGTGGCTCGGATCCACGATCCTGCTGGGCGCCGTCCTCGGGGCCGCGTGGTGGCTCCTCGCCCCCACCGGACGCCTTTTCGGCGATCCGACCTCCGCCGACCAGTGGCTGCTCCGGGACCTCACCTTCGCGGGACTGGGGCTCGCCGCAGGGATCGCCGTCGGCACCGTGGTCGCCCTGCGGCTCGCGCTGCCAGCCCCGACCGCGCGGATCCTCGCCGCCGTCGGTGGGTCGGTCCTCGGTTCCCTCCTCGCCCTCGGCGTGGGCGAGGGCCTCGCCCTCCTGCTCGGACCGCACGGGCGCGACGGCCTGCCCGGATCCGACTTCCTGCTGCACTCCCACGGGGCCCTGGCGATCTGGCCCGGCGTCGCCGCCGTGATCATCTTCGCCACGGCGCTCATCGGCCTCGCGCGCCGCCGGACCTGACACCCGCACAACCCACCCGCGCCGGTGAACGCGCGGTCGGCGGTCCCGATAGACTCTCAGGGTGAATCCACCGTCCAGCACCTCCCCGACCGTCGGTTTCCGCACCATCGATCTGCGCGGCCGGACCCTGACGCCGGGCGACCTGAAGAACGAGATGCCGCGGGCCGCCGCGGACGCCCGGTCCTCGGAAGCCGTCGTGCAGGCCATCATCGACGACGTCCGCGCTCGGGGCGTCGACACCCTCCGCGAACTCGCCCTGCGCTTCGACGGCGTCGAGCAGGAGCACCCGCGGGTGCCGGCCGCGGTCATCGATGCCGCCCTCGCAGGCCTGGACGACGGCGTCCGGGCCGCTCTCGAGGAGGCCATCCGCCGTGCGCGCCTCTTCGCCCAGGCCCAGGTGCCGGAGGAGGTCGAGGTGCAGGTGGCGCCCGGGGCGCACCTGACACACAAGTGGATCCCCGTGGGCCGCGTGGGCCTCTACGTGCCCGGCGGGCTCGCCGTCTACCCGTCCTCCGTGGTCATGAACGTGGTGCCCGCACAGGCTGCCGGCGTCGCATCGATCGCCCTCGCCTCGCCCCCGCAGAAGGAGTTCGGCGGCTGGCCGCACCCCGCGATCCTCGCCGCCGCGGCCATGCTCGGCGTCACGGAGGTGTACGCGATGGGCGGGGCCCAGGCCGTCGCGGCCCTCGCCTACGGGATCGGGGACGATACGGGAACCGGCCGGGACATCGATCCCGTCGACGTCATCACGGGCCCCGGCAACGTCTTCGTGGCCACGGCCAAGCGCCTGGTCCGCGGCCAGGTGGGCATCGACTCGGAGGCCGGCACCACGGAGATCGCCGTCCTCGCGGACGCAACGGCCGACCCCGACCTCGTCGCGGCGGACCTCGTGAGCCAGGCCGAACACGATCCCCAGGCGGCCTCCGTCCTGGTGACGGACTCGGAGGAGCTCGCGGCCGCCGTCGTCGACGCCCTCGGGGTCCGTGCCGCCCGGACGCGGCACGCGGACCGCGTGCGGACCGCCCTGTCCGGGCCGCAGTCCGGCGTGATCCTGGTCGACGACGTCGAGCACGGGATCGCGGTGTGCGACGCCTACGCCGCCGAGCACCTCGAGATCCAGACCGCCGACGCCGCGGCCGTGGCCGGTCGCATCCGCAACGCCGGCGCCGTCTTCATCGGCGCCTACAGCCCGGTCAGCCTCGGGGACTACTGCGCGGGGTCCAACCATGTCCTGCCCACCAGCGGGACGGCCGCGTTCGCCTCCGGCCTCAACGTGACGACGTTCCTGCGCGCCGTCCAGCTCGTGCACTACGACCGCGAGGCGCTGCACGAGGTCGCGTCCTCGATCGTCTCCCTGGCGGAGGCGGAGAACCTCCCGGCGCACGGGGAGGCCGTCACGGCCCGCTTCGGGTCCGGTGCGTCCTGACCGGACGAGCCGCCCGTTCCTTCGGCCGCCACTACATCTGGTAATTACAGTGTTGTTGTTTCACTACATGTAGTCCTACACTGGTCCCGGCACGTTGTCGGAACGGCCCACGGAGCGGGAGGGGAGCCATGTACTGTCCGTACTGCCGCAACGCCGATTCCCGCGTCGTGGACAGCCGCCTCGCCGATGACGGATCGGCGATCCGCCGTCGTCGTCAGTGCCCGCAGTGCGGCCGTCGCTTCAGCACCGTGGAGACGACCAGCCTCAGCGTGATCAAGCGCTCCGGAGCAGGCGAACCGTTCAGCCGGTCCAAGATCATCAACGGTGTCCGCAAGGCCTGCCAGGGCCGACCGGTGACCGAGGACGATCTCGCCCTGCTGGCGCAGGAGGTCGAGGAGAACGTCCGCGCCAGCGGCGTCGCGGAGATCGATGCGCACGAGGTGGGGCTCGCCATCCTCGAACCGCTCCGGAAGCTCGACCAGATCGCGTACCTGCGGTTCGCCAGCGTGTACCAGGGCTTCGAGTCCCTCGAGGACTTCGAGGAGGCCATCGGGACGCTGCGCAGGCAGGACGAGGACTCCGCCCGGCGCGTCCCCAGCGGATTGCAGCGGCCGTTGACGGCGCACTAGCGCCCATACAGACCCCGGTGGTGGCTGCGGAGGGGAAGCCGACGCCACCACCGGTTCCATCTCCGGATGACGAAGCCCGGTACGGATCGATCCGTACCGGGCTTCCGTGCACCGGGGTTCCCCCGATCACGGATCGTTCCGGCGGTCAGGCCTTGGTGCCTGAGAGCAGGGCAGCCTGCAGCGCCCCGCCGACGATCCCGGCCTGGTTCTTCAGCTGCGCGGGGATGATCGGCGTGCGCAGGTCCAGCGACGGCAGGTACTCGCTGCTGCGCTTCGAGATCCCCCCGCCCACGATGAACAGCTCGGGGGAGAAGAGGAACTCCACGTGCGAGAAATAGCGCTGGAGGCGGACGGCGTACTCGTCCCAGTCGATGCCGTCCCGCTCACGGGCGACGGCGGACGCCTTCGTCTCGGCGTCGTGCCCGTCGATCTCGAGGTGTCCGAGTTCCGCGTTCGGCACCAGCTTGCCGTCGAAGATGAATGCCGAGCCGATGCCCGTGCCCAGGGTGATCACGAGCACCGTGCCCATCCTGCCCTTGCCCGCTCCGTAGCGGACCTCGGCGAGGCCGGCGGCGTCGGCGTCGTTGATCACGTGCACCTCCCGCCCGAGGACCTTGCTGAACAGGCCGTCGACGTCGGTGTCGAGCCAGCTCTTGTCCACGTTCGCCGCGGACCGGGCGATACCGTGCTGGATGATGGCGGGGAAGGTGACGCCGACCGGGACGTCGGCGGCAGGGCCTTCGGGCCGGGAGGAGAGTTCCGCGACGATCTGGGCGACCACCTCCGCGACGGCCTGGGGCGTCGACGGCTTCGGCGTGGGGATCCGGTACCGTTCGCCGACGATCACCCCCTTCTCGAGGTCGACGATGCCGCCCTTGATGCCCGTGCCACCGATGTCCACGCCGATGACCGTGGCCGGGAGCTTCTTCGATTTCTTCTTGTCGGTGTCCTTGGCCATGATTCTCTCTTGACGGGTGGGTGCGTCGTCCGGCGTGAGCCGGACATGGTCGTGGTGCAGCACACGGAGTGGACTGCGGGTGTCGTGCTAGGGGAGGGTCAGGATCTCGGCGCCGCGGTCGGTGACCAGGAGGGTGTGCTCGAACTGCGCCGTCCTCTTCCGGTCCTTCGTCACGACGGTCCAGTCATCCGCCCACATCGTCCAGTCGATCGTCCCGAGCGTGAGCATCGGTTCGATCGTGAAGACCATTCCCGGCTCGATCACGCGGTTGTACGCCGGGGCGGCGTCGTAGTGCGGGATGATCAGCCCGGTGTGGAAAGCCTCGCCCACGCCGTGCCCGGTGAAGTCACGGACAACACCATAACCGAAGCGCTTCGCGTAGGACTCGATGCTGCGGCCGATGACGTTGATCTCGCGGCCCGGCGCGACGGCGCGGATGGCGCGGTTGAGGGATTCCTGCGTGCGTTCGACGAGCAATCGCGACTCCTCGTCCACGTCGCCGATGCAGAAGGTGTAGTTCGTGTCGCCGTGCACGCCGTCCTTGTAGGCAGTGATGTCGATGTTCAGGATGTCCCCGTCCTCGATCACCGTGGAGTCCGGGATGCCATGGCAGATGACCTCGTTGAGCGACGAGCACAGCGACTTGGGGAACCCCCGGTACCCGAGCGTCGAGGGGTAGGCGCCGTGGTCGAGCAGGAACTCGTGACCCACCCGGTCGAGGTGGTCGGTGGTGACACCGGGCTTCGCATGCCTGCCGACCTCGACGATGGCCTGCGCCGCGATGCGGCCGGCCACGCGGATCTTCTCGATCGTCTCCGGGGTCTTCACCTCCGAGCCCGTGAACGGGGCCGGTGCCTTGCGGCCCACGTATTCCGGGCGGGCGATATCCCGTGGAACGGGGCGCTGGGGCGAGACGGTGCCGGGTGTCAGGGTCCCAAGGGGCGCGGCGGCGGAGATCTGGGGCATACCCTGATCTTATAGTGGACGTCGGCTGGCAGCCGAAAGGTGTTGTCGGACCGGCCGGCGGACGACACGGTCCGTGCCCGGATGAAGGAGGTCGACATGACGGAGTACTGGTTCAACGTGCGCACGCACGAGGTCGAGGAGGACCGGCAGTCGGACTGGTCCCAGCTCATCGGCCCGTACGCGACGAGGGCCGAGGCCGAGAAGGCCCTCGAGAAAATCCAGCAGCGCAACGACGCCTGGGACCGGGACGACGACGCGTAGGCGCCGTCCTGCCGCCTAGAAGGTGTGCTCGGGGCCGGGGAACGTGCCGGACCGGACCTCGTCCGCGTAGGCGCGCGCCGCGTCGGCCAGGACTGTCCGGACGTCCGCGTACTGCTTGACGAACTTCGCCTGCCGGCCGCCGCGCAGCCCCGCCATGTCCTGCCACACCAGCACCTGGCCGGTCGTGCCCGGACCGGCGCCGATGCCGATCGTCGGGACGCGTACGGCGGCGTCGACGGCCTCCGCGGTGTCGCTGGGCACCATCTCCATCAGGATGCAGAACGCCCCCGCGTCGGTGAGGGCGACGGCGTCGTCGACGATGCGCCGGGACGCGTCGCCGCGCCCCTGGACGCGGTACCCGCCGAGGGCGTGTTCGCTCTGCGGCGTGAACCCGATGTGCGCCATCACGGGGATGCCGGCGCGTACGAGCGCCCGGACCGTCTCCGCGTACTCGGCGCCGCCCTCCATCTTCACGGCGTGCACGAGGCCCTCCTTCAGGAGGCGGACGGAGGACTCGACAGCCTGCTGGGGCGAGACCTCGTAGCTGCCGAAGGGCAGGTCGGCGACGACGAGCGCCCGCCGCGCCGCCGTGCTCACGGCCCGGCTGAACAGGATCATCTCGTCCAGCGTGATGGGTAGCGTCGTGGCGTGCCCGAGGACATTGTTGGCCGCCGAATCACCGATCAGGAGCACCTCGATGCCGGCCTCGTCGAAGACCTGCGCCGCATACTGGTCGTACGCGGTGAGCATCGCGAAGCGCGTACCGTTGTCCTTCGCCTCCTGCAGGTGCCGGACGCGGATGCGACCGGTCGGGGGGACGGTCGGCGGGGTCGGCGTCGTGCCCGCGCCGTAGGGGGCAGGCAGTTCGGCGGAAGTCATGACACGAGACTATCGGACGGCGCTCCGCCGGCAGGGCCCCCTGGAGCCTGCCTGCCCCGCCCGTAACCGGCCGTTAACACGGGCAGGCGAGAATTGGCGGGGTGCCGCCGCAGCTGTCCCGCTCCCGCGACTCAGTAGAGTGAGGACGGCGCCGCACGCGTGCCCGACACGGCCCCGGGCCGCGCGGGTGTCGCACAGGCACCGCAGCAGGACGCACGCGGCCCCGGCAGGCGCTGCCTGCCGCCCCGACTGGACGGTCAGGGCATCGAATCGAGGAATGAGGTTGTCATGGACCGGCAGCAGGAGTTCGTACTGCGCACCATCGAGGAGCGGGACGTGCGGTACGTACGGCTGTGGTTCACCGACGTCGTCGGTTCGCTGAAGTCCGTGGCGCTCGCGCCCGCCGAGGTCGAGGGTGCGTTCGAGGAGGGCCTCGGATTCGACGGGTCCTCCATTGAGGGTCTCGCCCGGGTGTATGAATCGGACATGCTTGCCCAGCCGGACCCGTCCACCTTCCAGATCCTCCCCTGGCGCGGCGAGAAGGAGCAGACGTCCCGGATGTTCTGCGACATCCTCACCCCGGACGGCCAGCCGTCCACCGCCGACCCGCGCGGGGTCCTCAAGAAGACCCTCGCGAAGGCCGCCGACATGGGGTTCACCTGCTACACGCACCCCGAGATCGAGTTCTACCTCCTGAAGTCCGCGGAACCGGGGGCGGACGGCCAGCCGGTTCCGGTGGACCAGGCGGGCTACTTCGACCACGTGCCGGGCGGCGTGGCCCAGGATTTCCGGCGCATGGCCGTGGCGATGCTCGAGTCCGTCGGGATCTCCGTCGAGTTCAGCCACCACGAGGCCGGCCCCGGGCAGAACGAGATCGACCTGCGGTACGCCGACGCCCTGCAGACCGCCGACAACATCATGACGTTCCGCACGATCATCAAGGAGGTCGCCCTGACCTCCGGCAGCTACGCGACCTTCATGCCGAAGCCCTTCTCGGAGCACCCCGGGTCCGGGATGCACACTCACTTCTCGCTGTTCGAGGGTGACACGAACGCCTTCTACGAGGCCGGGGCCGAGTTCCAGCTGTCGAAGACCGCACGCCAGTTCATCGCGGGCATCCTCCGGCATGCCCCCGAGTTCACCGCCGTGACCAACCAGTTCGTCAACTCCTTCAAGAGGCTCTGGGGCGGCGGCGAGGCCCCGAGCTACCTGTCATGGGGCCACAACAACCGTTCCGCCCTGGTCCGCGTGCCCCTCTACAAACCGAACAAGGGCCAGTCGGCGCGCATCGAGTACCGCGGCATCGACTCCGCCAGCAATCCCTACCTCGCCTACTCGGTGCTGCTGGGAGCGGGCCTGAAGGGCATCGAGGAGGGCTACGACCTGCCGCCGGCGGCAGAGGACGACGTCTGGAGCCTGACCGCCGCGGAGCGCCGTGCCATGGGACACGATCCGCTGCCCGCGAGCCTGCACGACGCCATCCGCGTCATGGAGGAGTCCGAGCTCGTCGCGGACATCCTGGGGGAGCAGGTCTTCGAGAATTTCCTGCGGAACAAGCGCGCCGAGTGGCACGACTACCGTATCCAGGTGACCCCCTACGAGCTGCGCCGGAACCTCAACATCCTGTGAGGCGCCCCTGAGGGACATGGCTAGGGTTGGCACATGAGCCTTAACCGCAAGCTGATCAGTTATGGCTTCACGGACCTCGAGAAGAGCCGGCGTTTCCTCGACGCTCCGGAGCTGCGGGGTCTCAACGACGACGATCTCTTCGCAGGTCTCGCCGTGTCCGCCAACCCGGACATGGCGCTGCAGTCCTTCGTCAGGCTCCTCGCCGTGGATCGCGCGGCGGTCGGGGCGGCGTTCTCCGACGAGGGCCGGCGTGGTCTCCTGTTCCGGCTGCTGGGAGCTACCGAGGCGCTCGGGGAGTTCCTCATGCGCCATCCGGAGCACCTCGACGTCGTGACGACCCGACCGGCGACCCCGCCCGTCGTCACTCCGGAGGATCTGCGCGCGGAACTGCTCGGCTCCGTCGACGCCGACCCGGCCGCGGCCAATCCCGTTGCCGGCGCCGTCGGCGTCGACGCGTACTGCCGGCTCCGGGTCGCCTACCGGCGGCTCCTGACGGACCTCGCCGTCCGCGACCTCGGCCACTGCATCCCGGTCGACTACCTGCCCGTCGTCGCGCGTGAACTCGCGGACCTCGCCGCCGCCGCACTGGAGGCATCCCTCGCCGTCGCGCGGGCGGAGCTGGGCGAGGTGTACGGACCCGACGTCGTCGCCCGGGTCCGGCTCGCCGTGATCGCGATGGGCAAGTGCGGTGCCCGCGAGCTGAACTACATCTCCGACGTGGACGTGGTCTACGTGGTGGAGGGGGACGACCTCGACGAGACGACGCTGACCAGGGTCGGGACCGGGCTCGCGTCCGGCATGTCCCGGGGCGTCTACTCGCCCGGGCAGGAACCCGCCCTCTGGGAGGTCGACGCGAATCTCCGTCCCGAGGGCAAGGACGGCCAGCTCGTCCGGACGCTGCAGTCGCACGTGTCCTACTACGAACGGTGGGCCAAGAGCTGGGAGTTCCAGGCCCTCCTGAAGGCGCGCGCCGCTGCGGGGGACCCCGACCTCGGCCGCCGGTATGAGGAGGCCATCGCCCCTCTCGTCTGGGCGTCGTCGCAGCGGGAGGGGTTCGTCGACGGCGTCCGGGCCATGCGCCGCCGCGTCACGGACAACATCGCCCGCAACGAGGAGGCGCGCCAGCTGAAGCTCGGGCCCGGGGGCCTGCGCGACGTGGAGTTCACCGTGCAGCTGCTGCAGCTCGTCCACGGCCGGCTGGACGAGTCGCTGCGCGTGCGTGACACCGTGTCCGCGATCGCCGCGCTGAGTGCCGCCGGGTACGTGGGGCGCTCCGACGCGCTGGACCTCGACGACGCCTACCGGTACCTGAGGGTCCTCGAGCACCGGATCCAGCTCATGCAGATGCGCCGCACCCACCTCATGCCCGAGGACGAGACCGCGCTGCGTGCCCTGGCGCGGTCCTCCGAGGGGTGCATGGTGACAGTGCGTCCGAGCGCCCAGAGCCTCCACGACAAGTGGCAGTCGACGCGGCGGCTCGTCAGGCGGCTCCACGAGTCGATCTTCTACCGGCCGCTGCTCAACAACGCGGCCACCCTCGAGCCCGAGGACGTGCAGCTCACGGCGGAGGCGGCGCAGGCGCGCCTCGCGGCGCTCGGCTACCAGGACCCCCGGGGTGCGATGCGGCACATCGAGGCGCTCACGGGCGGGCTGCGGCGTCGCGCCCTGCTGCAGCGGCAGCTCCTGCCCATCCTGCTGGCCTGGTTCGCCGACGGCGTCGATCCCGACGCCGGGCTCCTCGGCTTCCGCCGCCTCAGTGAATCGCTCGGCGAGAGCCACTGGTACCTGGGCATGCTGCGCGATTCCAACGCCGCCGCGGAGCGGCTCTGCGCCGTCCTGTCGAGCAGCCGCTTCATCACCGATCTGCTGGAGGTGTCACCGGAGTCGACGCAGTGGCTCGGTGCCGATGCGGAGCTCGTCCCGGACACCTTCGAGGCCCAGTGGCACGAGATCCAGTCCAAGATGTCGCGGCACCCGGAGCCGGAGGAGGCCATCCGCCTGATCCGCCTCATCCGGCGCCGTGAGCTGCTGCGGATCGCCATCGCCGACAGTTCGAACCTCCTGTCACAGGCGGAGGTGGGGGAGGCCTTGTCCGACGCGGACCGGGCAGCTGTCCTCGGGGCGCTGCACGTGGCGGAGAAGCAGGTGTTCGCCGGCGAGGACCAGCTCACGGACGTCGTGGTGATGGCGATGGGACGCCAGGGCGGCCGCGAGATCACCTACGGGTCCGACGCCGACGTCATCTACGTGCACCGGCCGCGGCACGGCGTGGACGAGTCGGCGGCGCAGAAGCAGGCGGAGACCATCGTGGCCCGGCTGGTCGCGCTGCTCACGCAGCCGTGCAAGCCGCCGGTGCTCGCCGAACGGGTGCTGGAGATCGACGCGGCCCTCCGCCCGGAGGGCAAGCAGGGTCCGATGGTGCGTTCCATCGGGTCCTACCGCGAGTACTACCGCCGCTGGTCACTCGTGTGGGAGGCGCAGGCGCTCCTGAGGGCCCGGCCCCTCGCGGGCGACGACGGCCTCGCCGCGGAGTTCCTCGAGGTCATCGATCCCCTGCGGTATCCGCAGGAGATCGCCGAAACCGACGTCCGCGAGATCCGGCGCATCAAGGCGCGCGTCGAAGCGGAGCGGCTCCCGCGCGGCGCCGACCCGTCGCGGCACCTGAAGCTGGGGCGCGGTGCCCTCAGCGATGTCGAGTGGCTCGTGCAGCTCCTCCAGCTGCAGCACGCACACGCGGTCCCGGCCCTGCGCGTCCAGTCGACCCTCACCGCGCTGGACGTGATCGAGGCCGAGGGGCTCGTGCCGGCGGAAGACGTCGCGATCCTGCGCGGCAGCTGGACACTGGCCACCCGCATCCGGGGGGCGAATGTCATCTGGAGCGGCCGCGGGTCCGATCTGCTGCCCTCCTCACGCCGTGACCTCGAGGCGGTGGCGCGGTGGTGCGGGTACGGCCCGGACAGCGGCTCGCACCTCGAGGAGGACTACCTCCGGATGACGCGGCGCAGCCGGAGCATCTTCGAGCGGCACTTCTACGGGTACTAGCGTCCCCCGCCGGAGCTCGACGCGCGACGGCGGGCGTCCCTGCTGTGGGGCGGCTGCCCTCGTCGGTGCGCCCCAGGGGAGTGGGAGGGGGCAGCGGAAACCCGGTTCTTCAGGTTCTAGCCATCGGCGCAGGTCCCTGTGTGACAGACGGGGGCAATGGGGCGGGTGTGTCGCTGCAAGAGTCCGAATCTGTGGGCGATAGTGTCACTGAGTGCGAATCGTCGAAGCAGTCAAGAAGTGGTCCCAAAAGTTTCGAGGCAAGTGCATGAACTGCGACGGGTCACGTGGGACCGTGCACTACTCGCCGCTGTTCTGTTCCGAGCGGTGCGAGCAGGGGTTCGGTGTAGCAGCCACCCGCCCCGGGTGAACGCACGGCGGCGCCGACGTCGAGCCGAAGCCGGCGGGATCGCACGGGCGCCTGGTCCCGGACATGGAAGAGTCCGCACGGGCTGCCGTCACCGAAGTGCCGGCCGCTCGTGCGGACTCCCTGCGGACTGAACCCCGTTCAGCCGCGGATCCTGCTAGACGCCGTAGTACAGCTCGAACTCGTAGGGGTTCGGGCGCAGCGAGAGCGGCATGATCTCCATCTCGCGCTTGTACTGGATCCACGTGTCGATCAGGTCCTGCGTGAACACGTCGCCCGCCTGCAGGAACTCGTTGTCCGCCTCGAGGGCCAGGAGCGCCTCTTCGAGCGAGCCGGGAGCCTTCTGGATGTCCTTGGCTTCCTCGGCGGGGAGCTCGTAGAGGTCCTTGTCGATGGGGTCCGCGGGCTCGATGCGGTTCTTGATGCCGTCGAGGCCGGCCATCAGCTGCGCCGCGAAGGCGAGGTACGGGTTCGACGAGGGGTCCGGTGCGCGGAACTCGATGCGCTTGGCCTTCGGGTTGGAACCGGTGATCGGGATGCGGATACCGGCGGAGCGGTTGCCCTGCGAGTAGACCATGTTGACCGGGGCCTCGAAGCCCTTGACCAGACGGCGGTAGGAGTTCACCGTCGGGTTGGTGAACGCCAGGACGGCGGACGCGTGCTTGAGCAGGCCACCGATGTACCAGCGGGCCATGTCCGACAGGCCGGCGTAGCCGCGCTCGTCGTAGAACAGCGGCTGTCCGTTGCTCCACAGGGACTGGTGGCAGTGCATGCCCGAGCCGTTGTCGCCGAAGACGGGCTTCGGCATGAAGGTGGCCGACTTGCCCCAGGCGTTCGAGACGTTCTTCACGATGTACTTGAACTTCTGCAGGTCGTCCGCAGCGTGGGTCATCGTCGTGAACTTGTAGTTGATCTCGGCCTGGCCCGCACCGCCGACCTCGTGGTGGGACCGCTCGACCTCGAGGCCCGCCTTGTCCAGTTCGACGCAGATCGCATCGCGGAGGTCGGCCTGCTTGTCGACCGGGGACACGGGGAAGTAGCCGCCCTTGAACGGCGTCTTGTTGCCGAGGTTGCCCCCGACTTCCTCACGGCCGCTGTTCCAGGGTGCCTCGATGGAGTCCACCTTGTAGAAGCTGCCCTGCGGGGAGGATTCGTACTGCACGTTGTCGAAGATGAAGAACTCGGCCTCGGGGGCGAAGAACGCCGTGTCCGCGATGCCGGTGGAGGACAGGTACGCCTCGGCCCGCTCGGCGACGCTGCGCGGATCCCGGTGGTAGGGGTCACCGGTGCGTGGGTTGACGATGGAGAAGTTCAACGCGAGGGTCTTCTCGGCGCGGAACGGGTCGATGAACGCCGTCGTGACGTCCGGGATGAGCTGCATGTCCGACTCGGCGATGCCCTGGAAGCCCCGGATGGAGGAGCCGTCGAAGAGCTGGCCGTGGATGAAGAAGTCCGCGTCGACCGACTTCGCTGGGACGTTGAAGTGCTGCTGCACACCGGGCAGGTCGGTGAACCGGACATCGACGAACCTGATGTCTTCGTCGGCGATGAATTTGAGGACCTCGTCCGCATTCTTGAACATCGAATCGTGCTCCTATCGCAGGGCTGGGGAGGAAGACTGGGCGCCAGCGCGTGCACCTGCACCGCGCGGGAAGTCGCGAGCTCCGGCGGAACGGAACGCTGCCGCCGTCTCGCTTCAACTGTAGGAGCGGGCAGTTTCTCGCTGGTGTCGCCGTTGTTTCCGGGACGTTACATGAGGGGAAGTGCGTCTCCTACCCTAGCGTGTCCGCGAGGCCGGGTGCATAATGGGCCCGCTCCCCGCCGGGTACGCTGGTCAAGTGGTGAGTAGAGATGACATCGGTTCGTGGATGGAAGGCCCCCCGCCGTCGGGCAACCAGCAGTGGCCCGGCCAGCGGCTCGGACGGCCCGAATCCGGTCCGGGATCCATTGCCCGGTTCGGTCCGAGGGCCGCAGCGCTCCTGATCGACTGGGCCATCTGTTCGCTGATCTCCGCCGCGTTCTTCGACTACGACTCCTTCGCCACGCTGTACATCTTCCTCGCCGAACAGATCCTGCTGGTCGGCTTCTTCGGCTACAGCATCGGGCACCGTGTGCTCCGCATGCAGGTGCAGACGCTCGACGGCAGGCCGGCCGGCTACCTCACCGCGATCATCCGGAGCGTGCTCCTGTGCCTGGTGATCCCGGCGCTCATCATCGACGCGGACCAGCGTGGCCTCCACGACCGGGTACGCGGTACCGGACTCTTCCGCATCCAGCCGGGCATCCGACCGCGGTGACACGAAGAGCCCCTCCTGATGGGGGGGGCTCTTCGACTGTCGATCGCGGGTTCCCGGCTCAGCGCCCGCGCATCGCCTTGCGGTCAGGACGCGCCTTGAACGGATCTACGCCCTTGGGGATGGGGAGCTTCGTGCCGAGGGCGCTCAGCCGCTTGTCGACGGCGGACACCTCCTGCTTGGTGAGCGTCTTCTTGAGCTTCTGCACGGTCTTCGGGAGCTTCGACAGGGGAACCTGCCGGTCGTCACGGCCGGTCTCGATCACGTGGATGGGCACGTTCGGGATGATCCGGGTCATCTTGCGCTTCTCACTGTCCACGAGCTGCTTGACCCGGGTGGACGGGCCTTCCGAGACGAGGATGACGCCCGGGCGGCCGATCACGCGGAACACGGCGTCCTGGGTGCGCGGATTGACGGCGACGGGCTGCTCCTGCAGAATCCAGCCGCGGCGGAGGACGCTGAGGGCCGCGCCGGCCGCGCCGGGCTTCCCCTCGATCTGGGAGAACGCCGCGCGTTCGGCCCGGCGGGACAGGATGAAGATCGCCGCGAGGAACGCGAGCGGGATGGCGATGATCATCAGGGTGATGACATTGTCGATCAGCAACCCGATCAGCAGCCCCAGCGCGATGATGCCCACGAAGGCCAGCAGCATGAACCAGACCACGCTGGGATCGTTGCGCCGCGTCATCTTGAAGACTTCGCGGACCTGCTTCATCCGCCCGGTCTTCTTCGGACCTTTCGCCGCTTTCGGCTTGCGCGAGAAGAGGCGGCGTTTGGGCGTGGGGGAACCGGAGGGATCGATCGTGTGCGACATAGTTCTTCGATTCTACGGGATGGCGGGGGAGCGGCGGCCGGGCAGCCCGCCGTCGTGAGCGGCGGGTGCGTCAGCCCGCGAGGAGCGAGGACGCTTCCTGCAGGGCGGTGCCGGACTCGTCCAGGTGGGCGAGTTCCGGGGGGAGCTCGAGACCTTTCTTGCGCATGGCGCGGGCCCAGAGGCGGCCGGCGCGGTACGAGGAGCGCACGAGGGGGCCGCTCATGACGCCAAGGAACCCGATCGCTTCGGCTTCCTCGCTCAGTTCGACGAATTCGCCGGGCTTCACCCACCGGTCCACGGGGAGGTGCCGCTCGCTCGGGCGCAGGTACTGCGTGATGGTGATGAGGTCGCAGCCGGCCTCGTGGAGGTCGCGGAGGGCCTCGGAGATCTCCTCCCGGGTCTCGCCCATCCCGAGGATGAGGTTCGACTTCGTGACCATGCCTCGGTCACGTCCCTGGGTGATGACGTCGAGGGAGCGCTCGTAGCGGAATGCCGGGCGGATTCGCTTGAAGATGCGGGGGACGGTCTCCACGTTGTGGGCGAAGACCTCGGGGGCGGCGTCGCAGATCGCCGCGATGTGCTCGGGACGGCCGGAGAAATCGGGGATGAGGATCTCGACGCCCGTGCCCGGGTTCATGCTGTGGATCTGGCGGATGGTCTCGGCGTAGAGCCAGACCCCCTCGTCGGGCAGGTCGTCGCGGGCGACGCCGGTGACGGTGGCATAGCGCAGGTTCATGGACTGCACCGACTGGGCGACCTTGAAGGGCTCGCTGCGGTCGAGGGGCTGCGGCTTGCCGGTGTCGATCTGGCAGAAGTCGCACCGTCGGGTGCATTCTGAGCCACCGATCAGGAACGTGGCTTCCCGGTCCTCCCAGCACTCGAAGATGTTGGGGCAGCCTGCTTCCTCGCAGACGGTGTGCAGGCCCTCCTTCTTCACGAGGTTCTTCATGGAGACGAACTCCGGGCCGATGTTGACCTTGGCCTTGATCCAGTCGGGCTTGCGCTCCACCGGTGTCTCGGCATTGCGCGCCTCGACGCGCAGCAGTCGGCGGCCCTCGGGTGCAAGACTCACAGGGAAGCTCCTTCGTGCTGGTTCTGGGTGGCGCCAGGCGAACCGCCGGCACCAGCAGGGTCGTGGCGGGGTGCTTCGGTGTCATCCTTGCGCACCAGCACCGCCTCATTCTTGCGCAGTTCCGCCTCGATCGACGAAACGAGATCGGCCGGTGTGACCGTGCGGCCGCATTCGGCGGAGACGGACGTGACGCCGGCATCCGCGATGCCGCAGGGGACGATCTGCTGGAAGGGCGCGAGATCGTTGCTGCAGTTGACGGCGAAGCCGTGCATGGTGACACGGTTCCTGACGCGGATGCCGATGGCCGCGATCTTGCGGGCAGGGTCAGTGGCGGTCTCCGCGAGCCAGACCCCGGAACGCCCATCGATCCTGATGCCCTCGATGCCGAGCGGTCGCAGTGAGGCGATGATCACCTCCTCCAGGGTGTTGACATAGTCGGCGACACGCGCCGGATCCCGTAACGCGAGGATCGGGTATCCGATCAGCTGTCCCGGGCCGTGCCAGGTGAGCTTCCCGCCGCGATCGACGGGTACCACCGGCGTGCCGTCGAAGGGCCGCTCGTGGTCCTCCGTGCGCTTGCCCGCCGTGTACACGGCGTCGTGCTCGAGGAGCAGGACGGTGCTCGGAGCAGTGCCGTCCACCACCGCGGCGTGGAGCGCCTTCTGCAGCTCCCACCCCTGCGTGTACTCGATGAAGTCCGGAGCGAGGCCGACGCGCGACAGCACAAGAGTCATGACCCAAGCCTAGTCCTGTGCGGCGACACGGTTTCCCCGTCGATCTCCTGGGGTCGATCTCCTGGGCCGGTCGCCCACCCCCACCGGTCCTGCCCGGCCTGCCTGGCCTGCCCGGTTTGCCCGACCTGCCCGACCTGTGCTGTCAGCGCTGCTGCCCTTGCTCACCCTCGGGCCGGTCGGGGAGGTCGAAGGTCGCGCCGAGCCGGACCAGTCGCCAGTCCTTCCCCACGCGGCGGACCTCGAAGTGGAGGATCGGCGAGACGGGACCGGTCTGGGCCTGGAATCTCCAGAAATCGGCGCGCCACGGGTGGACCGGGCGCACGTCCTCCCGATCGGCCGGTGTTGAAGGCAATGCCCGCCAGGTGAACCAGTGGCGGCGGGGGCCCACCACCTGCCACTGTGAGCCTCGCCAGCACAGGCGGGAGGGCCGCGGGACGCCGTCGACGTCCTCGAAGGAGAGTCCGATGGCCTCGTCCACCGGACGCCAGGCCTCGGGTGCGTCGATGAGTGTGCGTGTCATGACAACCCTGTCTCGTGCCGAACTGTTCCTTAAAATTAGAACACTCGTTCTAATTCTGCAATCCGTTTCGGGAGATCGTGCGGGCCGGGCTGTGGATAACCCCGTCGGGTGCTCTGCGGTGGCCTAGAACTGGATGATGGACGATGACGAGGAACCAGCCCCGGAGGGCGCATCGGACGGCCTTCGGCCCGTCGAGGTCGACGACGTCGAGCGCCCTGCCGCTCCCGGGCTGCGGGTCGGTCGCCTCCTGGGCCGCGGCGGTTCCTCCGCCGTCTGGCTGGTGACGGACGACGGCGGACGGCGCCTCGCCCTGAAGGTGCTCGCACCGGTACCCGGCGGCCCTGCGGAGGTCCCGCCGCGCCGCGGACGACACGCTGCCACCGGCGCCGTGCCTCCAGGCGCTGTACCAGCCACCGGGGCCGCGGCGGCTGCAGGCGCAGCGCCCTCTCCGTCGTCGGACGCCGGGCGTGACGCGGACACGGGCATGCTCGTGCGCGAGCTGAGGCTCCTGCAGCGCTTCACCCACGATCACCTCGTCAGGGTGCACGGCGTCGTCGGGACGGACCAGGGCCCCGGCCTGCTGATGGACCTCGCCCAGGGGGGCTCCCTCCTGGCGCTCGTGACGAGTCGCGGGCCCCTGCCGATCCCGGAGGTCGTGACGGCGCTGGTCCCGGTGGCCCAGGCGCTCAGCTACCTGCACGATACGGGTGCCGTGCACGGGGACGTGACACCGGGAAACATCCTCCTCACCGCCGAGGGCAAGCCGCTCCTCGGGGATCTTGGAACCGCACGCCTTCTCGGAGCCGGGCGAGGTGGCGTCACCGGCACCCCCGGCTTCCGCGATCCGCTCCACACCGGGTCGTTCGACACCGGCGCCGACGTCTTCGCGCTGGCGGCCGTGGCCTGGTTCGCCCTGACCGGCCGTGTCCCCGGACCCGCCGAGCAGCGGCCGCCCCTCGCGCTGATCGTCCCCGAGGTATCCCCGGAGCTCATGCACCTCATCGAGGATGCGCTCAGCTCCAGCCGGGATCGGCGCCCTTCGGCGGACCACTTCGCGCGCGGTCTGCTGGCGTGCTCGACGCCGGTACCGATAGACCTCGTCCCGGCCGCGCATGCGAGCGTCCTGCCGGAACTGCTGACACGACGCACCGACCCGCCTGCCGTCGCCATGCCGGCCACGTGGAGTCGGCTGACCGGTCTCGGCCGGCGTACGCCAGGAGGGCGCCTCGGGAAGGCACTCCCGCGGGGACCACACCATCCGGCACCACGGGTGGCGGGTGGGTTGCCCTCAGGGCGGCGCTCCCGGGCGGAGCGGCTCCGACAGGACCGGCCCGCCGACGTGCTCTCCCGTACAGAGCGCCCTCGGGCTACGGCGACGGCTCCGGCCTCCCGTCGACGGGCCGCCGGGGCCTCGCCCCAGCGGCGGGGCCGTGGCCGGTCGGGGGAGCGCCGCACCCGGGAGGTGCTGGCGCTTCTGGCCGGAGTCGCCGCCGTCGTGCTGCTCGTGGCCGGGGTGGCGTTGACCGTCGACGGGCCCGTGGAGCCGGCAGCCGGTCGTGCGCCCCACGCCGCGCCCGCCGGAGTGCCTGGGACTCTGCCCGGGACTCTGCCCGGGACTCTGCCCGGGACTCTGCCCGGGACTCTGCCCGGGACTCCGTCCGGGCCTCCGCCGGGAACTCCGGCCGGAGCCCCGCCCGGCGCCGCCAACCAGTCACCGTCCGACCCGGGCCCAGCGACCCTGCCCGCTGCAGGCGGAGGGAACAGCAGTCCGGTCCCGGACCGGAACGAGCGTGCACTCACGGGTTCCGAGGCCGACCGGGCGGCGCAGGCCGCTGATCCCGCCGACGCGCTGGACGGCCTGGCCGCGCTGCGGGCGCGGGCTTTCGCGGAGGCCGACGCGGGTCTGCTCGCGATGGTCGATGTCGAGGGTTCTCCTGCGATGTCGGCGGATCGTGAAGCGGTCGGAGCGCTCGCGGAGACGGGGAGGACCCTGCAGGATCTGTCGATCGATATCCGGGCTTCGGCCTCTCTGACGGCGGCAGAGCTGGCCGGCCTGCCGGCGCTCGCGAACCTGCCGGCGGTGGCCGGTCCGCCTCCGGAGACCGAGGTCTCCGTGGTCCGTGCGACGGCAGAGCTGTCGTCCTACACCGAGACAGCGTCGGCTCCGCACGAGTCCCCGCCCGGCACGCGCAGGGCGGCCGGGCGGCAGGAGCTCGTCTTCATCCTGTGGACCTCGGGCGACGGGTGGCGGATCCACTCGGTCGTGGAGCCACCCGCGTGAGTGGCGCCGTCGTCCTCAGGAGGTCACGGTGCGGTGCACCCAGGCGGCGAGGGCATCCGGTGTGCGCTCGCCGAAGGTGAAACCGGCCCTGGTCAGCGCGCGGGGCTCCATCCGCTGACTGACCAGCAGGAGTTCGTAGGCGAGCTGTCCGAAGACGGTGGTCAGGATCGGTCCGGGCACCCGGAACCACACTGGCCGGTGGAATGCGGCGCCGAGCTGCAGGGTGATCGCATCCAGGGTCGCCGGCGCCGGAGCGCTCAGGTTGACCGGCCCCGACAGCGGCGCGGTGAGGAGGAACTCGAGCGCCCTGACCTCGTCGTCGAGGCTGATCCACGGCCACCACTGGCGCCCGGAGCCGAGCGAGGTCCCGGCGAAGAACCGAATGGGGATCAGCAGCGGAGGCAGGGCCCCGCCCTTCTCGGTCATGACGATCCCGGTGCGGGCGAGTACCACTCGAACGCCGTCCGGGGCGCGAAGCGCTTCGGCTTCCCAGCGGCGGCAGATGTCCGCGAGCAACGTCTCGCCGGACGACGAACTCTCGGTCAGGACCTCGTCGCCGCGGTCCCCGTAGTAACCGGACGCGGACTGGCTGATGAATACGGTGGGCGGGTTCGCTGCCCTCCGCATCGCCTCGACGAGCGTACGGGTCGCGGTGATGCGCGACGAGTAGAGCGTCTCCTTGTAACCCCGCGTCCAGAGCCCGCCGGCGATGCCCGCCCCGGAGAGATTGATGACGGCGTCCGCCCAGTCGACGGCGTCGACGTCGAGTTCTCCGGCCGAGGGGTTCCACCGGACCTCCTGAGGACCCCCGGGTGCCCTGCGCACCAAGCGTCGGACCTCGTGATTCGTCTCGAGCTGGCGGATGAGGGCAGTACCGATGGTCCCGGACGCGCCGGCGAGGAGGATGCGCATGCTCCCATCGAACCATGCGTCACGGGGGAACGGTACCGGGACGGTGCCGAGGTGGCTCCGGAGCAGGACGGCAGGGAGTCGGCCGGGACGAGGGACCCCGGACGGCGTCCAGGGTCCCTCATGCTGCGGAGCGGACGTCGCTCAGCCGTGCAGCGTGGCGGTCAGCGAGATGTCCTTGACCGCGGCCAGTGCCTGCGACACGGGGCAGCCTTCCTTGGCGCCCTGTGCGACTCGCTGGAAATCCTCCTCGGACAGTCCGGGCACGGTGGCGTCGAGCGTGAGCCGGATGGCGGTGATGCCGGTGCCCGGCTGGAAGTCGACCTCCGCCTTCGTCTCGACGCGCTCCGGGGTCTTCCCCTCCTCGCCGAGGGCGTGGCTGAACGCCATCGAGAAGCACGCGGAGTGCGCAGCGGCAATGAGCTCCTCCGGGCTCGTCTTGCCCTCGGACTGCTCGGCGCGCGCCCTCCAGGTGACGTCGTAGGTGCCGAGGCCGGAGGAATCGAGAGAGACCTGCCCCGAGCCGGTGGGGAGGTCCCCGCTCCAGACGGTGTGGGCTGTGCGAACGGTAGCCATGGTTCTCCTTGCTGTCGGAACGGACGCGGGGGTCGCATCCGGTGCTTCGGTCCCATCCTAGGGAGCTGGGGAGAACGGGAGAAGCCGCCCCCTGACGGGAAGCGGCTTCTCCTGTGCGCCGGGCGGCCCGGACGGCCGTTACAGGCCGAGATCGGCCTCGAACGCGCCGCCCTCCAGGCGTGCCTTCAGCGTCTGCAGGAAGCGGCCGGCATCCGCGCCGTCGACCAGGCGGTGGTCGTAGGTCAGGCTCAGGTACATCATGGAACGGATCGCGATGGTGTCGTCCCCGTCGGGGCCGGTGATGACCACGGGACGCTTGACGATGATGCCGGTCCCGAGGATGCCGACCTGCGGCTGGTTGATGATCGGCGTGTCGAACAGGGCGCCGGCGGAGCCGATGTTTGTGATCGTGAACGTCCCGCCCGACAGCTCGTCCGGGCCGATCTGACCGCTGCGGGTGCGCGCACCGACGTCGGCGATCTTCTTGGCGAGTCCTCCGAGATTCAGGTTGCCGGCGTCCTTGATCACCGGGACGAGCAGGCCCTTCTCGGTGTCGACCGCGATCGCGAGGTGCTCGGCGTCGTGGTAGGTGACTTCCTTCTTCTCCTCGTCGAACGAGGCGTTGAGCTTGGGGTGCTGCTTGAGCGCCTCGGTCACGGCCTTGGAGAGGAAGGGCAGGAAGGTCAGCTTCGCGCCGTTCTGCGCCTGGAAGGTGTCCTTCGACGCGGCCCGCAGCTTCGCGATGCGGCTCATGTCCACCTCGATCACCTGGGTGAGCTGAGCGGACACCTCGAGCGACTCGCGCATGCGCTTGGCGATCGTCTGCCGGATGCGGGGGGCCTTCTCGACGGTCCCCCGCAGCTTCGAGGGCTCCACAGCGGGAGCGGCGGGCTTCGATGATGCGGGAGCGGCGGGAGCAGGAGCGGACGTTGCCGCAGCAGGTTCCGTTGCCTGGCTCTTCTTGGCTTCCGCTGCCTCGAGGACATCCTGCTTCCGGATGCGTCCTCCGACGCCGGTGCCCTTGACGGTGGAGAGGTCGACGTCGTTCTGGTTCGCCAGGCGGCGCACGAGCGGCGTCACATAGGCCGCCGCGTCCGAGCCGCCGGACCCCTCCGCCGAAGCGGAGTCGGCCGCAGGCTTGTCCTGGGCCGCAGGCTTCGCTGCCGGCTCGTCCTCGGCCGGGGCGGGAGCGTCCTCGGCGGGCTCGGACGTCTGCTTGGCCGCCTTGGTCCCGTCGTCGGAACCGGCCTTCTCGGTGGGAGCGTCACCGCGCTCCTCGGCGGGTGCTGCGGCCATCGGTTCGCCCGACCCGGCTTCGGCCTTCTTCGGCGCATCGGCTCCCGAGCCGATCACGGCCAGGACCGCACCGACCTCGGCGGTCTCGTCCTCGTTGACGCGGATCTCCTGGAGCTTCCCCGCGACGGGCGAGGGGATCTCGGTGTCGACCTTGTCGGTCGAGACCTCGAGGAGGGGCTCGTCGACCTCGACGTCGTCGCCGACGGCTTTGAGCCACCGGGTGACGGTGCCCTCGGTGACGCTCTCACCCAGGGCGGGGAGGGTGACCTCGGTGCCCTCGGACGACTCGTCCGAGGATCCGCTGGAGGACTCGGCCTCGGCAGGAGCGGCCTGGGCCTCGGGCTCGGTGTCGGCCTCGGGCTCGGCGGGAGCCTCCTCGGCCTCCGCGGGCGCCTCCGGAGCCGCGGCGTCCGAATCACCACTGTCCGTATCGGCGCTGCCGGAGCCGTCGCCGATGCGCACGAGCGGAGCGCCGACCTCCGCGGTCTCGTCCTCGGCGACGAGGATCTCCTCGATCACGCCCGCGATCGGGGACGGGATCTCGGTGTCGACCTTGTCGGTGGAGACCTCGAGGAGCGGCTCGTCGACCTCGACACGGTCACCGACCTGCTTCAGCCAGCGGGTGACGGTGCCTTCGGTGACGCTTTCACCGAGAGCGGGCAAGTTCACGGATTCAGACATAGTGCGCCCGTTTCTCCTTCGTAGATCGTTCCTGGCAGCTGGGTGATGCGCGGGGCCTGCTCAGCTGGACGTGCTCGAATTTCCTGCTTCCGAGCTTAGTCCACGCCCTCGGGGCGTGGACCAAGCCGGGGTGCTGCGTGACGTGTTGCGGGTCAGCCGTGCAGCGGCTTGCCCGCCAGCGCGAGGTGGGCCTCGCCGAGCGCCTCGTTCTGCGTGGGGTGCGCGTGGATGAGCGGGGCCACGTCCTCGGGGTACGCCTCCCAGTTGACGATGAGCTGCGCTTCGCCGATCTGCTCGCCCATGCGGCTGCCGAGCATGTGGACGCCCACGATCGGGCCGTCCTTCTCGCGGACGAGCTTCACGAGGCCGCCGGTGCCGATGATGGAGCTCTTGCCGTTGCCGGCGAGGTTGTACTCGTGCGTCTCGACGCGGTCGTCGCCGAACTTCTCGCGGGCGGCCTTCTCGGTGTAGCCCACGGACGCGATCTCGGGATCGCTGTAGGTGACCTTGGGGATGTTCAGGTCGGCGACGACGACGGGCTTCAGGCCGCCGATCTCCTCCGCCACGAAGATGCCCTGCTGGAAGCCGCGGTGGGCCAGCTGCAGGCCGGGCACGATGTCGCCGATCGCGTAGATGTTCCCGACGCCGGTGTGGAGGCGCTCGTTGGTGATGACGAAGCCGCGGTCCATGGTGAGGCCGGCCTCCTCGTAGCCGAGTTCCTGCGTGACGGGCCCGCGTCCGACGGCGACGAGCATGAGGTCGGCTTCGAACGTCTTGCCGTCCTCGAGGGACACCACGACGCCGTCGTCGTTCTGCTCCACCGACTTGAAACGGGTGCCGGTGTTGAACTTGATGCCGCGCTTCTTGAACGCCCGCTCGAAGTTCTTGACGATCGAGGCGTCCTCGTTGGGGACGAGGGACGGCAGGGCTTCGATGATGGTGACGTCCACACCGAAGGACTTCCACACGGACGCGAACTCGCATCCGATGACGCCGCCGCCGAGGATGATCGCGGTCTTCGGCACGAAGTCCATCGTGAGCGCCTGGTCGGAGGTGATGACCTTGCCGCCGATCTCGAGGCCGGGGAGGCTGCGCGAGAAGGAACCGGTCGCGAGGACGATGTGCTTGCCGGTGTAGACGGTGCCGTCGACGTCGATGGTGTTCTCCGACGCGAGCTTGCCCGAGCCCTCGATGACCGTGATGCCCTTGGACTTGATGAGTCCCTGCAGACCCCGGTACTTGCCGGCGATGATGCCGTCCTTGTACGCGTTCACGGCATTCATGTCGATCGACTCGAACGTGGCCTTGACCCCGTACTTCTCGGCGTCGCGGGCGCCGTCGGCGATCTCGGCCGAGTGCAGGAGTGCCTTCGTGGGGATGCAGCCGTTGTGGAGGCAGGTGCCGCCGAGCTTGCCCTTCTCGATGAGCCCCACCGTGAAGCCCAGCTGCACCGCGCGGAGTGCCGCAGCGTAGCCGCCGCTGCCTCCACCGAGTACCAGGATGTCGAATTCTTGCGCAGTTGCCGATGCGGCCACTTGGACGCTCCCTCGCGTGGTCTGTTTGACGCGCAGGGCGCGTCGGTTGATGAATCGATGACTGATGCGGTCGCGGTGCGGTCGCAGGTGCTTCGTACCCTTTGTTTTTCACCCTATCCCCAGTTGTGGCCTGCATCCACTTGGAGCGCGGACACTACGACCGGGTCAGGGCCTCGGGGGTGCCGTGCCGCGGTGCGGTCCGGCGCCCCCGAGGGACATCACGCGGTGCGGGCGAGGACGTCCTCGACGTACGCGAGCAGGGTGCGGACGCCGACACCGGTGCCGGCCTTCGGGGTGTACCCGTACGGCGCGCCCTCGTTGAAAGCCGGTCCGGCGATGTCCAGGTGTGCCCACGGGATCTTCTCGCCGTCGACCTGGCCGACGAACTCGCGGAGGAACACCGCGGCGGTCATCATGCCGCCGTTCCGCTCGCCGATGTTGGCGAGGTCCGCGACCTGTGACTCGAGGCTGGGGCGCAGCTCCTCGGGCAGGGGCATGGGCCAGAACTGCTCGCCCGCCCGGTCAGCGGCGGCCTTCACAGCGTCGCGCACGCCGTCGTCGCCCATGACACCGGAGACGCGTGTGCCGAGCGCGATCATCTGCGCGCCCGTGAGCGTCGCGATGTCGATGATGGCGTCGGGTGCCTCCTCGCTCGCGGCTGCGAGCCCGTCGGCGAGGACCAGACGGCCCTCGGCGTCGGTGTTGAGGACCTCGACGGTCCGCCCGCCGTAGATCGACAGGACGTCCTCGGGGCGCTGCGCGGTTCCGGAGGGCATGTTCTCCGCCAGGCACAGCCAGGCGGTGACTTTCGCGGGCAGGCCCAGTTCGGCAACGGCGAGGAGCGTGGTCAGGACGACGGCGGCGCCCGCCATGTCCAGCTTCATGGTCTGCATGCCCGCGGCCGGCTTCAGCGAGAGCCCGCCCGAATCGAAGGTGATGCCCTTGCCCACGAGAGCGAGGTGCACGGCGGACTTCGCGGGGGAGTACTCGACCTTGACCATGCGCGGGGGGCGGGAGGATCCCTTGCCGACGCCGAGGAGGCCGCCGTACCCGTCGCGCTCGAGTCGCTTCTCGTCCATCACGGTGACCTTGACCGGCAGTCCTCGCGTGAGCTCCTTCGCGGCCTGCGCGAAGGTCTCCGGGTACAGGTGGCTCGGGGGCTGGTTCACGAGGGTGCGCGTGGCGTTGACGTTCTTGCCGAGGATGACGGCGCGCCGGAACGCGGGCGCCAGATCGGCGTCGGACGCGACCGGCGTGTACACGACGACGCTGCGGACGGCCTCGTTGTCCTTGGACGGTGCGACCGTGCCGTCCGGAGTGATTCCGGACTTGTGCCCCTCGTAGCTGTAGGCACCGAACGCGGCGCCTTCGGCGACCGCGGTCGCGGCCGCGACGGTGTCGGCCGGCAGGGCGAGGACGACGGTGTCGAGTCCCTTCAGCTGGCGGATCGCAGCCCCGGCGGCGCGGCGGAGGGTTTCGGGTGCGAGGGCCTCGCCGACGGACACCGGGCCGACACCGGAGAGCACGAGCGAATCGGCGCCCGTCTCGGGGAGGCCGGGGAAGCGGCGCACCTCGTCCACGGCGCCCGTGATCCCGAGGACCTGGAGGGAGTCCCCGAGGGCGCGCGCGGCCTTTCCGGGGAGGGGGCTCTCGAGCAGGACGGGCCCGTCGGCCCCCTTGGCGACCGCGATCACGAGCGCGTCGCTCGGAATCTTCTTGAGGTCCTTCGCGGAAGCGGTCAGGTGTGGTTCGGTGGTTCTGATCACGGAATCTGTCTCCTCGTGTCCGGCTGGGTTGTCCAGATCGGCGTTGCGGGTGGTCCCGGTATCCGGTGGTCCGGGATCCGTCCTGACGATCGTAGTCTCTGCGGTGCGGCGGTCCGGAATGAAGCCGACGCGGGCTGTGTTGATGAGATGAGGACCTGACCGGAGGAGAGAGCCATGCTGGATCCACGAACCCTGTACACCACCGACCCCGACGTCTTCGACGACCCCGAGAGCAAGGGCCTGCCCCTGCTGGTGAGCCTGACCGGCTTCATCGATGCCGGCCAGGTGGTGTCGCAGGTCAGCGAGGAGCTCCTCGAGGTGCTCGAGCACGAGCCCGTCGCCGCGTTCGACGCCGACCAGCTCATGGACTACCGCGGCCGCCGCCCGAAGATCACCTTCGCCGAGGACCACCTCACGGACTACCGGCCGCACCGGCTCGAGCTGCATCGTCTGTCCGATGGGCTCGGTGAGCCGTTCCTGCTCCTCACCGGCGCCGAGCCGGACCTCCAGTGGGAGCGATTCGCGAGCGCCGTCGTCGGACTCGTCGAGGACCTGGAGGTGCCGATGACCTCGTGGATCCATGCGATCCCGATGCCCGTCCCGCACACCCGGCCGATCGGAGTGACGCTGCACGGCAACCGGTCCGACCTCATCGAGGGCATGAATGCGTGGCGTCCCACGGCGGAGCTGCAGGCGTCGATCGGGCACGTGCTGGAGCTGCGCCTGATCGAGGCCGGCCACGACGTCGTCGGTCACGTCATCCACGTCCCGCACTACCTCGCCGAGGCCGAGTACCCACCGGCCGCCGTCGCGGGCCTCGAATACCTGGGCGCGACGGCCCGTCTTGTCCTCCCTACCGACCGCCTGCGGGAGACGGGGCGCGACGTCGAACGGCAGATCGCCCGGCAGGTCGGCAACTCCGCGGAGGTGCAGTCGGTGGTCGCCTCGCTCGAGAAGCGCTACGACGAGTACGCCGACGGCACCGAGCGGAAGTCGCTGCTGGTCAAGGAGAACAGCGAGCTGGCCAGCGCGGAGGAGCTGGGCGCCGCTGTGGAGGCCTACCTCGCGAGTCCCCAGGCGGAGGAGGAGTCCACGCTCCTCTGGGACACGGAGTTCCTGGGGACCACGGCCATCGACTACGCCCACCCGGAGTCCGAGGGCGACATCGCGCCGGAGACCGGCACGGCGTCGAAGCCGGGCGGCCCCGACGGGGGCGACGGCGGAGCGGTCGGCCCATCCGCCACAGGATAATGGGCGGGTGAATTCTTCCCGGGCACTCCTGGTCTGGGCGGCAGGGGTCCTGGCCTACCTGGTCGCCGTCACCCAGCGCACCACGTTCGGTGTGGCGGGCCTCGAGGCGACGGACCGGTTCAGCGCCTCGGCCTCGCAGCTGTCGACGTTCACCGTCGTCCAACTGCTCGTGTATGCCGGACTCCAGGTGCCCGTCGGCGTGCTCGTCGACCGCTGGGGCCCCCGGACACTGGTCGTCACCGGTGGCGTGCTCATGGCACTGGGGCAGACGCAGCTTGCGTTCGCCGATTCCGTGGGGGCCGGTATCGTCGGCCGCCTGTTCGTGGGGGCGGGGGACGCCATGACGTTCATCAGCGTGCTCCGGCTCCTGCCCGCCTGGTTTGAACCACGCCGCATTCCCGTCCTGACGCAGTGGACGGGCATCATCGGCCAGCTCGGCCAGGTGGTCTCGGTCATCCCCTTCGTCGCGGTGCTGGCCGCGTTCGGCTGGCAGCCCGCGTTCCTGTCGGCCGCCGCCCTCTCGGTCCTCGCCGTCGTGCTCTCGGTCGCGCTGATCCGGGACTCGCCCGTCGCCGGCCCGCGGAGTGCCCAGACCTTCCGGGAAACCGGCATATCCCTCGCCGCGGCCTGGAATCAGCCCGGCACGCGGCTGGGCCTGTGGACGCACTTCACCATCCAGTTCCCAGGCACCGTCTTCGTCCTGATGTGGGGATACCCGTACCTGGTCCGGGCCGAGAAGGTGGGCGAGGGTGCGGCGTCGGGCCTGATGACCCTGTTCGTCGCGGTGGGGATCGTCTGCGGCCCGCTCCTCGGCCGCTACGTGGGCCGGCATCCCCTCCGGCGCTCCACCATGGTGCTCGCGATCGCCGCGCTGATGGCCGCGGCCTGGCTGTCCGTCCTCCTCTACCCGGGACCCGCGCCCCTCCCGCTCCTGACGCTGCTGGTGGTGGCGCTCGCCGTCGGAGGACCGGGGTCCATGATCGCGTTCGACTTCGCCCGCACGTTCAACCCTGCGGCGCGCATGGGTACCGCTACCGGGATCGTGAACATCGGGGGCTTCATGGCCTCCCTGCTGACGATGTTCGCGATCGGAACCGTCCTCGACGTCCTGCTCGCGAACGGGTTCTCGCAGGGCGACCTGTACGCGCTGCCGTCCTTCCGCCTCGCGATGTCCGTGCAGCTCCTCGTCCTCGCCGTCGGCGCCGCAGCCGTCGTCATCGCGCGGCGGAGGGTCCGCCGGAGGATGGCCGAGCAGGGCGTCGTCGTCCCCCCGCTCCGCGACGCCCTGGCCCGCGAACGCCGCCGCCGTCGGGAGCAGAAGGCCCGGGGGCGGTAGGGCGGCTCGGGTTGTCGCCGCGCTGACCACGGTTGTCCACATAGGCCGGCATGCTCCTGTGTCCGGTGGGCGACACGAGGACGCTGGCGGCATGTCATCCTCCACGAGCCCCGCACCGGGCACTCCGGCGTCACCGTCCTTCGTCGTCACCTCACCGGCCGACATCCTCTCCTACATCCCGCACGCCCTCGGTTTCGTGCCGCGCGAGAGCCTGGTGGTCCTGACGACCAGCGGCAGGAGGCTTGGCGCCACGCTGCGGGTGGATCTCCCGGACGCCGGGGTGGATCCGCTCGGTTTCGCCGACGGCGTGCTCTCGTTCCTGCAGGGCGACGCCGACGCCGACGGCACATTCATCGTCGTCTACACCCAGGAGCGGTGGGAGAGACGGACTCCGGCGCCCCGCAGCGGGCTGGTTCTGACCGTCGAGACGGTCCTCGACGCCGCGGGCCTGCCAGTCCGCGGTGGCTGGGTCGTCTCCCGGTCCGGGTGGCGTGATGTCTTCTGCATGGAGGAGGAGTGCTGCCCCTGGCCCGGGCAACCCCTCGACACCGTGTCCCACAGCGCCCTCAATGCCGAACTGATCTTCGGCGGGAGTGCCTTCGACGCCTCCGCGCCCGACGCCGTACACCGCACCGTCCCCGCCGTCGCTGCGCGGGACCTCATGGGGCCGAGGGCCTCCGACCCGGTGACGCGGGCCGTCGACGACGCGCAGGCGCACTATGCCGCGTGCTGCGCGGGACGGTGGATCACGCCGGCGCAGTTCCACGTGACGTCCGCGCTGTGGGACGCCGTCCTGCCTGCCGCCCGGAGGTGGGACGTGGAGGCGGAACCCGACGTCACGGGCTTCCTCCTGGCGAGCATCGAGTCACGGGCTGTCCGAGACTTCCTCCTCGTCAGTGCGTGCCTCGGGTCTGGGGCAGCTCTCGACGGCGCCACCGCCTGCGGGCTGCTCGAGCCGCCCCCGCCGATCGACGCGCCCACGACGGCAGGGACGGCTCCCGGCGCCGTACCGGTCCTGCCGGAGGTCCGGCGTGGCGGCCCGCTCGAGGGCACAGTGGCCGCGCTCCGAGCGGATGGTCCCGGTCCCGGGCACGCCCCCGGTTCTGCGGGAACGCCGACACGGGAGGCCACTGCCGGCGATGCCGGCGCCCTGCCCTATGCGGAGGTGCTGGGCGGCAGCTACTCCGGCGTGATCGCCTGGCACCGCGTCGATGCGATGAGCATGCTCCTCGCGCAGCTCGCGGCGGTGTCGGACGGCGAGTCGCGTGCCGCGGCCCTGACGATGAGCGCCTGGTTCGAATACGCGCGGGGTCGGGGTTCGCGCGCGGCTGTCTTCCTGGATGCCGCGGAGCGGGCCGTTCCCGGGTACCGTCTCGCCCGCCTGCTGCACGAACTCCTGCGCCGCGGCGGGCTCCCGGCCTGGGCGCGGAGCCGTGCGACAGCCTGGACGGCCTCGGCCTGTGTCGGCGCCGCGTGATGTGGCCCGAGACCGCGCACCGGAGCCTGCGGGACCGGCCGACGGGGGCAGATCGACGACCCCGGGTGATTTCCGGCGCGGCGGCGACCCATGAGACAATGAAGGTTGAGACCCGGTTGGGTCCGTGCACCAGAACTTCACCGAGCATTTTCCATCGGGTTTCCGTCGACAGGCGGCTCCGAGGGAATAGCGAGGGCTGCGGGACCGTTCCTCTGGGAACTGACCCGGGCAGCATCTATCTGGTATAGAGCGCGGACTTGACAGGGTCATAGTGGTGTTGTCCCTCTGATGATGCCGCACACCGCCGTTCGAAAGGTTCTCTGTGTCGGTCAAGAAGACAGCAGCACCGGCGTCGCCAGACGCTGGTACCACCACTACCAAGCGACGGGTGGCGGCCAAGAAGCCAGCGACCAAGGCCGCTTCGACCGCCGCCGCCAAGGCATCGGCAGCGGACGCACAGGGTTCCGTGGAGACCGTCGACACAACGGATCCCGCCGTCGAGGTCGAGGCCGAGGACGCCAAGCCCGAGACCCCCGAGGTCGGCACGAGCACCGGTTTCGTCTACTCCGACGCGGACGACGATGACGCCCCCGCGCAGCAGGTGGTGTCCGCCGGTGCCACCGCGGACCCCGTCAAGGACTACCTGAAGCAGATCGGCAAGGTCGCCCTGCTCAACGCGGAGCAGGAAGTGGACCTCGCTCTCCGCATCGAGGCCGGGCTCTTCGCCGAGGAGAAGATCGCTGCGGACCCGGACATGGATCCCAAGCTGAAGCGCGAACTCGAATTCGTGATCCACGACGGCAAGCGGGCAAAGAACCACCTGCTCGAGGCGAACCTCCGCCTCGTCGTGTCGCTGGCCAAGCGGTACACGGGGCGTGGCATGCTCTTCCTCGACCTCATCCAGGAAGGCAACCTCGGCCTGATCCGTGCGGTCGAGAAGTTCGACTACACCAAGGGCTTCAAGTTCTCCACCTACGCGACTTGGTGGATCCGCCAGGCGATCACCCGTGCCATGGCGGACCAGGCCCGGACCATCCGCATCCCCGTCCACATGGTCGAGGTCATCAACAAGCTGGCCCGCGTCCAGCGGCAGATGCTGCAGGACCTCGGCCGCGAACCGACCCCCGAGGAGCTCGCTCTCGAGCTCGACATGACGCCGGAGAAGGTCGTCGAGGTCCAGAAGTACGGCCGCGAACCCATCTCGCTGCACACGCCGCTCGGCGAGGACGGCGATTCGGAGTTCGGCGACCTCATCGAGGACTCCGAGGCCGTGGTGCCCGCGGACGCGGTGAGCTTCACCCTCCTGCAGGAGCAACTCCACTCGGTGCTGGACACCCTTTCCGAGCGGGAGGCCGGCGTCGTGGCCATGCGCTTCGGCCTGACCGACGGACAGCCCAAGACGTTGGACGAGATCGGCAAGGTCTACGGCGTCACGCGTGAACGCATCCGCCAGATCGAGTCGAAGACGATGTCGAAGCTGCGCCACCCCTCGCGGTCACAAGTGCTGAGGGACTACCTCGACTGATCGTCGAGCCTCCAGACGGTGGAGGGCCCTTCCTGCGGGAGGGGCCCTTCGTCGTCGGGGGAGTCGTTCGGTGTGTTCCGGGGTCGTCGGAGGGCGTGTCGGCCGCTTCTAGTCGTGGGCGGGTTCTCCCGTGACGCGGTGGTCCGCGTGGTTCATTCCCTCGAGGATGAGCCGGGCGAGATGCCCGTCGATGATGCTGTAGATCACGTTGCGCGCGGCCCTGCGGGTGGACACGAGGCCGGAGAGTCGGAGCTTGGCCAGATGCTGACTCACCGCGGTGCGGTTCGCGCCGGTAGCTGCGACGATCGTTCCGACATCGGCGGGGCCCTGGGTGAGAAGCCACAGGATGTGCAGGCGGGTGGGATCGGCGAGCATCCTGAACGTGGCCGCTCCCGCGTCGAGGCGCTGGGCGTCCGGCTGGACCGCATGCACGAGGCTCGGCTCATCCGAGCCGGGCTCGTCCCGGGCGGCCTGCGCGGGCGGCTGAAGGGCTGCGCTGCGATCGATGCGCTGATCGGCCGGCGGGTTGCTCACGGGTGCGCTTCCCTTCCGGCGTCGGATGCTGATGGTTGTCCTACGCTACCTCCCGGCGCTGGAGGCTCCGTCGGCACGGGGGCTGGGGCGGGTGATCCGGATGACGATCTCACTGCTGGGATCGACGTCCTGCCGGCCCTCGACGACGTGCCCGTCGTCGAGGGCCAGACGAGCGACGCGGCGATCGTTCCGGCGAGGGCAAGCCCACCGAGAACGAGGGCGGCGGCACTCTGGCCGATTGCGGCACCCACCCACCCCGCGATCGGGTAGGCCAGGAGAAAGCAGGCGTGGGACAGTGAGAACTGCGCGGTGAAGAGATAGCTCCTGGTGTCGTCGGTCGCAACCCGGCGCAGCAGGCGTGAGGACGGGGTGCTGATCATCGAGGTGCCGATGCCCAGCACGACCCACAGGCCGAGGAAGATCCACCATGAGTTGTCGGTGAGATGCACGCTGCTCTGCTCGGTGGAGGCGAGGAATGCCGCGCAGAGCAGCCCCGCGGTCAGGACCGCGGCGCCACACAGCATGAATGTCCGCTCCGGTGTCCGCTCCAGTGCCCGAGGGGCGATGACCGCGATGATCATGGACCCGGCCCCGTAGAACGCCAGCGCTATTGCGACATCAGTATTGGTCCCCGCGAAGAGGTTGCGGACGACAACGACCGTGTTCACCAGCACGTGAGCGGTGGCCGTGGCGACGGCCAGGTTCAGCGCCATCAGCCCGCGCAGGGACGGTTCGCGCAGGAAGAACCGTGAGCCCAGGGTGGTGCGCCGCAGGAAGGACCCCTGCTGTCGGGCCACCGGAACCACGGGCAACCCGGTCGCGAGGACTATTGCCGCCGAGACCAGGAACCCGACCATCGTGCCGACGAACAGGTCATGGAAATGCAGCACCGTCAGCAGTGCCGCGGCCAGCAGCGGACTCACCAGGGATTCGAGGTCGTAGGCGAGCCGTGAGAGCGACAGGGCCCTCGTGTAGTCCCTCTCCTCGGGCAGGACCACGGGGATCATTGCCTGGAACGCCGGGGTGAACGTCGCCGAGGCGGACTGGAGGATGAACACCAGAGCATAGATCTGCCACACCTGATCGATGAACGGCAGGCTCAGCGCGATCGCCGCCCGCACCAGATCGGCGCCGACCAGAACGCCCTTGCGCGGCAGGCGTTCGACCAGTGCCGCCATCACGGGGGCCACGAAGACGTAGGCGAGCATCTTGATCGTCAGCGCCGTACCCAGGACCGCGCCGGCCTGCCCGCCGGCGAGATCGAACGCCAACAGGCCCAGGGCGACCGTGAGCAGGCCGGTCCCGAGCAGGGCGACGACCTGAGCGGTGAACAGATTGCGGTACGCCCGATGGCGGAGAACAGAGAGCATGAGGGCCCATCTCGGTAGGAACACGTCGCCCCACTATAGGTGCACCGTTACGCACGTGTGCACGCGCAGCATCCGCTCCGGCCCGGTGACTCGAGTCGCCAACGGCACGTCGGGATACCGGCAGGATCCGGATCCGGTACGAGTCCACCGGGAACGACACGGACCCACCCTCCGTGCGCTGCTGCAGCACCAGGCGTGCCGATCGAGCACGGCCACCGACTCGCCGCAGCCATCCCCGAAACGAGGAAAGGCCCGCTCCGTCGGAGCGGGCCTTTCCTCGTACGAGCGCCCGTACACGGGGCGCCTGATGGGTCAGTGGTCGATAGTCCCTGCGGCGGTCAGTCGCCGACGAGAGCCGGCTTCGCGTGAAGCCGCTGGGTCTCATCCTGCCACTCGGACGTGAGTGGCTTGAGGTTAGCTTCGACGGCGCGTGCGTGGTGGCCGCAGAACAGAAGCTCTCCACCGGAGGACTGAAGGACTGCCCGAACGTAGGCCTGGGCGCCGCAGCGGTCGCAGCGGTCCAGGGCAGTGAGCTCGCGAGTGGCTACTGCAGTGGTCATGAATGCCTCCTCATGTGGATCGTCTTTCCATATAACCACTATTCGTTGCCGCTCCTCCGCAGGCTGGGTCCCCTTTCGCTGGCGGCGTATCAGGGGTATGGGTCACATTCCGGCGACGGGATGTGCTGCGGCGGCGCCCGGCGCGGGTGCTGCCGGTTCCTGTCGGCGGGAGGTAATAAACTGGAGCGACCCATCCCGGCAACCACCCTCCTGACGCCTGTCCTGGATCGTGCCCGTTCCGCCAAGGAGACTAACTCACCGTGACCCCCACCTCGGACTACACCGCCCGGCACCTCTCGGTCCTCGAGGGCCTCGAGGCGGTGCGCAAGCGTCCAGGGATGTACATCGGGTCCACGGACTCCCGCGGCATCATGCACTGTCTGTGGGAGATCATCGACAACTCCGTCGACGAGGCACTCGCCGGCCACGGCCAGAGCATCACGGTCATCCTGCACGGCGACGGCTCGGTGGAGATCCACGACGACGGCCGCGGCATCCCCGTGGACACGGAGCCCAAGACCGGCCTGACCGGCGTCGAGGTGGTCTTCACCAAACTGCACGCCGGCGGCAAGTTCGGCGGTGGCTCGTACACGGCCTCCGGCGGCCTGCACGGTGTCGGCGCGAGCGTGGTCAACGCCCTGTCCTCCCGCCTGGACGTCTTCGTCGACCGCGGCAGCAAGACCTACGCCATGTCCTTCCGCCGCGGGGAGCCCGGCATCTTCAAGGACGGCAGGACGCCGTCGCCCACCGCCCCCTTCGAGCCCTTCCTCGACGGGTCGCGCCTCGAGGTCGTCGGGACGGCCAAGCGGGGCGTGACGGGAACGCGCATCCGGTACTGGGCCGACCGGCAGATCTTCACACCCGACGCCACCTTCTCCTACGAGGAACTGCAGACCCGCGCCCGGCAGACGTCCTTCCTGGTTCCGGGCCTGCGCATCACGCTCCGGGACGAGCGGAGGCTGCCGGGCACGCCGGCGGAGTCCGGCCCCGTGGAGGAGGTGTTCCAGCACGACGGCGGCATCTCCGAGTACGCGGAGTTCCTGGCCCTGGACGCGGCGGTCACGGATGTGTGGCGGTTCCACGGCTCGGGCCGCTTCAAGGAGTCCGTGCCCGTCCTCGACGAGCGGGGGCACAGCCAGATGGCGGAGGTGGAGCGCGACTGCGAGGTGGACATCGCGCTGCGCTGGGGCATCGGCTACGAGACGACGGTGCGCAGCTACGTCAACATCATCGCGACACCCAAGGGCGGCACGCACCAGAGCGGCTTCGAGCAGGCGCTCCTGAAGACCTTCCGCAAGGTCATCGAGGCCAACGCGCGCAAGCTCAAGGCCGGCAACGACAAGATCGAGAAGGACGACGTCTTCGCCGGGCTCACGGCCGTCCTCACCGTGCGCCTCGCCGAGCCCCAGTTCGAGGGCCAGACCAAGGAGATCCTCGGGACTTCCGCTGTCCGGGCGATCGTCGCCAAGGTCGTCGAGAAGGAACTGCAGGCCCGGCTCTCCTCCTCGGCGCGGAACGACAAAGCGCAGTCGGCGCTGCTGCTGGAGAAAGTCGTCGCGGAAATGAAGTCCCGCATCTCGGCGCGGGTCCACAAGGAGACGCAGCGGCGAAAGAACGCGCTCGAGACGTCCTCCATGCCGGCGAAGCTCGCCGACTGCCGGATCGACGACGCGGAGCGGTCCGAACTCTTCATCGTCGAGGGCGACAGCGCGCTCGGTACCGCCAAGAACGCCCGCTCGTCCGACTACCAGGCGCTGCTGCCGATCCGGGGCAAGATCCTCAACGTCCAGAAGGCCTCGGTGGGCGACATGCTCTCCAACGCCGAGTGCGCGGCCCTCATCCAGGTCATCGGGGCGGGCTCCGGGCGGAGTTTCCAGCTGGACGCGCGACGGTACGGCAAGGTCATCCTGATGACCGACGCCGACGTCGACGGCGCCCATATCCGCACACTGCTCCTCACCCTCTTCTTCCGGTACATGCGTCCGCTGGTCGAGGCGGGCCGTGTGTACGCGGCCGTCCCGCCGCTGCATCGCGTCGAGGTGATCAACGGCGGTTCGAAGGCCAACGAGATGATCTACACCTATTCCGAAGCGGAACTGACGCGGCTCCTCACGGCCATGGAGAAGAAGGGGAAGCGCTACAAGTCGCCGATCCAGCGCTACAAGGGGCTCGGGGAGATGGATGCGGACCAGCTCGCGGAGACGACCATGGATCCACGCCACCGGACGCTGCGGCGCGTGCGCATCCAGGAGGCCGAATCCGCCGAGCGCGTCTTCAACCTGCTGATGGGCAGCGACGTGGCGCCGCGCAAGGACTTCATCGTCGCAGGCGCAGCATCCCTCGACCGGGACCGCATCGACGCCTGACGAGCGCTCAGCCGAGCAGCTCGGGGGCCACCAGGAGCAGCGGGGGCACCACCAGCAGCAGCCCGGCCGACGACAGGGCCAGCGCCTGCTGCAGGCGGCCGAGCGGGGGCAGGGGAGTCAGCAGCCGGCGCAGGCGGGGGACGGTCGACGCCACGTCGGCAGTCCCGCCGGTCACCGCTGCCCTCATGGTCGCCAGGGGGATCCCGCTCTCGTCGGCCAGTGCATCATCGAGGCTATCGGGAGCCGACGGCGCGGCTCCCGCACCCACGATGGCGATCGCACGGACGAGCGTCGGCTCGTCCACGTGACGCAGGGCCTCGTCATCGGCGAGCATCTCGATCAGCTCGCTCACGGCCTGCTGTGCGAGTCGGGAGGTGGGCAGCCAGGGCAATGCCGACCGCCAGGCGGCGAAGGCCCACAGCAACAGGTGGTGCCGCTGGTGCAGGTGTGCGTGCTCGTGCGTGAGGACGGCGTCGAGCTCCTCTTTGCTGAGGAGGTCCATCAACCCGTCCGACATGACGGTGACGGAGCGGGCGCCGCCCGGCAGGCAGTATGCGACCGGCGCGGGATGCTTGATGACGAGGGTCGCGGGCTGGCCGGCGGCGGGGGAGCTGAGGAGGGTGAGCATCTCGCGGTGTCGTCGCCGCTGTCGGTGGATCCGCACGAAGGTCAGGGCCAGCGTGAAGACGAGGTGCGCGAAGAGCAGGATCGCGGCGCTGATCGCGAAGACGTGGATCACGCCGAGGGATCCCGCCGATCCGCCGTCGAGCAGGATGTTCCGGAAGGCCGCCGACGCCTGGACGAGGTTGTCACCCAGAGGTTCGAGGCCCCACACCAGCATGGCGCCGATCATGGACAGGCCACCGGCCAGGGCTATCGACTGCCACAGCACCATGGCCGTGAACGGTGCCCTCGCCGGCCATGCGGCACGCGACAGCGCGATGGGTGCGGGCCACGCGAGGATGATCGCGAGAGCCGCGAGCAGGTAGGAGGCCCAGAACACGGAGCCGGTCAGCTGCCGCCGAGCAGCTTGCGCAGGGTCTGTGCTTCGGCTTCCGACACGCTGCCGATGAAGCGGGCGAGGACGGCCTCGCGGTCCGGTGCGGTCACGAGCACCTCGTGCATGAGCTCGGCCGTGTGGTCCTCGCGGCTGGTGACCGACATGTACCGGTGCGGACGGCTGTCGCGCTCACGCGTGACCAGGCCCTTCTTCTCCAGCCGCGACAGGACGGTGAGGACCGTCGTGACGGCCAGTTCCCGTCCCACGGCTCCGAACGGCGCCTCGGCGATGGCGTCCCGCAACTCGTTGGCAGTCATCGCCTCCGGTGTCGTCCACAGCAGGTCCATCACTGTGCGTTCCAGGTCTCCGAGCGTTGCCATGTTCTTTCCTTCGATCAATCGCGTCCCGTGTCCGTCGATGGACGGGACGCGCCCCCGGCGACGAGTGCCGAAGCGTGGTACCTCTAAAGTACAACCTCTGAGCGAACAATTCTACTCCATGTAGAAGAGCCCCCGAAGGTGTTCTACGATGTGTAGAAGAACAAGTTCTACAAGCCGTAGAAGTTCCGTCGTCATCGACGCGCTGCACTGCTGAAAGGGCCCGATGGAAGCCTTGGAGATTGCCCGCTGGCAATTCGGAATCACGACCGTCTACCACTTCATCATGGTCCCCCTCACCATCGGACTCGGTCTGCTGGTCGCCGTCATGCAGACCCTCTGGTACCGCACCGGCCGGCAGCACTACCTCCGGATGACGAAGTTCTGGGGCAAGCTCTTCCTCATCAACTTCATCGTGGGCGTCGCCACCGGCCTGGTGCAGGAGTTCCAGTTCGGCATGGCGTGGAGCGAGTACAGCCGCTTCGTCGGAGACGTCTTCGGCGCACCGCTCGCGATGGAGGCGCTCCTGGCCTTCTTCGTCGAGTCCACGTTCCTGGGCCTCTGGATCTTCGGCTGGGGGCGGCTCCCGCGCCTGGTCCACCTTTTCTCGCTCTGGATCGCGGTGCTCGCGTCCGTCTTCTCGGCGTACTTCATCATCGTCGCGAACTCGTGGATGCAGCATCCCGTGGGCGTCGAGCTGGTCGACGGCAGGCCGGTCATGGTCGACGCCTGGGCGGTCTTCACCAACAACACGGCCCTCGTCGCCTTCCCGCACACGCTCTTCGGCTGCCTCGCCGTCGCCGGTGCGTTCCTCCTCGGCATCAGCTGGTACCACCTGTGGAAGAGGCGCCATGACGGGCTGGACACCGTCGGCACGGACGGCACGGTGGTCGTCGGTGCGGGCGGCGGCCCGAGGG
This sequence comes from Arthrobacter sp. TMS2-4, assembly GCF_054511075.1. Taxonomy (NCBI): domain Bacteria; kingdom Bacillati; phylum Actinomycetota; class Actinomycetes; order Micrococcales; family Micrococcaceae; genus Arthrobacter; species Arthrobacter sp. TMS2-4. The sequence goes on from NZ_JBTNDI010000009.1 coordinate 118,225, forward strand.
ATGCTGCGGATCACACCGTGTGGCTGCGCTCCGCGAGGGCCGGCGCCGTCGTCGCGATGATCGCGTTCGCCGGCACGGGCATCACCGGCGACCTGCAGGCCAAGCTCATGTTCGACCAGCAGCCCATGAAGATGGCGGCCGCGGAAGCGGCATGCCACGACGGCACCGGGTTCTCCATCCTCTCGGTCGGCAATCTCGGCGCGCAGAGCTGTGACGACATCACCGCCGTGATCGAGGTGCCCGGGGTGCTGTCCTTCCTCGCCAACGGCGACTTGACCACCGAGGTCAAGGGTGTCAACACCCTTCTGCCCGAATACCAGGAGAAGTACGGCACCACCCTGCCGGACGACCCGATGTACGGGGACCTCGCCGGCTCCGAGATCGACTACCTGCCGGTCATGGAGGTCACCTACTGGGGCTTCCGCATCATGATCGGGTTCGGGGCTATCGCCGCTGCGGCGTCCGCAGGGGCCCTGTGGGTGCTGCGGAAGGGCACCGTACCGGAGTCGCGCTGGCTCATGCGGCTGGCGGTCTTCGGGATCCTGGCGCCGTTCGGGGCCAACATCGCGGGCTGGGTCTTCACCGAGATGGGCCGGCAGCCCTTCGTCGTCGCACCCAATCCGGATCCGACCGGCGTCGACGGCGTCTTCATGTTCACCGCCGCGGCGGTCTCTCCCGGCGTGTCGGTCGCCGAGCTGATCACGTCGCTCGTCATGCTGACCCTCGTGTACGCGGCCCTCCTCGTGGTCGAGGTGAAGCTGCTCGTCACCTACGTCCGCGGCGGGACCGCCTCCGCGATGCCCGAACTCGCACACGCCGACGACGCGGACGCGTCCGAGGACGGCAGGAAGGACGACGGCGATGTCCTCGCGTTCGCGTACTGACCTGCCCGCCGGGCGCGTGACCGACGTCCCCGACGCCCTGTCCCCATCGACCGCACGGAAGAGGACCCGATGACCGAGGCCCTGCCCACTCTCTGGTTCGTCCTGATCGCCGTGCTGTGGTCCGGCTACCTCTTCCTCGAGGGCTTCGACCTCGGGGTGGGGATGCTGATGAAGCTCATGGCCCGCACCGACACGCAGCGGCGTGTGCTGCTCAACACCGTGGGTCCCGTGTGGGACGGCAACGAGGTGTGGCTCGTGACGGCGGTGGGCGCCACGTTCGCCGCGTTCCCCTACTGGTACGCGTCCCTGCTGTCCGCGCTCTACCTGCCGTTCCTGCTCGTCCTGCTCGGCCTGATCTTCCGCGCCGTGGGCTTCGAGTGGCGGGGCAAGCGGCACAGCGACACGTGGCGCACCGGCTGGGACTGGGCGATCGCGCTCGGGTCGTTCGCCGCGGCAGCCGGGATCGGGGCAGCACTCGCCCTGACGACGACGGGCCTTCCGCTGAACGAGAACGGCGACCGCGTGGGCGGCGCGTTCGCCTGGGCCACCTGGCCCGCACTGCTCGGCGCGGCCGCCGTCGTGCTGTTCTGCCTCCTCCACGCCGCCGCGTTCATCGCCCTGAAGACCGACGGCGGCGTCCGCCAGCAGGCGGACCGCCTCTTCCGCCGCCTGTTGCCGCCGGCGATGCTCCCGTTCCTCGCGTGGGCGCTCCTGGTCCAGCTGGACACGGGGTCGGCGCTCACCTGGCTCGCCGTCGTGGTTGCCGCCGCCGGGCTGACCGCTTCCTACCGGTTCTCGTCGATCGGGCGCGACGGCCGTGCCTTCGCGGCGCTGGGCCTGTCGATGCTGGCGCTGGTCGGGTCGATCTTCGGCGCCGTGTTCCCCGTGGTCCTCCCGTCCACGATCGATCCCGCGTTCGACCTGACCGTGCAGAACGCATCGTCCTCGCCCTACACGCTCGGCCTGATGAGCATCGTGGCCTGCTTCGGGGTGCCACTGGTCCTCGCCTACCAGGCATGGACCTACTGGGTCTTCCGGCGGCGGGTCTCGGAGTCGAGCATCCCGGCGGCGCACGCCGTCACCGCACTGTGAGCGGCGTCGTCGGCACCACCGCACCACGGCTGGACGCCGGAACCGCTCCGCCGGTCCGGGAGGGGGTCGACACCGCGCCGGGAGGCCGACGCGTCTCGCCCCTGGCCACGCTGAAGGCCGGAGGGCCCGCGGGCGCCGCGGGATCGCCCGCGGCGCTGTACCTCCTCGGGGTCCTCGCCGCCGTCCGCGCCGCAGGGCTGGTGCTCGTGGCGCAGGCCCTCGCCCTCGGCATCGCATCCCTCGCCGCCGGGTCCCTCGACGTCCGCGGCGTGCTGCTGCAGGGGATCCTCGGCGCGGGGCTGCGTACCGCCGCGGCGTGGGGGCAGGACGCGACCGCCGCGCGCCTTGCTCTCGGCACCCGGGAGCGGATGCGCGAGGCGGCACTCCTGCGCCTGCTCGACGACGGCGGCACCACGCCTGCCGCGGCAGGCAGCGGTACGGGGTCCCTCGCCGTGCTGCTCACCCGCGGACTCGACGGGCTCGACAAGTACTACACGCAGTACCTTCCCGCCCTCATCACGTGCGCCGTCGTCCCGCTACTCATCGGAGCACGGATCCTCGCCGCGGACTGGGTCAGCGCGCTCATCATCGTCCTCACGGTGCCGCTCGTGCCCGTGTTCATGGTGCTGATCGGCCTCCACACGCAGGAGCACACGCAGCAGGCCACCACCGCTCTCGGCCGACTGTCCGACCACCTGCTCGAACTGGCGCGGGGCCTGCCCGTCCTCGTCGGGCTCGGCCGCGCCGGCGAACAGACCCGCGCCCTCCGGGACATCGCGGGGACCTACACCTCGCGCACCATGACCACCCTCCGGACGGTCTTCCTGTCGTCCCTCGCTCTCGAGCTCATCAGCACCATCTCGGTCGCCGTCGTCGCGGTCTTCGCGGGCGTACGCCTCATCCACGGCGACCTGGGCCTCGAGACAGCACTGATCGCGCTCATCCTCGCGCCCGAGTGCTACGGTCCGCTGCGCGACGTCGGGGCGGCCCACCACGCCAGCGAGGACGGGGAGGAGGCCGGAGCACGCGTCCGTGCGGTCATCGACGCCCCGGGACCCGCGCCGGAGGACCAGCTGGTCCGCGCCGGGTCGGCGGACGACGGGACCGGCCGGCCGGACGCCATCCGCGTCGAGGGACTCGCCGCCCGGTACGACGGCGTCCTCGGGCCGGTCCTCGCCGGGGTCGACCTCGTCCTGGACCCGGGGACCGTCACGGCGCTCCGGGGCCCGAGCGGTTCCGGGAAGTCCACCCTGATGCGCGCCCTCGCCGGGGGAGCGGCCGTGCCTCCCGGTCTCCGCCTCGAGGGCCGGGTGACGGGGCTCGGGCCGGACGCGGTGGCGTGGGTCCCGCAGCACCCCGAACTCCTGATGGAGACGGTCCGCGCCGAACTCGCCCTCTACGCCGGGCTTCCCGCCGGATCGCCGGCTCTCGAGGCGCAGCTCGCCGCCGTCGGTGCCGCCGGACTAGCGGACCGCCGCAGCACCGAGCTCAGTCCGGGCGAACTGCGGCGCGTCGCCGTCGCCCGCGCCCTCCTGCGCGCGCAGGACCCGTCGGTCAGGCTCCTCCTCCTCGACGAGCCGACCGCCCACGTGGACGACGACGCATCCCGCGCCATCCGCGCCGCCGTGCGGGCGCGTCGCGACGGCCTGACCGTCCTCCTGATCGCGCACGACGACAGGACTGCGCTCCTCGCATCGACCGAGGTGCACCTGGGCGGGCTGCCCGCACGTGGAGGCGCCAGGGCGTCGACGGGCGCCGTCCGGACGGCGATCCAGCCGGCGACCACGACGATTGGGGCGAACCACGCGCCCTCGGCCCCGGGCGGTGCGGATGGGGCCCCGGAGGGCCGGGCCGCGACGCCCGGCGGCCCCGGCCGCGGCACCTCCTCCACGGACGCGGGCCGCCGCCGCCCGCAGGGGCCCACGTCCTGGCTCCCCATGGCGCGTGATGTGCTCGCCCTGGTCCGGCCGTGGGACCGGCGGTTCCTCGCGGCCGCCGGGCTCGGGCTCGGTGCGTCGGTGTTCGCCGTCGCCCTGACCGCGCTCAGCGGCTGGCTGATCGTCCGGGCCGCCGAACAGCCACCCATCCTGTACCTGCTCACCGCGATCGTCGGCGTCCGCTTCTTCGGCATCGGCCGCTCCCTGCTGCGCTACGAGGAACGTCTCTGGTTGCACCGCGCCGTGTTCCACCGTGCGGACGACACGCGGCTGCGCCTCTGGACCGGCATGCTCGGCACGGGGCGGTCATGGCGGACGATCGCCCGCGGGTCCGGGGGCATCGAACGGCTGGTCGGGGACATCGACGAACTCCGCGACCTGTCCGCACGCGCCCTGCTGCCCGTCGTGACCTCGGCGCTGACCGGGATCGTCGCGCTCGTCACGACCGCCGTGCTGCACCCCGCCTCCCTCGGCTGGCAGGCCCTGTCCGTCGTCGCGGCCCTCGTCGTCGCGCCCGCCGTCGCCGTCCTGCGCGAGCAGGCCGCGGGCGCCGCCGCGGTCCGGCTCCGGGCACAGGGCCTCGAACGCGTGACGGGCCTCCTGCGGGCTGCCCCCGACCTCCGGGTGAACGGCGTGCACCGGCCTGCGCTCGCCGGGACCCGTGAGCTCGGAGGGGCGGTCGCGGTGGCGGCGCGGCGCTCGGCCTCGGCGGCGGGTGCGTCGGCGGCGGTGATCGTCGCGGCGTGCTGCGCGGCCTCGCTCGGCATCCTCGTCGGCGCCGGCAGTCAGCCCGCCGACCTCACGGCCGTCCTCGTGCTCATGCAGCTCGCGTTGATCGAGCCGTTCCTCGCCGGCACGTCCGCCGTGCAGCACTGGGGGCCCCTGGCGGCCGTCACGCGCCGCATCGTCCCGCACCTGAGCCCTGCCGGCTGGGAGGACGACCTGCCGCATGCGGGCACGGCGCTTCCGAGCAGCCGGCCTGCCAGCGTCCGGCCCGTCGTCCGGTCCGCCGCGCTCCGCCGCGCGAGTATCGGCTACGAGCCGGGGCGTCCCGTGGTGGCCGGCGTGGATCTCGAGGTGGCACCGGCGCGCTGGACCGGGCTCACGGGCCCCTCCGGCAGCGGGAAGTCCACCGTGATCGGCGCACTGCTCGGCTTTCTCCCCCTCGAGCGCGGGACGCTTCTCCTGAACGGGGTGTCCGGGGACGGCGGTGACATGCCGCGTATCGCCTGGTGCCCGCAGGAGAGCCACCTCTTCAACTCCAGCCTGCGGTCCAACCTGCAGCTCGCCCGACCACCCGGCGACCCGGCCACGGATGGCGAGCTGCACGCCGTCCTCGACGCCGTGGGGCTGACCGGGCTGGTGCACGGGCTCGACGGCGGGCTGGACGCCCCCGCGGGGGCGGGAGGCTCACGCCTCTCCGGCGGCCAGCGGCAGCGGCTCGCCGTGGCGCGCGCCCTGCTGACGCGGTCCGGCGTCGTCCTCCTCGACGAGCCGACCGCGCACCTCGACGCCGACGGTGCCCGGACCCTGCTGCAGGACCTGCGGCGCGGCCTGCCGGACACGGCAGTGCTGCTCGTGACACACGATCCTGCGGAGGCCGCCCTGTGCGACGACGTCGTGGTGCTGGACCCTCCCGCCCGCGATCGAGCGCAAGGGGACGCCATGGTGGGCTCCTGAGCGTCGCGGCGGAGGGGCGTCGGGCGCACCGCGGCGTGTCCAGTCCTGCCGCGGTGAGGGTCCGTGCACGTGCCCTCGCATAGGCTGGGACCATGATGACGCCCTCCACGTCCGGACCCGACGCCGGAGCGGCCGGCCAGGCGCCGGCCGCTCCACCTCTGCCCGAGGAGCTGCTGTGGCGGGCGCTGACCTACGCAGACATCCCCCGCTGGCACGCGCTCATCCAGCGCATCGCCGAGGAGGACCAGCCGGACTGGGTGGAACAGCGCGCGGACCTCGAGCAGGCCCTGCGCGCCTCGAAGAACGATCCCCGGAGGGACACCATCGCCGGGTTCGACACCGACGGCGAACCGCGTGCCTTCGGGCGTCTGTCCCGGAATCCCGGCTCGTCGCTGATCCACGGAGCGGGCGGAGTCGATCAGGCGTGGCGCGGCCGCGGCATCGGCCGAGCCGTCCTCGGCTGGCAGGCGTGGCGCGCGGAGATGCGACTCCGGGAGACCGGCGCGACGGAGGGGATCTTCCGGAACTACGTCGAGGAACGCAATGCCTCGCACCTGGCGTTGCTCACCGCGAGCGGCAGCAGGATCGTCCGATACTTCACCGAGATGACGAGGCCGCTGGACCAGCCCATTCCGGACCTCGCCTTCCCCGAGGGGCTGGAACTCACCACTTTCGCGGAGGGCGCGCACCGGGGCATCTCGGAACTGGTCCGCCTGGCCCACAACGACGCCTTCCAGGACCACTGGGGGAGTGAGCCCCGCGACCAGGAATCCTGGCAGTTCACCGTCAGCCACCCGGAGTTCCGGGCGGACTGGAGCCTGGCTCTCCTCGATCCGTCGACGGGGGAGGTCGCCGCCTACCAGCTGGCCAGTTACGATCCCGATTCCGAGCGGCTGCTCGGCCGCACGGAGGGCTACACCGACCTGCTCGGTGTCCGGCGGACCTGGCGGGGACGGGGGCTTGCCCCGGCCCTGCTCGCCGAGGCGATGCGGCGCTACCGGGCCGCGGGCATGCAGAACGCCGGGCTGGGCGTCGACACCGACAATCCCTCCGGGGCGCTCGGACTGTACGAGCGGATGGGCTACGTCCCGACCCAGCGATCGATCGTGTTCGACCTGCCGCTGCGTGTGAACTCCGCCTGAGCCCTTCCCCCGGTAGGTGAAGTGTGCTTCACTGGTTTTCACATGGAGGGGAGTATCCCCGTATCCGGTTCGTCGTCATTACGAGGGTCCCAGTACCCTCCGGCGGGCAGGGCCACCGCG